>CAXUDC010000088.1:0-14219 GCA_964249685.1 uncultured Acidobacteriaceae bacterium
CTCCTCTAGAAGCCCCCGGTCACATACCTGGGTGGAAGCGTGGAACTTCAGTCCCACGAACAAGTCAGCCGTAACAAACCGGCTTCACCCCGGCACTATCTCCGGAGAAATCCCGGGGTGCCCATGATCACCGCGGTTATCGTGGGGTTACTCTCGCAAAGACCGCTCGAACCGCCACCGAATCAAACTCTTGCTAAACTGGCATCAGCGACGATGAATCCCTGGTACCTCTACCCTTCGATAGCCTACCTCCTCGGGTCCATCCCGTTCGGGTACCTGCTCGTCCGTATCTTCCTCAAGCAGGACATCCGCTCCACCGGCAGCGGCAACATCGGTGCCACCAACGTCGCGCGCTCGGGCGCCAGGGGTCTCGGCTTTCTCACCCTTCTACTCGATCTCGGCAAAGCGTACCTCGCCGTCGAACTCGTCAAACGCTACGTCCCCGGCAACCCTGACCTCGCCATGCTGGCCGCCGTCGCCGCCATCCTCGGCCACGTCTTTCCCGTCTGGCTCGGCTTCCGCGGCGGCAAGGGAGTCGCCAGCGCCCTCGGCGTCTTCCTCGCGCTCTCCCCCGCCACCGCCGGCTGCATCCTCCTCGTCTTCGCGCTCGTCTTCGCGCTCACCCGCTACGTCTCGCTGGCGTCCATCCTGGCCTCCGCCTCCCTGCCCTTTTTCCTGTACCACTTCACCCGCGATCGCTCGCCCATGTTCCTGCTCGGCTACTGCTTCATCGCGATCCTTGTCATCGCCAAACACCACGCCAACATCCGCCGGCTGCTGGCCGGAACGGAGAGCCGCTTCGGCAGCAAGGCCCCAAGCGCAAACCGGACAAGGCGGCCGTATGAGTAGAATTGCAATCCTCGGCGCAGGTGCGTGGGGAACGGCGCTGGCCATCTCGCTCGCGCGCCGCGGCGGCCACAGCCTCACCCTCTGGGCGCACTCCGCCAAGCTCGCGGAGCACCTGCTCGAGTCCGGCGAAAACCTGCCCTACCTCCCCGGCTACACCCTGCCCATGGACATCGTCGTCACCTCCGACCTGCCCGGCGCCATCTTCGAGGCGGACTTCCTGCTCTGCGTCACGCCCTCCCAGCACCTGCGCGCCACGCTCAAGCAGATCGCGCCCGTGCTCACGCGCGACCAGATCATCCTCTCCGCCAGCAAGGGCATCGAGGAGGGCACGTTCCTGCGCATGACCCAGGTCATCGCCGCCGTCACCAGCAACCCCTGCGGCGTGCTCAGCGGCCCATCCTTCGCGCAGGAGGTCGCCGCCGGCCAGCCCACCGCGCTCGTCGTCGCCGCCAACACGTCCGAGATCACCCACCTCGTGCAGCGCGAGTTCACCTCCCCCACCCTGCGCATCTACACCAACGACGACGTCACCGGCGTCGAGCTCGGCGGCGCGCTCAAAAACGTCATCGCGCTCTCCTCCGGCGTCATCCACGGCCTCGGCCTCGGCTCCAACACCTCCGCCGCGCTCATCACGCGCGGCATTGCGGAGATCACGCGCCTGGCCGTCGCATGCGGAGGCCGCCGCCAGACCCTCGCCGGGCTCGCCGGCGTCGGCGACCTGGTGCTCACCTGCACGGGCTCGCTCAGCCGCAACCGCTCCGTCGGCATCGAGCTCGGCAAAGGCCGCAAGCTGCCAGACATCCTCGCCGGCATGAACGGCAAGGTCGCCGAGGGCGTGCGCTCGACCGCCGCCGCGCTCGGGCTCGCCGCGCGCTACGGCGTCGAAATGCCCATCGCCCAGCAGATGGATGCCGTCCTGCACCACGGCAAAAGCCCGCGCGAGGCCATCAAGGAGCTCATGGCCAGGCCCGGGCGCGACGAGTAAGGCAAGTCCATTTGATCCAGAGACGCATCCTACCCACCATGAAGCTCTATGAGAAGGCACCCAAAGGCCCCAATTTCCTCCTGATCGTCATCCTCTCCGCGGTGGCTATCCTCATCGTCCTCGTGCTCGCCTTGTTCGTCTTTAAAAAGGACGGCGGTAAGATGGTGCCGCATGGACCCAATCCGGAACCAAACTCACGCCTGCTGATGCCCTCGCCTTCCCGCGAAGGTACGGCACTCCGCATCGCTTGATAAACTAATCCTCCATGGCCTTTTCGTTTTTTGGCAAGCGCAAACCAGAGGAAGACGAGGCCCCGGCAGAGCTCGCCGAGCAGGCCGCTGAAGTAGTCGCCCGCGCCGCCCCCGCGGAAGAGCCCCGCCGCGGCTTCTTCGACCGCATGCGCCAGGCCGTCACGCGCACGCGCGAGAGCTTCGCCGAGTCGATCGGGCAGGTCATCGCGCTCACCCGCGAGGTCGACGAGTCCACCCTGCAAAGCCTCGAGCCGCTGCTGCTCGCCGCCGACGTAGGTTCGGCCACGGCCGAAATTGTGCTCGAAAACCTGCGCCAGCGCGCGCTCAGGGTCGGCATCGAAGGCGGCAGCGAGCTCAAGGTGCTGCTCAAACGCGAGCTCCAGGCCGTGCTCGATCGCGTCGCCAAGCCCGTCGTCAGCCCGCACAGCGGCCCCGAAGTCATCATGATGGTCGGCGTCAACGGAACCGGCAAGACGACCACCTCCGGCAAGCTCGCCGCGCACTTCACCGCGCAGCACCGCACCGTGCTGCTGTGCGCCGCGGACACCTTCCGCGCCGCCGCTATCGAGCAGCTCGAGGTCTGGGCCACGCGTTCCGGCGTCCAGATCATCAAGACCAAGCAGGGTGGCGACCCCTCGGCCGCGCTCTACGACGCCTGCACGGCGTCAAAAGCACGCGGCACCCAGGTGCTGATCGTCGACACCGCGGGCCGCCTTCACACCAAGACCGACCTGATGAAGGAGCTGGACAAGATGCGTCGGACCGCCGAAAAGCTCATCCCCGGCGCACCGCACCAGACGCTGCTCGTCATGGACGCGACCACGGGTCAGAACGGCCTGACCCAGGCCCGCCTGTTCACAGAAGCCGCCCGCGTCACCGGCATCGTGCTGACCAAGCTCGACGGCACCGCCAAGGGAGGTATCGTGCTCGCCATCGCCACCGAGCTCGGCCTGCCCGTCGTCTACGCCGGCACTGGCGAAAAGATCGACGACCTGATCCCCTTCGACAGCAAAAGCTTTATCGACTCGCTGATCGACTAGCCATGTTGACCGACGCCGAGTACATGCAGCGCGCGCTGGCACTCGCCGAGGCCTCCATAGGCCTCGCCTCCCCCAACCCGCAGGTAGGCTGCGTGCTGGTCCGGGACGGTCTCATCCTCGGCGAAGGCGCGCACCACTACGATCAGCGCGACCACGCCGAGATCGTCGCGCTCAAGCAGGCCGCCGCCGCCGGCCACGGCACCGTGGGCGCAACCGCCTACGTCACGCTCGAACCCTGCAGCCATCACGGGCGCACCGGCCCCTGCGCCGACGCGCTCATCGCGGCCGGCATCGTACGCTGCTTCGTCGCAACGGTCGACCCGAACCCGGCCGTAAGCGGCAGCGGCATTGCCAGGCTGCGCGCGGCGGGGATCGACGTCCACATCGGCCTCGAGCAACTACGCGCGCGGCTGCTCAACGAGGCCTTCGCCCTCTCGATCACGCAGCAGCGGCCCTTCCTCACCCTCAAGGCCGGGCTTTCGATCGATGGCCGTCTTGCGCCGCCGCCGGAAAATCGTGTTCAGAACCAGCCGCACTGGCTCACCGGTCCGGAGTCCCGCGCGCAGGTGCAGCGCATGCGCCACGCCTCGGACGCGATCCTGACCGGCATCGGCACCGTGCTGGCCGACGATCCGCAGCTCACCGACCGCAGTGGCCTGCTCCGGCGGCGACCCCTGCTGCGCGTCGTGCTGGACTCGCGTCTGCGGCTCCCGGCCGAGTCCGCGCTGGTACGCTCCGTGCAGAACGACCTGCTCGTCTTTTGCGGGCCGACGCACGCGGCCGCCGCGCGCGAGACGCTTCTACGCAAAGGCGTTCGGATCGTGGAGCTCGCCGGGCCCGGGCCGCTCGACCTGCGTCAGGTCCTCTCGCACCTGCATGCGGAGCGGCTGCTAAGCGTCCTGGTCGAGGCCGGCAGCGGCCTCAACTCGGCCCTGCTGAGAGACAACCTGGTCGACCGCGCCATGCTCTTCTACGCACCCACGGAGCTCGGCCCCGGCTCCCTGCCCTTCGCCAACGGCGGCCCCACGCCCTTTGCGCTGGAGCAACGCATGACCTCGCTCACCAAGCAAAACTTCGGCGACGATGTCTGCGTCTCCGGCTTGCTGCACGACCCCTGGGCAGCGGCGCCTGAGATCGTCTAAGCTAAAGCCATGTTCACCGGACTCATCGAAACCACTGGCACGATCGTCTCGCTTGCCCCCTCGGCCAGTCCTTCCGGGCCCACGCGCATCACCGTCTCCGCTCCGGCGTTTGCGCCAAAGCTGCGCACCGGCGACTCGATCGCGGTCTCGGGAGTCTGCCTCACCGCGCTCGACCTGACCCTGACGCAGTTCACGGCCGACCTGGCGGACGAAACGGTCAAACGCACCACGCTCGCGGGCCTCATCCCCGGTGCGGTCGTCAACCTGGAGCTGCCGACGCCGGCGGGCTCGCCGATGGGCGGGCACGTGGTTCAGGGGCATGTGGACGGCGTCGGCACGCTGCTTTCGATCGAGCCGCTCGACCCGGCCGACGAGGCGAAGACCGACTGGCGCCTGCGGGTGCATGTGCCGTCCGAGATCAGCAAATACGTCGCCTCGCAGGGCTCGATCACGATCGACGGCATCTCGCTGACCGTTGCGGATGTGCTGGGCGACATCGCCGCGGTCGCGATCATCCCGCACACGTACGCGGCGACCGCGCTGCACACGCTCCGGCCGGGCAGCCGCGTCAACGTGGAGGTCGACGTGCTGGCCAAGTACGCTGAGCGCCAAGCGCAGAGTGGAGCCGTCCAGGCTGAGCCGGCACCTGCGGGTGTGCTCAAGTGGACCGTTACGGAGGAGTATCTGCTGGCGAATGGTTATTGACCGGGATCCCCCCCCCCCCGGATTCTTATCCTAAGTTAGTCATTGCGTTGGGGTTAGATCCAGATTGGAATCCCCCTTCGGGTGTAGTGCATGATGCTTTGTGGGAATGCCTCAGCATCTTTCAGCGGTACCCAGGTCTCAGGATCAAGACCTGGGTTGCCGAATCGTACGCCTTGGATAAGACGCGATTCGGTGGAGAACCATGGGAGAGTGACGTGCGAAGGGCGCAGCAAGGAGGTCAATGGTGCGATGTTGTAGGGAGTACGTCGCGGGTGGCTTTGCGGATTTGTAGGATCGCTTGAGGGCTGGAAGAGGCAACAGCGGAAGAACACAAGTGTGTGGACGGGGCTTTGCGTTCAATGGTCATTTGCAAGAGACTGCGCCCACGATAACCGCGATAAGCCCGCGGTAATCATGGGCACCCCTGGGCGTTAGTTTGCAAGTTAGTGTCGTGGCGCTCCAAATGCAGATCCCTGCGGGAATGACAACAAAGGAGCGAAGCCTTTCCCTCTTTCGGTGATTAGGCTAGTTTTTAGCGTTGGCGGGGAGCTGAGCGGTGATCCAGCGGTTTACGCGGGCGTCCAGCAGGTCCAACGGCAGGCTGCCGCCCGACAGGATCTCGTCGTGGAAGGTGCGGACGTCGAAGCGCGAACCAAGCCGATCCTGGGCGCGGGCGCGGAGCTCGCGGATCTTGAGCTGACCCAGCTTGTAGCTGCAGGCCTGCGCGGGCCAGCTGATGTAGCGGTCAGTCTCGGACTGGATAGTCGGCTCGTCGATGGCGTGCGAGTTGCGCATGTACTCGACGACCTGGTCGCGAGACCAGCCCATGTCGTGGATGCCGGTGTCGACGACGAGGCGGACGGCGCGGAACAGCTCGGAGCGCAGCCGGCCGTAGTCGGAGCCGGGGTCCTGGTAGAAGCCGACCTCTTTGCCGAGCTGCTCGGCGTAGAGCGCCCAGCCTTCGGTGTAGGCGGAGTTGCCGCCGTGCTTGCGGAACTCCGGCAGGCCGGTCAGCGTCTGCTGGACCGAGAGCTGCATATGGTGGCCGGGGACGCCCTCGTGGTAGGCGACGGCTTCATCGTTGATGAAGCTGCGCTTCGGGTAGTCGGACACCGCGACGGAGACGCGGCCGGGGCGCTTGCCGTCCGGGGTGCCGGTCTGGTAGTGGGTGGCGGCGGCCTTCTGGAAGTCGGGGATGGCCTCGACCGTGACCGGCGCGGCGGGCACGACGGTGAACAGGTCGATGAGTTTGGGCTGCATCTGGGCGATGTAGCGGGAGAAGTCGTCGACGATGGACTGCTCGGACGACGGGACGTACTTGGGGTCGCTTTCGACGTGCTGGCGGAAGCTGGCGAGGTCCTTGTAGCCGTTGGCGGCGGCGAGCGCGGTCATCTCGGCGACGATGCGGTCGTACTCGGCCAGGCCGATGCGGTGGATCTCCGCCGGCGGCAGGTTGGTGGTGGTCAGGCGGCGGATGGCGGCCTGGTAGCGGCGCTTGCCGTCGGGGAGGCTCTCGATCGACAGCGTAGTGCGGCCGGTCGGAACGTACTCGGTGGTGATGAAGCCGGCGAACTGCTTGTAGGCGGGGAGCACTTCCGTGTTGACGGCGGCGGTGATCTGGTCGGTCAGGCGCTTCTTGTCGGCGTCCGAGAAGCTGGCCGGGAACTTTTTGAGCGGGATCAGGAAGGGGTCGGCGGCGATGATGCCCTGGCACTGCTCGGGGATCTTTTCCGCCAGGAACTTGACGATGACGAGGTGGTCGCGGACACCAGCGCGCATGACGTCCTCGGTCTGGAGCAGGGCCTTGGGGATCTGGTACAGGCGCGCGACGTAGTCGTCATAGTGCTTGACAGAGTCGAGCGGGACGGAGAGCGGCAGGTCGGCAAAACCGGTGTGGGGGCCGCCCTGCGCGTTGACGGGCATTTCGTAATCCTTCAGGTCGTAGTCGTCCATGCCTTCCTGGAGGTTGCGCTGGAAGAGGTCATGCGAGGTGCGGTCTTCTTCGGAGAAGCCTTCGGGCGAGATTGCCTTGATGCGGACGAGATAGGCGGCACTGATCTGGTGGCGCTGCTGGATGGCGGCGAGCGACTGGTCGCCGAGCTGGTCGTTGTAGCGGTAGTCGCCGATGGCGGTGGCGAGGGTGGGGGAGAGGCGCAGGTTGGTCTGCCAGGAGTCGTCGAAGAGGGCTTTCTGAGCGGCGAGGCGGGCGGCGACAGGCTTTGCCGGAAGCTGGGCAGGGGGCTGGGCAAGAGCGGCGGACGCGAGGAGGCACAGGCTGACGGCGGCGACGGCAGAGATTTGCATACAGCAAGGGTAGCAGAATTGCCAATGCGTTTAACTGGGAAGAAATAAGAGGAATGGGATTTTTATCTCATTGTAAATTCTGCATCTTACCCGCAAGATGAGGCAAGACTATGGCGGAGAGAATTGAGTTTAAAGAGCTTTATAAGGTAGATGGATATGGTCTGATCGTGCTGTTCAGCGACGGTACGGAAGCGCGCTTTACGGCCGATGAGCTATCGAATATGCGGCCGAAGCGCGAGCCGCTCGAGAAGGTGCCGGAGGTGGCGCGTTAAGACCCGAGATGGTTTGAAACGCAGATTCCCTACGCGAAGGACAAACAAGGGACCGGTCAGGGGCGGTGAGCGAAGACCACGCGGGGGATTTGCTGGAGATCTTCGAGGAACTTAACGTCATTCCAGCCGGCGAGGAGAGCGTTGAGGAAGTCACGTTGTCCGAAGCCAATCTCGAGGGCGAGCAGGCCGCCGGGGCGGAGCGCCGTTCGAGCTTGCGGGATAAGGCGCTCGTAGATCTCCAGGCCTGACGGGCCGGAAAAGAGCGCCTGCCAGGGCTCGTGGTCGCGGACCTGGGCGGCGAGCGACGGGGCTTCGGACCGGGCGATGTAAGGCGGGTTCGAGACGACGACGTCGAAGGGACCTGCGACCCCGGCCAGGAGGTCTGACTGCTTGAACAGGATTTGCACCTGGTTTTGCGCAGCATTTGAATAAGCAATTCGCAGGGCTTCTGCAGAGATATCCACAGCATTTACTTCGGCCCGCGGAAGGTGCCTGGCGAGGGCGATGGCAATCGCTCCGGAGCCTGTGCCGATGTCTACGATGCGGGGCACGGAGTTCGGGACGGAGTTCAGGTGGGTCAGGACAGACTCGACCAGGAGCTCGGTTTCGGGGCGGGGGATCAGGACGGCGGGGGTGACCTGCAGGGTGAGACCGTAGAAGTCCACGGTGCCGGTGATGTACTGGATAGGCTCGAAGGTGAGGCGTCGCTCGATCAGGCGCTGGTAGGCGGCCTGCTGCTCGCGCTCGAGCTTACGCTCCGGATGCGCGATGAGAGTGGCGCGCTCAACTCCGAGCAGATGCATCAGGAGGAGAGCCGCATCGGGGAGGGCGGTGGGGCGAAGCTCCGGGTGCATGGAGAGCTGGTCGGTGGCGCGGGTAAGGGCTTCGCGGTAGGTCACGTTTGAAGTAAGGCCTTTTCAGCTGTGAGCTGACAGCCTGTGCGAGTTGGCTAAAACCCCACTCATGACGATCATGCTGTCATGAATGGGGCACTCAGATTTCCTCCGCTAGGTTCTGTTCCAGATATCGATGCTGGCTACGAGGATGAGGCCGACGGTGATGACGAGGGCGGGCCACCAGGACTCCAGCCATGATTTTTGATGCGGTGTGCTCATTTGCGTTTCTCCGACGTGCTTGTCTTGATCGTATCTTACGCCGCGACCGGCTCGCCCTTCATTTTTTCAGCGACATCATGGGCGATAAGGGCGTCGACCGTAGGCTGGAGCTGGCCTTCCATCACCATGCCGAGGTTGTGATTGGTGAGCCCGATGCGGTGGTCGGTAAGGCGATTTTGCGGAAAATTGTAAGTGCGAATCTTCTCCGAGCGGTCGCCGGTGCCCACCTGCTGCTTGCGCGCCTTGGCTTCGAGCTGGTGGACGCGCTCAGCCTCGACCTCATAAAGGCGCGAGCGCAGCACGCGCATCGCCTTCTCGCGGTTCTTGATCTGCGATTTTTCATCCTGGCAGCTGACGACCGTGTTGGTCGGCAGATGCGTGATCCGGATGGCCGAGTAGGTGGTGTTGACCGACTGGCCACCGGGCCCCGACGAGCAGAAGGTGTCGACGCGCAAGTCTTTCGCCTCGATCTTGATATCGACTTCCTCGGCCTCGGGCAGCACAGCGACCGTGATGGCGGAGGTGTGGACGCGGCCCTGGGTCTCGGTCGCCGGCACACGCTGCACGCGGTGGACGCCGGACTCGTACTTCATCTGCTGGTAGACGCCGTCGCCTTCGAAGATGGCGGTGACGTCCTTGAGTCCATTGCCGATGCCGGTTTCGGACTCCGAAAGGACCTGGACCTTCCAGCGATGCTGCTCGGCGAAGCGGAGATACATGCGGAACATCTCGGCGACAAAGAGCGCGGCCTCGTCCCCGCCGGCACCGGCGCGGAGCTCGATGACGATGTTCTTGTCGTCGTTCGGGTCCTTGGGCAGGAGCATGACTTTGAGGTCTTCGGCAAGCGGCTCGAGCTGCGGCTCAAGGGTGGCGAGCTCTTCCTCGGCCATCTCCTTCAGGTCGGGGTCGGCTAGCATGGTGCGCGTCTCCGCCACGCCGTCGGCGATCTTGCGCCAGCGGCGGTACTTTTCGACGATCGGCTCCATCACGCGGTGCTCTTTGGCGATGGCCTGGAACTTCTTCTGGTCGTTTACGAGGTCGGGGTCGCTCATGTCGCGCGAGAGCGACTCGTAGCGGGCTTCCATTTGGGCTAGGCGGTCGAACATGGGACTCCAGTGTGGGGCGGTGTAGGACAGAACGGGGCGGTAAGAGGCAGTAGGCGTAGCTAGGCAAAGTCGCGACGGGGGGTCGCGACGCGGGCGGAGGTCACCGGGTTTGCCGTGGGCTGCATGCTTGTTTGATGTTACTCCGTGCGCGGACGGTGCGGAAGGCATCCTTAGCTGTATGGGTACGTTTTTACAGGTGGCGACGCTGGCGGAGGAGATCGCCGGCACGGGCAGCAGGCTGACGAAGCGGGCGCGCATCGCCGAGTCTGTGGCGGCGGTGCACGCAGAGGGCGCGGAAGGACTGTTCTGCCTCTACCTGGCCGGGCTGCCGTTTGCGGAGGCCGACCCGCGCAAGCTCAATGCCGGCGGCGCGCTGCTGACGAAGGCCGTGCTGGCGGTCGCGGAGGCTACGCAGGCGGAGCTGACGGTGGCGTACCGGCGGCACGGCGACCTGGGCGCTGCGGCGCATGACCTGCTGATCGAGCACGGGAAGACGGGCCCGGGGTCTTCCCTGCCTGAGGTCGCGGAGGCATTCGCCGCTATGGCGGGGGCCAAGACCACGGCGATTCGCGCAGGCGTCGTCGAGGCTTTGCTGCGGCGTGGGTCGCCCCTCGAAGCGAAATACCTGCTGAAATTGATGCTGGGCGATATGCGCATCGGCGTGAAGCAGTCGCTGGTCGAGGAAGGTATTGCCGTCGCCGCGGGAGCGGAGGTGGCATCGGTGCGGCATGCGGTCATGCTCGAGGCGGACCTGGGGCATGCGGCGGTGCGGGCCTTTGCGGGCACGCTGGCGGAGGCGAAAATGACTTTGTTTCACCCGCTCGGCTTCATGCTGGCGAGCCCGGTCGAGACGCCGGAGGAGGCGATCGAGCGGTTTACGGCCAAGCCGGTGAAGGTGGTTGTCGCGAAGAAGCCGAAAGGCCGGAAGAAGAAGGCCGATGCCGTGATGGAGGAGGCCATGGCGAACGATGTGGAGGCGGCGATGCTGGAAGGGGAAAGAGACTTTCCCCACGATCGCGCCGGTGAACCTGGCGCGATCATGGGACACCCTGAGGACTCGGGTGTAGAGGCGTTTTTGGAGGACAAGTACGACGGCATGCGGGCGCAGCTGCACTTCGGCTCAGCCGACGCGCCCGGGCGGGTCGCGATCTACTCGCGCAATCGCGAGGACATCACGGAGAGCTTTCCGGAGCTCGTGGAGGCCTTCGCCGCAGCCACCGAACCGCTGATCCTGGACGGCGAGATTCTGGGGTGGGACTACGGCACCGGGCAGGCGCTGCCGTTCGCGGTGCTTGGGCAGAGGATCGGACGCAAGCGCGTCGATAACGAGATTCGCCAGCGCATCCCGGTCGTGTTCATGGCGTTCGATGTGATGTTCGCCGATGGCGAGTTGCAGCTTCCGCGGGCTCTGCGCGACCGGCGCAATCGCCTGGAGGCGGCGGTCGAGGCGCTCACGGACCTTGCGCAATCGCCGCTGGACCTGGTCGAAACCAAGCCGCAGGGAACGCTGTTTGCCGAACCCACGCATCACGAGGAAGCTGCGATCAACGAGGCGCCAGTCCCGAGGCTGATGATCTCGCCGGCGCGGCTGGTGGAGTCGGCCGACGAGATCGACCGCGCCTACGCCGACGCGCGCGCCCGGGCCAACGAGGGCGTGATGCTGAAGGCGGCCGGTTCGGCCTACCTGCCGGGGCGGCGCGGGCTCGCGTGGGTCAAGCTCAAGCGCACGCTCGAGACGCTCGACGTGGTCATTACCGGGGCCGAGTACGGCAGCGGCCGCAAGAGCCAGTTCCTCTCCGACTATACCTTCGCCGTGCGCGATGAACGCGGCGAGTTGAAGAACGTCGGCAAGGCCTACAGCGGCGTCACCGACGCGGAGATCACGGAGCTGACCGAGTTCCTCAAGGCCCACACGCTCGAGGACCACGGGCATTTCCGCACGGTCGAGCCACTCGTCATCCTCGAGGTAGCCTTCAACAACATCATGCGGAGCGACCGCCACGCCAGCGGCTTCGCGCTCCGCTTCCCACGCATCCTGCGCATCCGCACGGACAAGCCGCTGGCCGAGATCGACACGGTCGCGCGGGTAGAAGAGGTCTACCAGTCGCAGGTGGACAAGCCGGCAGAGCATGTGAACGCAGAAGAGTGACGGCTAGAGACGATCCGGGGCCGCTTCTACCGTCGTTCAGAGCTTTCGCTTCCGACAATGCGACTTCACAGTAGCGATGAGAACGGCTCGGGAACACGAGCGACTCCGCGCTCCCGAACCGCAATTATGGTTTACTGAGCAGCGTCCGAAACAGCCTTCCAGGCTTGCCAGGTCGCCAGACGGTCGGCGTAGGTGGAGCGAATTTGTGGCAAGGTTGTGCTGCCGAGGATGAGACGCAGAGGCGGTTGCTCTGTATCGACGACCTTGAACAGCGCTTCTGAGGTCGCCTGCGGATTTCCGCGTTCCAGCTTCATGAGACTTGCCATGAAGTCCTTACGGAATGTGTCATAAACCTCCAGCGGATTTGCACGTGTAGCGCTCTTGCCGAACTCCGTGGCGTAAGCTCCAGGCTCGATCATCGTGACCTTGATCCCGAACTGCGCAACCTCTTTGGCCAGAGACTCGTGCAGGGATTCAGCAGCCGCCTTTGTGGCGGCGTACACACCAATCAGAGGCGCGGGAACCACACCAAGGCTGCTGGTTACACCCAGGATGTGACCGCTGCCCTGCTGTCGCATCAAGGGCAAAGCCGCCCGGAGAACCCGCACAACGCCCGTATAGTTTGCATCGAAAAGGTCCGCGATCTGCTCGTCGGTCGCCTCTTCCGTTGTAGCGATCAAACTGTACCCGGCATTGTTGACCAGAACGTCGATTCGCTCAAAATGCTCGAAACCTTCTTGCACAGCCTCAGGAACACGAGCGGCGTCCGTCACATCAAGCTGCAACGGGAGGACTGCGTCGCCAAACCGTTCCTGCAGGTCTGCGATGCTTTCCAGGCTTCGAGCGGTTGCTACGACCTTGTCACCTCTTTCCAGTGCTGCCTCTGCCCATATGCGACCGAAACCACGCGAAGCTCCTGTGATGAACCAGACCTTGCTCATGTTTCCTCTTCTGCCGGGTGTGCCAGTCCGGCGGTTATCTGTACACTGTTAAGTTATGGGCCGCACAAGTCCTTCGAAGACCGTCCAGACCACCCTTACTCACACTAGCGGGTTATCTAAACGCCGTCAAGATGAGGTGGTCGCCCCTGCGAAAGAAAGAGACAGCTACCATCATGGTGATCTTCGGGCAGCGCTGATCAAGGCCGCTGACGAGATCATCGCCGAGAAAGGCATTGAAGGATTCTCGCTTCGTGCGACGGCCCAGAAAGCGGGTGTTTCACCCGCAGCGCCCGCACACCATTTCGGCAGTGCCAGAGGCCTCCTCACGGAGGTCGCCGTCCTCGCCTACGAACGAGCGGGACGGTACATCGATACTGCTGGACGATCGCAGAACGTTGTGACCGACGTACGGGCCGTAATGCTCGCCTTTGTGAAATTCGCGATTGACTTCCCCGGTCACTTCCGGCTGATGTTCCGAAAGGACCTGATAGACCGCAGCGACTCGCGTCTTGCCTCCGCCAGCAAAGGACCGGGGAATCGTCTTGGACATGCGGTGCTCGCCTATCGTAGCAAGCCTGATCCGGATCCAGCCAGCTTCGAAGATTCTGCGGAAATGCTGTGCGGCATGGCCACACTACACGGACTTGCGAACCTGGTCCTTGAAGAGAAGGCAGCTCACTTCTTCAAGGGCGCGACTACGAAGAACTTCTTGGGTGAGTACCTTCCAAGAATCATCGATCACTTGTACCCCGGCTAGATACCGAAAAACGCCGTTTACGGCACCTGCCGAAACGGGCGTTCGGCAGTGCGCAATACTCGAAGGACGCTGCTCTGTTGCAGGAGGGCGCAAGCCGTTGTACAGTAGAACCCAGACATGAGCCGCTGCTTCAGCCCGTCATTTACTACCCGCTATTGGCGCTTTACACGCTCAATCGCGGCACGTGAAGCCTGAAGTAGATTGACCCCTGAGCAGCACGCAGCCTGGCTCAGCACGAGATCGAACCAACCCCTTCCAAGCCGCTACCCGCCCGGGTCAGCGGCTTTCATGTTTCAGGAGCGTCACGATGGCAACGATGGTCAACCCGGCAGTATCCACCAAAGGGCGCTTCGGCGCGTACGGCGGACGTTACGTTCCTGAAACCCTGATGGCCGCGCTCGAAGAACTGGAGCACGCCTACGAAGTCGCCGATGCCGACCCCGCCTTCCACGCCGAGCTGAACGACCTGCTGCACCACTACTGCGGGCGGCCGACCCCGCTCTACTACGCCAGGCGGCTGAGCGAGACGCTGGGCGGCGCGCGCATCTACCTCAAGCGCGAGGACCTGCTGCACACCGGCGCGCACAAGATCAACAACGCGCT
>CAXUDC010000089.1:0-14106 GCA_964249685.1 uncultured Acidobacteriaceae bacterium
AATCGGTGTCTAACCTGTAGAGAAGGCCCACCCTGACCATCAAACTACTCGCCGCCGCAACCCTTGTCGCCGCCGCAGTCTCAGCCAGCGCGCAGTACGCGCAGCCGTACAATCCAGGCGACCCGCAGAACTACTCCGCTCCCGCGGCCCAGCAATATCAAGGCCAGCAGAACGCCTACGGGAACCAGCAGCGCTACGACCCCAACTCCTACGACCAGCAGGGCGTTCAGCAGCCCATGTATCAGAATCAGCAGTACCAGAACCAGCAATACCAAGGTCGGCCGCAGCAGGGCTACGGAGATCAGGGCGGCTACAACGGCCAGCAAGGCATCCAGCAAGCGCCGCCGCCGCTACCCGACTACGACCAGCCCGAAGCCCCCGGAGATGGTTATCTCTGGACTCCCGGTTACTGGGCCTTCGGCGACGGAGGCTATTCCTGGGTTCCCGGCGCATGGGTCGAAGCGCCTTATAGCGGCGCGCTCTGGACCCCAGGTTACTGGGGTTACGGCGGCGGAGGATACTTCTGGAACGTCGGCTACTGGGGTCCGAGCGTCGGCTATTATGGCGGAATCGACTACGGGTTCGGCTACTTCGGCACTGGCTTCTACGGCGGTTACTGGAACGGCGGACGCTTCTTCTATAACCGCGCGTATGCTCGCGGCCGCTTCGGCTTCGGCTACAACCAGTCTTTCCGCGGAGTGAGCGGCATCCACGCGAGCGGTCGCAGCTTCACCACCACAAGCGCAAACGGCGCTGCCTTCCGGGGCGGCAGCTACAACCAGCGCGGCTTCGCCGGAGGCCAGCAGGCTTATGCCAATCGCGGCGCAGCGCAGGGCTACAACTCGCGGCAGAACTACGCGCCACAGTCTGGCGGCTACAACCGCGGCGGGCAGCCTGGAAGCGGCTACCAGCAGCAGCAGGGCCAGCGTGGTGCTTCATCCTACTCTACACCGCAGCGTTCCGGGTCTAGCTACTCGGCTCCGAGCGGAGGCAATTTCTCGCATAGCGCGCCTTCGGGCGGCTCCAGCGGAGGCGGCTCTCACGTCGGCGGACATCGCTAGATCGTTTCACTCGTGGGTGTAGCGTTTTGGTTCAGGGCTGAAGGCCCCACTGATACCAGCCTGGGGCGCAAGCCCCAGGTAAGTTGCCCTACAGGACCAAAGCGCTATAGGGGTGCCTCATTGGATGGCTACACTGTTAGGTAAAATGGTTTAGACCCATTTACCTCGAAGTGTAGCTTCTGTTCTTTGTTTTTCGCCGTCATCCTGAGCGAAGCAAAGGACCCCCGCATTGTCGCTGCGGCGACACTTCAAGGTAAGCGGATTTAGAAGCCAGTTCAAACCAGAAAGTCCCGGCCGATCGCCGGGGCTCTTCTATTGCAGCAGGCCTGCAACCATGCTGCCAATACGTTCGAGCGCGCCAGGGTGTGCGAGCTTCTTCGCTCTCTGTCCCATGGCGATGAGCGCGGTTCGATCCAGGAGCATTGCCACGAGTTGATGCAGCAGCGTGTCAGCCGTCAGGTCTGCCTGCAGCAGCATCACGGCCGCGTCCGCTGCGATGAGCACCTCCGCATTGCGTCGCTGATGGTCGTCCGCGGCTTGCGGGAATGGCACCAGCAGCGACGGTCTACCCGCCGCCGCAAGCTCCGACACCGTGCTGCCGGAGCGCGCGAGCACCAGGTCGCAGGCGGCATACTGCGCGGGCATGTCGTCGATAAAGGCCCGCACCTCCCAGCGTGACGGGTCGGAGCTGCTAGCCTCGTAGGCCGCGAGCGTCGCTTGCAGATGCTGCGGTCCAGCCTGGTGCAGGATCGTGAGGCCCGGGACCGCGGCGAAAAGCCGCTCTACGATCAGCGGCAAGGTGTCGTTGAACACCTTCGCTCCCTGACTGCCAGCCGTGATCAGCAGCCGCGGCGGCGCGGCGAGGCTCTTCGCGGGAATGTGGAAGATGGCCTCGCGCACGGGAACTCCTGTGACAACCGCATTGCGGAAGAAGCGCGTCGTAGGCGCGAAGTTCACTGCGGCCGCGCTCACAAAGCGGCCGACCAGGCGGTTTGCGAGCCCGGGCGCGGCGTTCGGCTCATACGCCAGCGTCGGGATGCGGAGCAGGATTGCGGCCATCATCGCCGGACCGCTCGCATAGCCACCGACGCCGACGACCACATCCGGCTTAAACGCGCGCAGCAAGCTGACGCAGCGTGCGATCCCGACAGGCAAGTCGCCCATCGTGCGTGCGCGGGTCCACAGGCTTACGTTCTTGAGCTGGCCCACGTGGATGAGTTCGAGCGGGAAGCCAGCTTCGGGAACCAGCTTGGTTTCGAGACCACGCGCGGTGCCCACGTAGCGAACCTCGGCATGGTGGCGGTCGCGCAGTTCGCGGCCGATGGCGAGCGCCGGAATGACGTGTCCGCCGGTGCCGCCGCCGGCGATGAGAACCTTCACTGGAACGCGTCTCCGTAGGCGTTGCGCAGCTCCGCCATGTGGTTTTCAGTCAGGGTTAGCCTGCAGGAGGTGATCACGGCCGGTCCCCAGGTGCTGTAGCCTTTTGCACCCCAGTCGCATGTCTTGTCGCGGTAGACGAGCCAGGCGGATTCCGCCTCGTCGAAAGAGATGCGCTGAGTTGTGCCCTTGGGCCGGTGGCCGGCGTCGTCCAGGCGGAGCAGCGCGCCTAGAGCGCGGACGAAGCCTAGGTAGTTTGCCTGGGTTTTCTGATATTCCGCGTTGATGCATTCAGTGGACGCGGCGGTGTTTGCCGCGGCTGCGGGCGTGTTGCAGCGATCGGCTTGCTTGTTGGCCTGCTCGGCGTGGAGATAGCCAAGGGCGCGGGCGGAGAGAGCCTTGTTGGTGTCTCCGGTTTGCGCGCTCGTGGAGGCGGTGAGAAGCAGGAGGAGGAGCTTTCGCACTGGATTGATCTCCTTTGTGCCGGGATGTGCCGGTAAAGAGACTGACCCCACGAACGCTCGCTGCGCTCTCGTGATCATGGGGCACCCCCGTAATTTCGTCTGATTCTAGTCGATTTCGCGGGTTATGTTGAGGAGGACGCCCATGCCGGCGAGGGTGAAGAACAAGGACGTGCCGCCAAAGGAGATGAAGGGTAGCGTGATGCCTTTGGTGGGTAGCAGGGCGGTGGCGACGGAGATGTTGAAGAAGGCCTGGATCAGGACTGCGGTGGTGAGGCCGAAGGCGAGGAAGCGCGCAAAGGGGTCGGTCGAAAGGTAAGCCGCGCGCAGGCCGCGATAGCCGAACATGACGAAAAGGCCGACGAGGGTCAGCGCGCCGAGCAGGCCGAGCTCCTCCGAGATGTGGGCGAAGATGAAGTCGGTCCAGGCCTCGGGCAGAAAATAGAGCTTCTGCCGGCCTTCCATCAGGCCCAGGCCGTTCAGCCCACCGGTGCCGACCGCGATGAGCGACTGCATGATGTGGAAGCCCTTGCCGAGCGGATCGGCCTCAGGGTTCATGTAGGCCATCATGCGGGCGCGACGCCAAGGGACCATGAAGAGCATGTAATACATGACCGGCGAGGCGGCGGCGATGGCGATGCCGATCCACTTCATCTGCAGCCCGGCGAGGTAGAGCATCAGCAGCGTGACGCCGGCGCAGACGAGCGCCGTGCCCAGGTCCGGCTCCTTCATGATCAGGCCGACGAAGACGAGCGGCGGCAGCGCGGCCTTGATGACGGTGCCCTTCCAGTCGTCCATCTTGTGGATACGGGTCTGCAGGAACCAGGCGAGAAACAGCACGACCATGGGCTTGGCGAGCTCGGACGGCTGGAAGGTGAAGGGTCCGAGCTTGAACCAGCGGTGCGTGTGGTTGAGCGCGTGCATGGCAAACACGCTGACGAGAAACAGCGTCGTGAGGGCCATGGCCGGGAAGACGACGCGTGGATTGTTGTACTTGCGGTAGTCGACCTTCATCAGCAGCACCAGCGCGACCATGCCGGCGAGGGCGAAGCCGCCCTGCTTGACGACATAGTAGTAGGGCGAGCCGGTCTCCGACTTGGCCACGACGGCGGAGGCGGAGAAGACCATGATGAGGCCGAAGAGGACGAGCAGGAGCACGACTCCGAACAGCCATTTGTCGACGCCTACACGTTTTGCCATGGTCGTGGTTCCCTGCGGTTCGTGGTGCGGGTTGGTGCGCCGGGGCTAAAGCCCGAGGGTGTCGTGTGGCATTTGGTTCATGGGGCTGAAGCCCCATGCTTCCACCCTGAAAAGCGAAAGTGCTAGAGAGCATTGACGAGGTCGCGGAAGGTGCGGCCGCGGTGCTCGTAGTTTTCGAACTGGTCGAAGCTGGAGCAGGCAGGTGCGAGGAGGACGATCTCGCCAGGGGTTGCGGCTGCGTTGGCGAGGGCTACGGCGCGGGCCAGGGTTTCAGCCTGTTCTATCTTTACGACTCCGGCGAGTTCGCGCTCAATCTTTTCCGCGGCCGAACCTATGGTGTAAACAGCCGCCACGCGTTCACGGAGCAATGCCGCGAGCTGGGTGTAGTCGGAGTTCTTGTCTTTGCCGCCGAGGATGAGGTGGATTCCAGACGGGAAGGAGGCGAGCGCCTTCAGGGTCGCGTCGACGTTGGTGGCCTTCGAATCGTTGAAGTAGTCGATGCCGCGAACGGTGCGGACGTGCTCCAAGCGATGCTCGACGGCCTTGAACTGCGCGACCGTTGCGCGGATGACCTCGTTTTCAATACCGGCCAGCTTCGCCGCGCAAACACCGGCGAGGACGTTTTCGACATTGTGCGCGCCCTTGAGCGGGATCTCGGCGATGGGCAGCACGGGCTCGGGTTTGCCGCCTTCCTTGCCCAGAAAGAAGATGCTTTCACCGTGGACGAAGGCGCCCTGCTTGATCCGGCGCGCGCCGCTGAACCAGTAGATCTGCGCGCGGGTCTTGGCGGCGAACTTCTGGGTTTCAACGTCCTCGGCGTTGAGGATGAGGAAGTCCTCGGCGGTTTGCTGCTGGGTGATGCGGGCTTTTGCATCCCGGTAACGCTCGAAGGTCTTGTGGCGGTCGAGATGGTCCGGCGTCAGATTGGTGACGATGGCGATGCGCGGACGGAACTGGTTGGCGGTCTCGAGCTGGAAGCTGGAGACCTCGAGGATGTTCCAGGTCTCGGGCGTGCTGGCGGCGATAAGCTCAATGACGGGGAGCCCGATATTGCCGCCGACCTGCGTGGGTCGCTGCGCAGCGCGGAAGATTTCTCCGATGAGCGTGGTAGTGGTGGTCTTCCCGTTCGAGCCGGTAATGGCGACGACGGAGCCCTGCAGGAAGCGGCTGGCGAGCTCCAACTCCCCCAGGATTTCGGTGCCGGACGCTGCCGCGAGGGCTACTTCAGGCGTGTCGAGCGGCACTCCGGGCGAGACGACGATGAGGTCCTGACGCCGGAAGGTGAGCAGGCCGTGGCCACCGGACTCGACCATAACGCCAGCCTCGAGCAGCCGGGGGATCTCGTCGCCGAGCGTCTTGGCGGAGCGGGTGTCCGAGACGGTGACGCGCGCGCCCTGCTGCTTGAGAAAAAGCGCGGCGGCAATCCCGCTGCGGCCGAGGCCTACGACGAGGACTCGCTTGTTGGTTAGTTCCATTGCTGCCATGCAGATAGGGTACTGCATCGGCCTGAGGACGCTCTACCTTGAGCCTTGACGTGCTCTGAGCATCAAGGACACAAGCCCTGAGTGCTCCTGATAGGGAAGGTAGCGCCGGGTGACGCAAAGAAGAAGTAGTAAGGGCGGCAGAAGCTCCAGGCGGCGATAGCGAGAAGCGCTGCGGTGCGCAGGTTGGGCTGTCGAGGAGTAGGAAGCAGGCGGCTTTCAGCTTGATCAATGGGGGACTGGTCAGGTTGCGGATGGAGGATCTGCTTTCTGCGTCTCCGGATGGCGAAAAAGAGATGCAGATACTTCGACTGCGTTCGTCGCGGTAAGGCCGCGACGAGACTTCGCTCAGGATGACAATCTCGTGACGGAGCGAGGAGGGTGACAGGGATAAGGCAGCCGGATTAAGAGTTAGCGGAGCTTTAGCGTGGTCAGGGCGAAGAGGGCGAAGACGAGGGCGAGGATCCAGAAGCGGGCGATCACCTTTGATTCCGACCAGCCGAGGAGCTCGAAGTGGTGGTGCAGCGGGGCCATCTTGAAGATGCGCTTGCCGTTACGGAGCTTGTAGCTGCCTACCTGGAGCATGACCGAGAGGGCCTCCAGAATGAAGACGCCGCCGATGAATGGTAGGAGCAATTCCTGCTTGATCACGACCGCAACCGTACCAATCGCGCCACCCAGGGCGAGCGAGCCGACGTCGCCCATGAAGATCTCCGCCGGGTGTGCGTTGTACCAGAGGAAGCCGATGGAGCCTCCGACCATGGCGCCGCAGAAGACCGTCAGCTCCGATACCATCGGCATGCGCTGCAGCTCCAGGTAGTCCGAAAAGACGACGTGACCGCTGATGTAGGTGAGCACGGTGAGCGCGCCGGCGGCGATGATGGTGCAGCCGATCGCCAGGCCATCGAGCCCGTCGGTGAGATTGACGGCGTTTGAGGAGCCGGAGATGACGATCATCACGAAGATAACAAACGGGATGAAGGCCAGCCAGTGCAGGTGCGGGAGGTGGCCCATCCACTCCCAGACGAGGTCCGGGCGGACGTTTTTGAGGAACGGCACGACCAGCCGCGTGGAGTAGCTGCCGCGGGTGTCGAGCCAGACGAGCGCGATGGCGACGATGCCGCTGGTCAGGAACTGGAGCGCAAGCTTCTGCCTGCCGGTGAGGCCCTGGTTGTGCTTGTGGACGACCTTGATGTAATCGTCAGCAAAACCGATGCCGGCAAAGGCGAGGGTAGAGAGGATAACGATCCAGACGAGGGGATTCGAGAGGTCAGACCAAAGCAGCGTGGGGACCAGGATCGAGATACAGATGAGCACGCCGCCCATAGTGGGGGTGCCACCCTTTTTCTGGTGCGACTGCGGACCCTCCTCGCGGATGTATTGGCCGATCTGGAACTCGCGCAGGCGCTCGATGACGAAGGGGCCGATGAGCAGGCCGATGGCGAGCGCGGTCAACGACGCGAAGACGCAGCGGAAGGTGATGTAGCGGAAGATGCGGAAGGGCCGGAAGAAGGGGAAGAGTTTCTGGTAGAGCAGCCAGTAGAGCAAGGTGTCTCCGAAGAGGCCGCGGCGGACCTGTGTCCATGGTACAGGGCCGCGGGGGTGGGGGAACGTAACTGGCTAGAGACCCTCTTCGAGCGCGGAGCAGATGCCGTCGGCGGCCATGGTGAGCTCATACTCGAGGTGGGGGTCGTGGCCGGCGTCGTGGGCGCGGCGGAGAAGCTCGCGGGCCATGGCTTCGAGCCGGCGGCCCATCTCGCGCTCGGCGGGGGGAAGTTCGTCGAGGCGGGGGCCGAGGCGGCTGAGGTGGTCGGCGACGGCGCCGCGACGGGGCGGGGCGACCTGGACGCGGTAGTCGGCGCGCGCGGCGTAGAGACCGGCCATGCCGAGGTGCTCGGCGGCGCGGAGGAGGCCGTGGGCGCAGAGGACGGATTCGGCCTTGCGTTTGCCGGCGCTGCAAGCCTTGCGGTAGAGCTCGATGCCGTGCTCGAGGAGCATGCGGAGGTCGCCGCCGGAGTCGTGCTCGAGCAGCGAGATGACGGTGCCGGCGCGCTGCAGGTGGTGGAAGGCGAGTGCGAGTTCCACAGCGTGCTCGCCGGCCGGGCGGCGTGGTGCGTCCTCGGACTCGGACAGGAAGTCTTCGAGGAGGAAGTCTTTGGCGAACTTCTTGGCGGCGTGTTTTTCCGCGTGTTTCTTGGCCGGATGCTTTTTGGCGGCAACCTTCTTTGCGGCTTTCTTCGCTGCTTTTTTCGCCGCTTTCAGGCCGACGCGCCGCTTGAGGGCGGAGCCGTTTGCGGCTGAGTCGCCAATGCGTACGATGGCCATGCGCGGTAGGATGCACCGGACGGGGCAGTGCAGGGATTATTTTTCGAGGAAATCGAGCGCGCGCTCCAGGCTGACTCCGCGTGAGGCTTTGAGCAGGACCGCGTCGCCTGGGCGCAGGTTTTCGGCGAGCCAGGCGCCGGCGGCCTCGGGCGTCGGGAGGAAGAGGCCGTTGGCGGCTGCGGCCAGTTCAGCGGCGAGGCCGCGCACGCCGATCGCCTGGTGGATGCCGCGCGCGGCCATGTGCTCGCCGCACGCGCGATGGAGCGCCGGGCCTTCGGGGCCGAGTTCGAGCATCTCGCCTGCGACGACGATATGCCGCTCGGCAGGCACGGCGAGCAGCGCGTCGACCATGGCGTCGAGCGCGACAGGGTTGGAGTTGTAGCAGTCGTTGAGGATGGTCGCGCCGCGCCACTCGAGCAGCGTGCCGCGTTTGTCAGGAGCGGTCAGGCCGGCGAGGGCCTCGGCGCATTCGGCGAGCGCCATGCCGGACTCTAGCCCCGCGGCGATGGCGGCGAGCGCGTTGAGCACGTTGTGCCGGCCGAGTAGATGCAGGTGCACGTCGGCGGTTGCGCCCTGGGCCGCGACGCTGAAGCGCATGCCGTCGAGGCCGGCTTCGACGATATCCTCGGCTCGGACGTCTGCGTCGGCGGAGGTGCCGTACATCATGCGGCGCGGCGCGGCAAAGGCGGCGACGCGCGGGTCGTCGGCGTTCAGGATCGCGAGGCCGTCCGGCCCCAGCGCGGCGACGAGCTCGTACTTGGCGCGGGCGATGGCTTCGATGCCTTTTGGAAAATGCTCCAGGTGGACGGCCGCGACGTTCGAGACGACCGCCCAGTCGGGCTCGGCGATGACGGCCAGCGCGGCGAGTTCGCCGGCGTGGTTCATGCCCATCTCGATCACGGCGACCTCGTGCTCGGGCTCCAGACGCAGCAGTTGCAGCGGCACACCGAAGTGGTTGTTCAGGTTTCCGGCAGACTTGAGCACGTGGAACCTGGAGGCGAGCACCTGCGCGATCGCCTCCTTGGTGGTCGTTTTTCCGGCCGAACCGGTGACGCCGATCACGCGCTTGCCCCAGCTTCTGCGGACATAGCGAGCAAGCGTCTGCATCGCGCTGAGCACGCAGTCTTCGCCTTCGGGCACGTAGAGCAGCTTGCAGGCGTCCATTTCATCCGGCGCCAGCCAGCGGTTGCTGACGACCGCCGCGACGGCACCGTTGGCGAGCGCGGCGGCAACGTAGTCGTGGCCGTCCACGCGCTCGCCCGTAACGGCAAAGAAGAGGTCGCCGGAGCCAAGGGTGCGCGAGTCGATCGAGTAGCCGAGGGCTTCGGTGTTGGTGGTGAAATCACCCTCGGCGTGGATGCAGTCGGCAATCTGGCCTAGTGTCAGCTTCATGGCTCTAGTATAAAGACCAGTGCTCAACACAGAGGGCACGGAGAAAAGCAACGGAAGACACAGAGTCGGTGACTAGGCGTCGCCTTGCTGCAGGATCTTTGCCGCGACTGCTACGTCGTCGAAGGGTATCGTTCGGCCGGCGAGAATCTGGACCTTTTCATGTCCCTTGCCGGCGAGTAGAACGATGTCTCCCGGCTTCGCTTCCTCGATGGCAAGCGCGATGGCAAGGGCGCGGTCCGGCTCCACGATGCAGCGGGTGCCGGTCTCGCGAACGCCTGCAAGGGCCTCAGCGAGAATTGTCTGCGGATCTTCGCTGCGTGGGTTGTCGCTGGTCAGGAGGACGAGATCGCTTCCCTCGCCCGCCGCCCGGCCCATCCTCGGCCTCTTGGTTTTGTCGCGATCGCCGCCGCAGCCAAACAGGGTGATGACACGCCCGCCGCTGGCCCCGACCAGTTCCCGTGCAAGCGTGATCAGGTTGCGCAACGCGTCGTCCGTATGCGCATAGTCGACTGCAACCGTGATCCCGCGGTCGTTGCGGACCGTCTCAAAACGCCCCGGCACCTGGGCTAGATGCGGTACGGCACTCGCAATCTGCGCCGTGGAAACGCCACGCGCTACAGCCGCCCAGGCAGCCGCGACAAGGTTATAGACGTTCACCTTGCCGGTCAGGGGCGAACAAAGCCGGACAGCCTCCCCCCCGACGTGCCAGGTAAACTCAGTCCGTCCAGCGGCATACACGATGTCCGTCACCGAGGTCGGAGTTCCTGCCCCAATTCCGTAAGCGACGCAATCATCGCTCCTTTGCAGGACACGCTCGATCATTGCCAGGCCGTACGGGTCGTCCGCATTGATCACCGCGACCCGCGGCGGCGCGGTGCCTAGGCCTTCGAACAACTTCGCCTTCGCCGCTCCGTAGGCCTCCATGGTGCCGTGGTAATCGAGGTGGTCCTGCGTTAGGTTAGTAAAGATCCCAACATCGACGTGCACGCCCCACACGCGCTCCTGATCGAGTGCGTGGCTGCTCATCTCCATCACGACTTCCGTGCAGCCCGCCGCAACGCCGTCGGCGAAGATCTGCAGCAGGTCGCTGGCCTCGGGCGTGGTGTGCTCGCTGGGGCGAACCTCGTCGCCGATGTGCGTCTCGATAGTGCCGATGAGGACACATCTGCGGCCCGCGGCGCGGAGGAGTTGCTCGAGCAGGAAGGCCGTCGTGGTCTTGCCGTTGGTGCCGGTGACGGCGCTTACCTTCAGCTTCCGCTCCGGGTGGCCGAGCAGGTTGGCCGCGATGGTTGCGAGCGCACGCCGGCCGTTCGCGACCAGGTAGACCGGGACCTTGAGGCCCGCGGCCCGGACCTCGCGGGAGTCCGTGACGATGGCTGCCGCGCCGCGCTCGATGGCTGCGGCGACGTAGTGATTGCCGTCGGTCGAGCCGCCGCGCATCGCGACGAACAGATCGCCGGGGCGCACCTTGCGCGAGTCGTACTGGATGCCGGTGATGTTGGTGGTCGAACTGGTGCGCTCGAGCGTTGCGACGCCGCGCATGGCCTCGTAGATCCACATCGCTCGATTCTAGCTTGCATGGGTGCCCGTTCATCACGGCTTCACCGTGATGAATGGGGCACCCTTTAGGAGAAGCCGATGCGGGAGTCAGAGCCGGGCCGAGGTCGACCCGGCATCGCCTGACGATTGTCGAAGCCGCTCGCGCAGGATGCCGGCAAGCTCTACCAGGTGGCGCAGCTTGGGTTCGAGCGCGGCCGTGACGGTCGGCTCGCGCAGCGCCAGCTCGCTTTCGAGCAGCAGCCCGGTGACCGAGGACTTCAGCTCGTTCTCCATCTCGGCCGCGACTGCCCTGCGCGCGATGGCCTGTTCGCCGTCGCGCCGCAGCAGCGCGGCCTTGATCTCGCGCGCCAGACGGGCCGCCCCCGAGAGCGCGAAGTTGACCTGCACCGGCATTGCGAGCCCGGCACTGGCCCATACCGCGTCGGCCCACTCCGGGTCGGCCTCGGCCAGGTTCGTCTCCACAACGACGACGCCGAACTCCTCTCGCCGCAAGGCCAGCAGCCCGCTCCTGCGGCTGGTGGCCACCTCTACCTTGGCGGAGATCTGCTCCGCAATGACGCGCGCGCAGTTCTCCGCACCCTCAATAGTCGTAATCATCAACACGTTCCGGTTCATGGCCTGGCTCCTTCTCGATTGCAGCGCCGATGAAAATCGCAATTGTTCTGGAAGTCTTGAGTATCTCCCGAGGGCCCGTAGCTCTTGCTGCTAGTCGCTGAAGTCCTCCTCGTCCGAGATGCCGTATTCCTTGAGCTTGCGGTACAGCGTCGTCTTGCCGATGCCGAGCAGCTTCGCCGCCATCAGCTTGTCGCCCTTGAGCTGGCGGATGGTTCCCAGGATGGCGCGCCGCTCCATCTCCGCGATGGAGACGATGTGGCTCGGGTCGAGCGCTGCGAGCGACTCATCGATGGCCTCGCCGTGCTCGGCGCGCGCCTGGTTGCGGAAGTCCTGCAGCTGCGTCGGCAGGTCGCCCATATGGAGCATCGGGCCGGAGCTCAGCGCGCAGGCCCGCTCGATTGCGCCTTCGAGCTCGCGCACGTTGCCCGGCCAGCTGTAGCCGGTCATGGCGCGCAGGGCGTCGTCTGAAAACGTATGCACCACGCCGCTTTCGCGCTGCACGCGATCTACGAAATGCTGCGCCAGCAACGGGATATCTTCGCGCCGGTCACGCAGCGGCGGGATACGCAGATTGACGATGTTGAGGCGGAAAAAGAGGTCGCGGCGGAAGCGCCCGGCCTCCACCAGCGCCGGCAGGTTGCGGCTCGTCGCGGCCAGAATGCGCGCCGTCATCGGCATCGCAAGCCCGCCGCCGACCGGCCGCACGGACCGCTCCTGCAGCGCGCGCAGCAGCCTGGCCTGCAGCTCCAGGGTCAGGTCGGCGATCTCGTCCAGGTAGACCGTGCCGTCTTCACTCGCGGCCAGCAAGCCCTCCTTCGCGCGGTTGACGCCGGGCACCGCGCCCTTCACACTGCCGAACAGCTCACTTTCGATCAGCTCCGGAACCATCGAGCCGCAATCCACCGGAACAAACTGCTTGTGCGCCATGGGACTGTTGAAGTGGATCTGCCGCGCCACCAGCTCCTTGCCCGTGCCGCTTTCGCCCAGGATCAGCACCGGATGGCGCGTCTGCGCAACCTTCGACAGGATGCGATAGAGCTTCTCCATCTCGGGCGAGCGCCCGATCAGGTGTCCGGTGCCCTTCTGGCTGCGGAATTGCTCGCGCAGGCGCCGCGACTCGAGATCGAAGTGCCGGCGCTCGCCCGCCCGGTTGAGAATCGCGACCAGCTCTTCGAACGCGAACGGCTTGGTCAGGTAGTCGCCCGCGCCGACGCGCATCGCCTCCACCGCGCTCGATACGGTCGCAAACGCGGTCATCACGATCACGCCCGTTTCGGGATAGGTCGCCTTCACTTCCTCGAGCAGCGCAAGCCCGCCGGCCGCTCCCGGGGCCTTCAGGTCCAGCAGCAGCAGGTCCACCTTCTGGTGCTTCAAGATGGCGCGCGCCGCCGCCAGATCGCGGGCGCTCACGACCGCAAAGCCCAATTTGCGCGCAATCTCCGCGCACGCCTCGCGCACCGCAGTGTCGTCGTCGACCACAAGGAGGTGCAGCACGGGCAGCTTCCCCGCCCCCTGTGGGTTCGGCTTCGACTGCGAGGAACCCGGGTCGGCGCCGAGTCCGCCGACCCCAACCAGGGTTCCCGTGGTCCGTTGCTGCGGCAAGGCTGATGGAGTGCTCTGATTAGCCGTCATAAGTTACTGCAGGTAAACATACTCCTTCGTGTCAATCTTTGGTAACTCGGCCCAGAATGGAATTTCTCGAGTGTTCCCAATTTGGAACTAGTGAGGGTGTGATTGATTCTGTCCGTCCATCCCGTAGACATGCGCCGGGGCTAAAGCCCGTCCATTTGCGATTGCTTTGTTCGTGGGACAAAAGTCCCACGCTTCCACCCAAGTACTAAGCAGGTTCGGTCGTAGAAGCAGCCGTTACAAGCGCCCATGCAGAACCCACCTATACTAAGGAGATGCCCCTCTTTCGCCCAGACAGCCGTGCCGCCGACCAGCTCCGCCCCACCCGCATCACGACCGGCTACGTGACCACGCCAGAGGGCTCCGTGCTGATCGAAGCCGGCAACACGCGCGTCCTGTGCAACGCGACGGTCGAGACCGGCGTGCCGGGCTGGATGCGCAACTCCGGCCGCGGCTGGGTCACGGCCGAGTACGGCATGCTGCCCCGCGCCACGCTCACCCGCAGCCCGCGCGAGAGCGAAAAGGGCAAGGTCGGCGGACGCACGCACGAGATCCAGCGGCTTATCGGCCGGTCGTTACGCTCTGTGGTGGACATGCGCGCCTTGGGCGAGCGCACCATCATCTGCGACTGCGACGTCCTGCAGGCCGATGGCGGCACGCGCACGGCGGCGATTACGGGTGCCTGCGTGGCGCTGGCGATCGCGCTCGGCAAGCTGGTCTCGGCGGGCACGCTCAAGGAAAACCCGCTGCGTCAGATGATCGCCGCTACCTCGGTCGGCATCGTCGACGGCAACCCGCTGCTGGACCTGTGCTACGAGGAGGACTCGCGCGCGACGGTCGATATGAACGTGGTCCTGCTGGCCTCGGGCGGACTAGTGGAGACGCAAGCGACAGCGGAGAAGGACTCCTACTCCCGCGCCGAGCTCAACGCGCTGCTCGATCTTGCCGAAGGCGGCATCCGCGAGCTGCTGACGATCCAGCAGGCGGCGCTGGCGGGTGCTGCCT
>CAXUDC010000090.1:0-11879 GCA_964249685.1 uncultured Acidobacteriaceae bacterium
TCATGGAGTGAGCGGGGAGGAGGTAGGGTTGAGGCAGGCTGAGGGTGCGGTGGGTGATGCGGACCTGCTCGCCGTGCTCGTTCGAGTCGGTGAGGCGGGGGGCGGTGAGGCGTTGCTCTTCTACCCGGTTGGGGAGGCCGGGGAGGGTGACGGGCAAGGACTCGGTGCGGCTCATGTTGAGCAGGATCAGCGAGTGGCGGCGGCCGTCGGTGAAGGCGAAGGACTCGAGCAGCTTTCCGTTGGCGAGCTGGATGTTGTCGTTCGCGCTTTTGGGCTGGTTCCAGGTCGGGTCGGGAGCGGAGTGGCGGGTGCGAAGTTCGGTGGGGAGGATGGCCGCGTTGGCGAGCTGCTCGGCGAGGAACTGCGGGCGACGCAGATTGGTGGCGCCGCCCATGTCGACGACGGCGCCCCAGAGCGGCATGGTGCGTGGCTTGCCGTCGTCGGCCGAGAAGTCGTTGGCGTACTGCGGCAGCCCGAAGAGGCAGTCGTTGTTGACGCCCTGGTCGCGCAGCATCAGCAGCATGTGCTCGACGACGGCGAGCCCGGCGCCGAGCGAGGGGATGGCGGCGTCGATCTGGGCCTGGGTGGCGCTGCCGGACATGGTGCCGAGGTTGACCTCGTACACGGCGAGCGGGTGCTGCCCTGCGGCGGTGTGTTGCTGGCTTAGCAGCCCGCCGGGGCCATCGAGCTGTTGCGGCTGGGCGAACATGGGGCCGAAGACGGCTTCGTCGGAGCTGGCGTCCTTGAACTCGGTGAAGAGGTAAGGGGCGAGCGCGACGGAGTCGACTCCACTGGCCGAGGCGAGCTGCTGCTGGGTCCACCAGGGCAGCGCGGACCAGGAGCCGAGGATGAGGTCGAAGCTGTTCGGAGTAAAGCCGGGTGCGGCGCGCATAGCGGCGAAGATGGCGGTGGCGCGACGGCCGTACGCGGTCGGGTCGTTGATGGTGGAGCCGGCAAAGGAGCGGGCGTTCCACTGCTCGTTGCCGAGCTCCAGGTGCAGGGTGGGGAAGACGGCGGTCCAGGGCTCGCGCTGGCCGGCGGCGGCGCGGCGGCGGCCGTAGGGGGAGGTTTCCGGGCCGGCGAGGTACTCGATCAAGTTGGTGGCTTCAGCGGGTGAGAGCCCTGGAGGCATCGCGTACCAGGGCTCCGCGCCGATGGCCTTCGACAGGGTGAGGAACTCGGGGAGGCCGAGCGGGATGTCTTCGTGGAGCGTCTCCTGCGTGCTGGCACCGGTGCGCTCGCGGGCGAAGACGGGGGCGACCATGTTGTCGACCGACGAGCCGAAGTTGCCGCCGGAGTCCATGTAGCGCAGGACGCCGGGGTGGAGATCGCGCAGGGCGCTGACAACGGCATTGCGGAAGGCGGTCGGGTTGCCGGGCGCGGCGGTCTCGGTGAGCGATACGTCGTCGAGCAGGGCGGAGGTGTGGTCGAAGCGGAAGGTGAGCCCGACGGTGCCGACGGCGGTGCCGTCCTCGGCGGCGGTAAAGGTGTAGGTGTACTCGTTCCAGGCGGGCGTGAGGGGCTGGGCGCGGGAGAAGAAGGAGTGGCGGCCGTGGGTCTGGTCCAGTCGCTCTACATCTACTTGGGCTACGGCAACGGGTAGGAGGGCTTTGGCGCGGAAGCGAAGGGTGTAGCTGCCGCGGAGCTGCACAAAGGAGTGGCCGGCGACGCTGTCGAAGTAGGAGATCACGGCGGCAGACTGAGCGGGGGCGGCGGCCTCGATGCGCAGGGCCTGCTTGCCCTCGGTGCCGGGCGGGAGGTCGTGGAACTCGGTCGCGAGGGTAGCGCCGCCGTGCAGGTCGGTCCACCAGCCGGCCTCGGCGTGGCCGGGTTTGGCGAGGCGCGCGCGGAGGAAGTCACCTGCGGCCGGGGCTTTGCCGCTCAGGGTGAGGGTTACGCCATGGCCGTCCTTGGCCGCGGACTGGGCGAGGACGGTGCCGGATTCGGGGTGGTTGAGGATCTCGTACTGGGCGCCGTTGAGGAAGCCTTCGGGCCAGGTGGTGTACTGGTTTTCGTCGGTGCAGGTGGTGGTGGTGACGGTCTTGCAGTGGAGGATGGACTGCCAGGTGCCGCCCTCGAAGCCGGGGTTGCGGAAGGTGAGATTGCGCAGGAGCTGGCCGGAGTCGTAGAAGGACTGGCCGGAGAGGTTAATGCCTAATCGGCGGACCTGGGTGTGGATGGGGTCTGTGGTGATGAGGATGTTGGTGGTGTTGGGAAGGAGTTGTGGGGTGGTGGGGTCCTGCGCGGCGGTCGCCTGGTGGCAGGCGGTGAGGGGGGCCAGGAGTAAGAGAGAGACTAACCCTACGATCAACGCGATGAAGCCGCGTTGATCATGGGGCACCCCTTGGGTTTTGGATACCCCTTGGATTTCAGGAGTAGACATGTCGGAAGGCTAGCTGCGGGGCCTTCTGCTCGCGGACGCGGACGGCCTGGGTCCAGCCGAGCAGCAGGAAGAAGAGCTCGTAGGGCTGGTTTCCCAAGAAGACCGTGAAGATGGTCACGAGCAGGCCGATGAGGATGCCGAGCAGCGAGAAGGCGAAGTAGCGGTCGCGCTTGGTGGGGTTGAAGATGGCAGCCATGACCAGGTTGCCCAGCCCGGCGAGTGCGAGCGCGCAGAACGATGCCAGGCCCACCCAGCCTTGGACGAGCGCGATGAAGAGGTACTCGTTATCGATCGAGCCCTGGCCGCCGGTGCGGGGGAAGTCTTGGCCCCAGCCCCAGGGCCCGCCGGCGATGGCGACGGGGATGTAGTTGTCGAGCAGGTGCGAGCGGTACTGTGCGTTTTCCTGCTCGGCGGAGGTGACGGGAGCGTCCGCGTAGGCCTTCAGCCCGATGTAGCTGGCGGTACCGCCCACGATGCAGAGCAAACCGAGCAGGATACTGGCGCGCAGCACGCGCTGGGTACGGCCGATGAGCGCGATGGGCACGGCGAGGATGGAGCCGATCCAGGGGCCGCGCGCCTGCGTCATGAGCAGCGTGATGCCGATGCCCCAGGCAAGGATGGTGGATTTCTTGAAGGGGAGCCACTCGAGCCCGCGGAACTTGGGCTCCCAGGCTTTGAAAAAGTTGAGGTAAAGGGTGAGCGTGAGGCCGAAGAAGAGCATCATGCCGGCGAGCTCGGACTGCCCGTAGGGCCCGGAGACGCGGCCGAAGCCCCAGCGAAATTGCGTCTTCCAGGCGAAGGATTCGTCGGGGAAGAAGCGGGCCCATATGAGCGTGAAGGGGTTGGCACCCATGCGGTACTCGTAGATGGAGATCATGGAGGCGAGAAAGAGGCAGAAGATCATGCGCTTGATCATGACGTTGCGCTGGCCGTCTTTTTCGATGAGCAGCTTGCCGCAGGCGTACGGGACGAGCACCATGGCGAGATTGCCGAAGATCTGGAACTTGGCTGCAGTATCCTCGTTGTTGAGCGAGTCAGCGTAGGCGCTGGTGAAGATGAAGACGCCGACCAGGAGATCCATGACGGACAGGCGCCAGCGCGGCAACTCCTTGATCAGGATGGCGACGCCGAGCGGGACGAGGATGGCCTCCGAGAAATCGAGCGGCGGCAGCGACTCAACCTTCCAGTAATAGTAGATAGGGAAGAGCATGAAGATCGGAAGGTAGACATTCAGGAACGCCTTCTGGACGGAGTCGCGGAAGAGCGCGACCACGCAGAGGACGAACGGAATGAGGATGATGATCGGCATGGCGCGGCGAACGGTTGTCCGTAGTATAGGGTGGCTGCCGGGGCGGAGCCATGACGCAAAGGCCCCGGGGGGATGACCAGAAAGGGTCATACAATCGCAGGATGGGAACGATCTGGATCTCGCCCGGCAGCGAACCCCGGCTGGACGAGGGGACCGTGCACGTGTGGCGGTTCTCGCTGGCGGACCCCGGGACCGAGCCGCTGCTGCGCCGGGCGCATGCCGTGCTGAGCGAGGACGAACTCGCGCGCGCGGGACGTCTGCGTGTGGAGTCGGCGCGCGCGGAGTTCATGGCCGCGCGGGGCTTGCTGCGGCTGCGGCTGGGCGCGTTGCTGGGGCAGGCTCCGGAAGGGCTGCGCTTTGAGGTCGGCCCCCAGGGCAAGCCGCGGCTTGCGGACGGGCGTGGGGTGGAGTTCAACGTGACGCATGCGCGTGGGTGCCTGGTGCTGGCGGTCTCGCGCGCCGGGCCGGTCGGGGTGGATGTGGAGCCGCTCGACCGCGCGGTGGAGGCGCTGGAGCTGGCCCGGACGCACTTCCACCCGGAGGAGCTTGCGCTGATCCGCGCCGAGCTGGACGACGAGCGCAGGGCGGCGGTCTTCTTTCGCTGCTGGACTCGTAAGGAGGCAGTGGTGAAAGCGGACGGCCGCGGCCTGCAGGTGCCGCTCGACGGCTTCTGTGTGCTGCCGCACCTGCATTCCGCTCAGGAAGACGCACACTCGGGTACGCTGCAGGTTTCGGTTCCCGGCGGAGGATCGCTTTGGGTCCGCGATCTGCAGGTGGGGGGTGGCTTTGTAGGTGCGCTTGCGGTCCAAACGCGTGGGGTTTCCGTACAGTACTTAGAGTCGCGGGCGCGGGCTGGCGAGTAACCGCCTCGTATGTTGTTGAAAATGCAAGCGCAGCCACGCCCCCATCCCGAGTAATGCGGCCCAGGTTACTAATCGGGGACGGAGCAGCGGCTAAAGGTGGGATAGACCCACCGCATGGCTCCCAGTAGCCTCGGGTCAGTGAACAATTTTTATCCCGGCACGCTGTGGTGGCGGCCTGGGATTTGCACCACTTGATGGGCTTCAAACTCTGCGAGGCAAACGATGTTGACTCAACCGAAGCACGATACCGTTGCGCTGTTTGGGCTGCCCATCACGAACGTGACGATGGTCCAGGCAGTGAATCGGATTGAGGGGCACATCCTCTCCGGCACCACGCACCAGATTGCGACCGCGAACCTGGACTTCGCGCGCAACTCGTTACGGGACCCTTATCTGCAGCGCGTCATTTGCGATTGCTCGATGGTGCTGCCGGATGGTGCGCCGATGCTTTGGGCGTCGTCGCTGTTCGGCTTGCCGCTGCAGCAGCGCGTGACGGGGGTGGACCTAATCCCGGAGCTGGCGCGGCTGTCGGCGCAGAAGGGATACGGCATCTTCCTGCTGGGCTCCAATGAGGCGAGCTCGCAGATGGCGACGGAGGTGCTGCAGCAGCGCTTCCCGGGCGTCTGGATCGTGGGCCGCTACTGCCCGGCCGTCGCGCCGCTGCATGCGATGGACAACGAAGAGATTCTGCGGCAGATCCACCAGGCGCGGCCGGATATTCTGCTCGTCGCATTTGGAAATCCGAAGCAGGAGATGTGGATTCACCGGCATCGCGACCGCCTGAACGTACCGGTCTCGATCGGCATCGGCGGCGCGCTGGACATGATCGCCGGGTCGCTGAAGCGCGCACCGCGCTGGGTGCAACGGATCAATATGGAGTGGTGCTTTCGCATGTGCCAGGAGCCGCGCCGGTTGTTTCCGCGCTATTTAAACGACGCCAAGGCGCTGCTGGTCCACCTGCCGGCGGGGCTGGCGGCTAGCCGTCTGCAGCCGGGCGAGCGTCGCCATGGGCGGCTGAAGGTTGACATCCACGGCACGGTGCGCGTCATCGCCACACCGGCCAAGCTCGCTGGCGACGTAAGCGCGTGGCTGGCGCGCGAAGCGAAGCTGGCCGTCGCCGCCGGCCAGACGCTGGTGGTGGACATGTCCGCGACGGTGCGGGCGGAGGCCGACGGGCTGGGCGGACTGCTCGAGGCGCGCCGTATCCTGCTCGGCGCCGGGCTCTGGATCTGGCTCACCGGGATGTCGAATCCGGTGCGGCGCGTGTTGCAGTTCTCCGCCATGTCGGACCTGTTCCGCATCGCGGCCACGTCGGCGGAGGCGATCCAGTACACGCGTTCGGCGTTCTCCAGCCATCGCGAAGCGGTCAACCTGCACGCGATGGGGCCCACCGCCGCGCCCACCCAGGTAGCCCGCGCGAGCTAGGGTTTGCAATGAAGCAGTGTCTCGCCAATCCCGCGAGGGGACCCGATAAGGATAGTGACCACCCATGTTCGGCGCCGTGGCGCAGGTCGCCGCTAGCCGTACAGTGGAGCAAGCAGGAGTGCATCAATGTTCACGTTCAACCCCAATTCGATGCTGCGCGTGCTGGCCGGCAGCCTGCTGCTCTACGCCCTGCCATGCGCCGCTCAGCAGGCCAGCCCCGCGCCCGCCGTCGAGCTCAAGCCCAACGCGGACGCCGCCCTGCGCGCTTTTGAGCCCGGCGCGAACGAGCCCTACCAGCTCGGCCGTGCCGATGAGATCCACATCGAAGTGGCCGGCCGCCCCGAGCTCAACGGCAAGTACACCGTGGGTCCCGACGGCCGCATCACCCTGCCGCTGGCCGGCGCCTTGGCGGTCGACAATCTCACCCGCGAGCAGGCCGCCGAGGCCATCGTGACCGCGCTCACTCCGTATTACTCGCGGCTTTCGGTCAACGTCGGCGTGGACCGCTACACGTCCAACCGCATCCTGCTGCTGGGCTCCGTGCAGCGGCCGGGCTTTGTCTCGTTCGATCGCCCGCCGAGCCTGCTCGAGGTCATCACGCGCGGCGGCACCTCCACCCCGGGCGAGGACTCCGGCGGCTCTGCCGGCGCCGGCTACACGCAGGGCAGCACCGGCGGCCAGGGCGGCGGCGGCGCCAGCGGCGCCATCCACAACTACCCTTCAATCCCGGAGCGCGTCGCCATCTACCGCGGCTCGAACAAGGTCATGTGGGTCGACCTGAAGGGCCTGCTCGATTCCGGCAGCCCGCTTGCGGACCTGCGCCTGAGGCGCGATGATGTCGTGTACGTGCCCTCGCCTTCGGAGCGGTACATCTCCATCCTGGGCCAGGTCTCGCACCCCGGCGCGCTGCTGTTGCAGGACAACTCCACCTTGCCCAAGCTGATTGCGGAGGCCGGCGGCATCACCGAGCAGGCCGGGCGCTATCCTGATATCCAGATCATCCAGCCCTCCACCGGCACCACGCGCGTCATCTCCTTCAAGCAGGTCCTCATGCCGGGCCCGCTCGACCTGAAGCTCAAGACCGGCGACATCATCTACGTCCCGGAGAGTGGATTCAACCGCGCCACGTATGCCCTGCAGCGGCTCTCACCGCTCGTCACCGTCTTCACCGCCGCGGCCTTTTTCGCGCAGTAATCTGCCAACTTTTTATTCAAGGATTCGTATGAGCTCTCTGATGCACAAGCCGACCGGCCCGACCCTCGATGGCCAGACCGTCAACTTGCGCCGCGCCGCCACCGCCAACCCGGCGTTCAAGCCGGAGTTTGCCCGCAGCGTGCGCATGCATCCGGTGCTTGCCGGCGTGGTCGGCGCGGCCGTGCTGCTGCTGCTGGTTGCGTTCGCGCTGCGGCAGAAGCCGGTCTACTCGGCGGAGAGCCTGATCTATATCGAGCCGTTCTCGTCCAAGGTGCTCGCCGACGGCAGCACCACCAACTTCGACTCCACCAAGTATGAGTCCTCGGTCGCGCAGCAGATGCTGACCGCGCAGCGCGTGGACATCCTGACCACCGCGCTATCCACGCTGCCGCAACCGGTCTGGGCCAGCTACGACGGGACCCCGCAGACCGCGGCCGCCGTGCTGCAGAGCCAGCTGAAGGTCGCGCGCGTAGGCACCAGCTACCAGGTCTCGATCGGCCTGAAAGGTCCCGACGCGGCCAACACCGCCGCGATCGTGAACGCGGTCACGACGGCGTACCTTGAGGCCGGGCGCAAGGATGAGATATCGCAGGCCGACCAGCGCAGCCAGCTGCTGAGCGAAGAGCGCGGGCGCATTGAGGATGAACTTGCAAAGACGCGCGCGGAGCAGACCCGGCTCGGCGCCACGCTCGGCGTCGCCAACCCCGGGGTCGAAGGCGCGAACCCCTTCGACGCGCAGCTGGACGCGTTGCGCTCGCAGCTGGTGACGGCGCGCGCGGCCCACGACCAGGCAGCGGCGCAGCTTGCCAGCATCAGCGGCGCCGCGGGCAGCCACGCCTCCGGCCTGAGCGCGGCCGCCAACGACGTCATCAACGGCGACCCCGGCCTCGGCAGCATGAAGGCGACGATCAACCAGCGGCGCGCGCAGATCTCCAGCCAGATGGCCGGCCTGACGCCCGGCAACCCGGTCTACAAGCAGGATCAGGACGAGCTCGCGGACCTGGACAAGACGCTCGACAGCATGACCGTGCAGCTGCGCGACCGCGCCGCGCGCACGCTGCAGGACAAGCTGCGTACCGATCTCGAGCGCAGCAGCGACGTGGAAGCGCGCATCAACGGCGAACTCGCCCGCCAGACGGCGAGCGCGACCAGCGCCTCCCCGCGGCTGCAGCGCGCGGCAGAGCTTACCGCCGACGTGCAGCGGCTGACGGCGCGCTACGCGATCGTCGACAATGCGCTGCACAGCCTGCAGCTCGAAACCACCGGCCCCGGCATGGCGCATCTCGCGCTCGCGGCCGCGGTGCCCGCCGACCCGGAGCCGAACAAGAAGCGGCTCATCCTGCTCGCGGCCCTGCCGCTGGCACTGCTCTGCGGCCTCGGCGCGGCCGTGTTTGCACGCAAGCGCGACGCCCGCGTATACACCGCGGGCGACGTGGATGAGGTGCTCGGCTTTGCGCCGATTGCGATCCTGCCGGCGCGCGGAGAGATATCTGAAGACGTACTGGACGAGTACTTCCTGCGGCTCGCCGCCGGGGTGGAAGGCGCGTACCGCGGCAGCAACGCGCAGACGTTTGTCATCACACCGGTGAGCGCGGAGACGGACATCGCGCCGCTGGTGCAGGCGCTCGACCGCAAGCTGGTCGCGCTCGGCCTGGGCGTGGTGATCCTGCAGGCCGCAACAGTCTTCGAGCAGCAGGAGCCCGCCGCAACCGCGGAGCTCTCCAGCTTCGACCCGGCCTTTGATCGGCATTTTGAGGGCATCGCCTCCACGCTGTTCGCCCGCATGAAGGCCGAGCACGACGTGATCCTGCTCGAATCGCCGGCGCTGCTGATCTCCGCCCAGACCGAATACGTAGCGCGTTGCTGCGACGTGACCCTGCTGGTCGCGGAGTCCGCGCGCACGACCCGCGGCGAGCTCCACCAGGCCGGCGTGCTGCTGCAGCGGCTCAACGTGACCGGCGTCGGTTCGGTGCTCGAAGAGTTGCAGCTGCGCTACGCGGACAGCACGTTCGTCAAGGGCGTGCGCGCGCTCGAAGGACGTACCCGGACAGTGACTCGCCCGCGCCCAGTGATGACCGACGAGCCCGCTCCTGTGGCCCCTGTGCCGGTCTTTGTAGAGGCAGTCGACGAGCCGGTCGCTCAGGCGGAAGAGATTTCCGCCGTGCCGGCCAGCCCTGCATGGTACCCTGTGCACGCAGCCGTTACGCCGGAGTCGCACGAGGAGCTCGCACCGGAGCTCACGGCGGCCGTTGCTCCGGAGGTCTACTCGCATCCGGCAGACTCTGTGGAAGTGGAGCGTCCCGCACCCATGGCATTGTTCGATTCGCTCGAAAAGGAACGTCGCCTCACCAGCTCCACCCCTGTCGACGAGCCAGAGGATGCGCCGCCAGCCCGCAGCTGGTTGCAGCGCATCTTCCAGCGCGAGCCTGAGCCGGTCATCCGCTTCCTGCCGGACCGCGAAGACGAGGACACCGAGGAGCCGCCCGCGCCTGCGCCCATGTACGACACCTCCCGCTTCGACCTGCCGCTGCCCGTCGAAAAGGCCCCGCTGCCAGAGCCGGCAGCTCACCAGCCGGTCTTCGTCCATGACTCCGTACCAGCCGCACAGGTGATGGAAAGCCCTCTCCGGGAGCCAGCCTTCACCGCTCCAGACCCGGCCGCGCCCGCGTGCGAAGCGCCCGCCTATGCCGCGTCCGAGCCGGTCGCGGTAGTCCCGGAGCCAGTCGCGCCCGAACCGATCCATCTCGCGTCCGCACCGGTCGCCCCCGAACCCGTCTTTGAAGAGCCAGTCGCGCCCGTCCAGGAAGCTCCGGCCTATGTCGCTGAGCCTGAGCCAGTTCCGCCCCCCAGCCAGGAAGCGCCAGCCGTCCCGTCCCCCTGGGCCTACTCCGAGCCGGTTCCATCCGGCCCCGCACGTCCGCTCTCCTTCCACGAGCTCTCGCAACTGAGCCAGCCTGTGGCAGCCGCCGCCGCGCCGGCAGAGCAGCACTTCGAGCCCGCCGTCAAACCGGTACCTGAGCCGATCACCGCCCCGGAAGCCCAAGCGCAGATCCCTGAGTACGAGCCCGAGGACCAGCCAATCCTCGAGCAACCCAGCCCGGCCGAAGCAGTCGCCTACCCTGCAACCGCTCCCGCCACAAGCCCCGAAGTGTGGACCCCCGAGCCGCTCAACCGCTGGGATCCTATCCCGCCGTTGCGTGCCGGCGAGCAGCCCTGGCGCAGCAGCGGCTCCTCGCGCGTCGCGCAGCAGCAGTCCACCCGCGGCGTCTGGGGCAACAGCGACGAGCCCGTCCGCATCCCGCCCACCGACCGCTGGGTCGCGGCCGAGTCCGTCCCGCCGGAAGCGCCGCCAGCCGAGTCCTCGGACATCGTTCTCACCCGCCGCTGGGGCCTGCTCAGCCGCTTCCAACAGGGCGAGACCTTCCAGGACGGACGCCGCACCGGTGCCCACGCGGAAGCTGCCCTGCGCAAGCCGGACTCCGACCAGTACGCCAAGAGCTTTGGCGAGGACTTCGACCAGGCCTACGACCCCGAATACGACCGGCGCAGGCGCTAGGAGCACCGGCCGTGTTCGACAACATCCGCCAGGACTGGCTCGCCCATGACTGCGTCTGGAGCCGCCACGGCTTTTGGGTGCTGGTCGTCTACCGCTTCGGTCGCTGGCGTTACGGCATCCGCAGCCGTGTGCTGCGCGCGCCGTTTTCGTTCCTCTACAAGGTGCTCAAGTTCGTCTCGGAGATGCTGCTCGGCGTCGAGCTGCCGTGTGAAGCCGTCATCGGCCGCCGCCTCGTCATCGAGCACGTCGGCGGCATCGTCATCTCCGGCGACGCCGTCTTCGGCGACGACTGCATCCTGCGCAACGGCGTCACGGTCGGCCTGCGCAACCGTAATCAGCGCGGCTCACCCACACTCGGCAACCGCGTCGACATCGGTGCCGGTGCCAAGCTCCTCGGCCCCATCCGCATCGGCAACGACGTCGCCATCGGCGCCAACGCGGTCGTCCTGTGCGACGTACCCGCCAACTCAATCGCCGTCGGCATCCCTGCGCAGGTCAAACCGCGTAAGCCGGCGATGCCGCGATGACGCTCGTCTCCGTAGTCGTCATCGGCCGCAACGAAGGCGCGCGCCTGGAGCGCTGTCTGCGCAGCGTAAACGCCATGACGCACGAAGGCTTCTCGACAGAGGTCCTCTACGTCGACTCCGGCTCCACCGACGACAGCCTCGCGCTGGCGCAGCGCCTGGGAGCCCGCACGATCCCCTTGCTGCCGCCGCGCCCCACCGCCGCGCTCGGCCGCAACGCCGGCTGGCGCGCCGCGCAGGGCGACTTCGTCCTCTTCCTGGACGGCGACACCGTCCTCCACCCCGACTTCGTCCGCGCCTCGCTCCCGCACTTCGCCGTGCCCGCCACCGCCATCATCTGGGGCCATCGCCGCGAGCTCTTCCCGCGCGCCTCGCTCTACAACCGCGTCCTCGATCTCGACTGGATCTACGCCCCCGGCCCCACGCCCTTCTGCGGCGGCGACGCGCTCTTTCGCAGAGCGATCCTGCACGAAACAAACGGCTTCGACGACACCCTCATCGCCGGTGAGGAGCCTGAGCTCTGCCGCCGCATCCTCGCCCTCGGCCGCGGTATCCTCCACGTCGACACGCCCATGACCGGCCACGACCTCGCCATGACCCGCTTCGCGCAGTACTGGAAACGCGC
>CAXUDC010000090.1:11979-14003 GCA_964249685.1 uncultured Acidobacteriaceae bacterium
CTCTACGGCATCCACTCCCACTTCCAGCAGATCCCCATCTATCTCGGCCAGCTACAATTCCAGCGCAGCCAGCGCACTGGCAAGCGCACCGCCCTGGTCGAGTACAAAGGCAATCGAACCGGGGGTGCCCCATGATCACCGAAGCGAAGCGAAGGTTATCGTGGGGTCAGTCTCTCTCCACCGCACAACCCCACGATCACTCTCGCCTCCAGCTCCGTGATCATGGGACACCCCCCGACACAGTCAAGCAAAGCGCTTCACCAGCTCACTCCGCTCGGCGAACACCGCCGCATCGCTGAACCGCCGCCCATTCGCCGCCGCCGCCCGCACCAGGTCCACTACTCGCGGCCGGTCAAAAGCCAGCTCCGCCACTGTCTTTCCTAAGCCCGCAAAGTCATGCACCGGCGCCAACTCCCCCCCGCCATGCATTCCGACGAGCTCCTCCGCATACCCATTCGCATAACCGACGATCGGTGTCCCGCACACCAGCGCCTCCAGCAAGTTCCGCGGAGATTCCGGCGTGACATGCGTAAACACCAGCGCATGCGCCATCCGCACCTCCCGGAGCAGCGCCACGCGATCCGAAACAAACCCCGCAAACCGCACCACCTCCTGCAAGCCCAGCCGGGCGCACTCTGCCTGCGCCTCGCCCAGCATGGCTCCCTCGCCGAACCACGTCGCCTCCACGTTGGCACCCTGCGCCCGCGCCGCCGCCACCGCGCCCAGCCACTCGAGCGGCGCCTTCATCGGGTCCAGCCGCCCCGCGTAGCAGATCCGCAGCACAGGTGCCGCGAGCACCTCGGCGCACTTGGCCTCCAGCTCTTCAGCGGAGATCGCATCCGCAGCCTTCGTATGCACATCGTGGATCAGGTGGTTCTCCCCGCACCACGGCGCGTACGCGCGGAAGCAGTCCTCGCCATGCCAAAGCCCCAGCGCGGCCCCGCGGATCACGCGCCGGTGCAGCCGCTCCATCAGCGGAGCCTCTACCGCGATCTTCATTCGCTTGAGCAGACCCAGGCTGCTGGCGGTTCTGCGCATCACCTCATGCTCGACGCGGTCGGTGTGGATCGCGTAGCGCCGGCCCATCTTCCCGGCCTCGAGCGCGGCCACCGCGGCCCAGTCGCCCACCAGCCCGCCGATCGCGAACTGCAGGTACTCGGCCTCCGCAATCGCCTTGCGGATGGCCACGATCGTCGCCATGCGCGTGCGCAAAAAAGCGCCCGGCGTGTAAGCCCAGGGCAGCTGCTGGCACACGATTCGCGACCCATGCTCCAGCCCCGCGACCGGCAGCCAGCGCACCCCGGCAAGCGACTCCAACAGTGCCTCCGGCACCACCGGCGCGGCCACCGTGACCTGCGCAAAGTTGTCCGCCCAGCGGTCCAGCCCGTTCGCCGCCTGCGCCTCCACGTACAGCTCGCCGCGGTCCAGACGAAACGGCACCGGCAGCACCAGGTACATGCTCCCCGCGCACGTCACGCCGGCCTCCGCAGCGGCCTGGCCGGCACCCCGCCTACGACGCTGCCAGCCGCAACATCCTTCGTCACCACGGCCCCCGCGCCGACCGTCGCGCCGTCGCCGATCGTCACGCCGGCCAGGATCGTCACGCCGCATCCTACCCACACCTCGCGCCCAATCCGGATGGCCGCGGCGGTATGTCCGGCCTCGCGCATCGCGATGCCCGCCGCGCGCTGGTGGTTGGCGTCGCGGATGCTCGTATATTCCCCGATCATCGTGCCCGCGCCGATCTCGAGCCCGGCCATCGCGACCAGGTGCACGCCCCGCGAGATTACAACGCCGTCGCCAATCTCGATCGTGGCCGCGCCTCGTGTCTCCAGGTGCAGCTCCGGGTAGAGCAGCACATCGCGGCCAAACGATACCGCTCTCGTGCCATCCACGCGCGCCGGCCCCAGCACGACCACGGAAGAGGGAAGCGGCACGGTCAACTCGCCCGCCAGCCGCGCATGCGCCAGCAGCCGCCGCAGCGATTCACGCCAGCCGGACGTCGCGCGAAAGCCGGCCCGCAG
>CAXUDC010000091.1:0-11019 GCA_964249685.1 uncultured Acidobacteriaceae bacterium
CGCCCGAATTTACCCAGAAATGCCGTGGAGTTTACGATGAGGCCTACGACGCCAAGGACTTCGTTCGTGCCGCACGCGCCCTGAATGTCACATCGCACAACACAAAGAACTACAACGGACGCCGCTCGAACATGGACGCCAGGACCACCCGGCACCCTGGCTACGCGATCAGCCTGAGTTGCCGCTGGCTGTGGAGAAGCCCTTCGGCTGGGCGGAAGCAGACCGGCTCGCTGCGCAGGTAAAGGTGCGCGGACTGCCCAAGGTGGACTGAGTTTTCGTCTTCGGCTATGCCGCCCACAACCTGCTCCGGCTGCCAAGGCTGATCGCGAATCGAACATCGCAAGGCCTCCAGCAGCAGTGCGCCTGAAGACGGCGGCAGGGGCTGCAAAATGACACCTCAAAACACCGCCACGAGCACATCAACATAACTCCACGCTCGAGTTACTGCTCAATGAGTCTTGTATCGATGGAGCCGCCGACCAGCGGTGTGAGGGCCCGCCACTGACTTGGCTTGCCGGAACATAGAGTCGCTGGTCGGTGAGATCGCGGATGCGGGAGCAAAGCGAAAGCCCCGCAGATGGCAAAGAGCGAAGACGTGGTCAGTAAAGCCGGCGGGATCGGTGGAGTGTTCTTCGATTCGCAGGTCGGAATCGTGGTAGAGCAAACCGTCGAGCACGTGGGTCGCGTCTCGAGCTGCGGCGTCGATGACCTTGGTCCGAAACGGCGCGTACTGATCGGAGATGTGCGTGTAGAAAGTGACTCCAGGCTCGTTGCCGTACTTCGGATTCACCTGGCCGGATGGTACGTATGCCGTCTGAATACCCGCCCGCTGCTGGTGCTTAGCAGCAATCTTGACAACATCGTTGGCCTGCGCATCGCCCTTTGCGGATTTCTCCGGCTGATCCTGCGTGCTGGACGATGCAGAACTGGACTTGTCGGAAAACGACTTGCCGGGCGATGAGGCAGCGCCCTTTTTCTTCGAGCAGCCAGTAATCAAGCTGGTCAGCAGAAGCATGGAAAGATAAAGCTTCAGGCGCTTCATGGTTGTACCCCATAGGCGAGTTGCAGACGCAAACCGGCCTGCTGAAAATCAGCGAGTGTGTGCAACGCGCTCACCTCGACATCGAATGCGGTTCTTTCTGCGTCAAGATAACGGAGCAGGTCAACTCCTCCGGTGCGGTAGGCGTCATCCATACTAGCCAGGTTCTGTTTCGCCCTCGCTCGCATGTCCGGCAGAATATCGTGCACCACGGCCTGCTGATTCGTATAAGCTTCCTGCGCCGCCTGAACATCCGCACTGACCGACAACTCCAACTGGTGCAATCGGTCGTTGGCGAGTCTCACATTGGCTTGCGCCCGGGCGACCTCTCCCTGGTTGCGGTTGCGAAAGGCCAGAGGGATTTGCAGGCCTGTATAAAGCGTGTTGTCGCCATGGTTGCGCTTGTAGCCGGCTAGCAGGTCCAGGTCTGGCACACCGATGGCACGTTGCAGCTTCACCTCGGCTTCGGCCATCGCGACGGCCTCTCGCGCGACAGCGACGTCGGCCCGTGCAGCCACGACTACGATGGCACTCTCGGTCTGGACCGGGCGAATGGAGTCAAGCGACTCCGAGAGTTCGATCTTCGGATCTGGCACACGTCCCATCTGGCGAAACAGATCGATCCGCGACAAGATGACCTCGCGTCGCGCTGCCTCAAGGGCCAGCAGCAGGCGGTCACGCTCTATCTGGATTCGGATCAGGTCCACGCCTCGCATGGTGCCCTGCATCCACGCGCGCCTGGTCGTACCGGACGATCTCATCGACTGCCTTCATGTCGGCTTCGAGGAGCCGGGCGATCTCGGCATTGACCACCGCAGTCCAGTAAGCGACTGCGATCCGGCCGGCGATCTGCTGCGTCAGCAAAAAGCGTTCCGCGTCCGCCTCTCTGACCCCTGATTTCGCAACATCGATGCGTCGGGCGCGCTTGCCACCCAGCTCGGAGAGCTGTCCTAGGTAGCCGTAGTCTTCGGTGGCGTTTGGAAAATCGAGTTACTCGCCCACGGTCGCAGGTCTTCCGATTGCAGATACAGTCTTGGATTAGGCCGGAGGCCGGCCTGGATCAGCAGGACGCGTGCTACATCGACCTTGTCCTCTCCTTCACGCGCCTGCGGGCTTCCTGCCGCTTGTTGAATCGCTTCGTGAAGGCTGAGAGAAGTGGAACTCGTCGGCGTTTTCCCTGCCGCTCGTGCATCGGGCAACACGACCATGACACACACCACAGCCAGGCAGGCTCGCCGGAGCATGCACTTGGGCAGCGCAGCCAGTTTGTGCCTTATGGCGTGGATAGAGGTCTCCTGGAAAGTTGTTGGTGCAAGCCAACCGCTCTATTGCAGGAGAGCTGCCAAACGTAAAGCAAACAAACTCCCAATATTTCCGGCTTTTGACGGGCGGGCACCGCTAGCATCGTGAGGAAGTTGATCTCTCTCAACCTGCGTGCCGAAAGTCATTCGCTGGTCACGGTGGGCATGGTCCTGGAGGGGTTGGCCGCACTCGAAACACAGGATTTCGACGTCATCCTGACGGACCAGAAGCTTCCAGATGGCGAAGGACTTCAGATTCTGGAAGCTCTGTCGCAAGGCGAATCCGCAACTGCGGTCGTCGTTCTCACGGCCTTCGGAACAGTCGAGTTTGCGGTGGAAACCATGCGCAAAGGTGCCTTCGATTTCCTGACGAAGCCATTCGCAGCCGACAACCTGAAAGCCGTCATCGCGCGAGCCGCGCAGCACACCTTTCTGCGACGCGAAATGCCCTCCTTCGCAACGCAGTTGGAACGCTTGAAGGCGACACCGAAATCTTTGGGAGAGGTGAAAAGATTACCCGGATCAAGGACTTGATCCGCCGCGTAGGACCCACGGAAGCGACCGTCCTGATCACTGGCGAGACCGGAACCGGAAAGGAGCTTGTGGCCCGGGCAGTCCACAAATGAGCTCACGGGCAGGGAAGCCGCTCATCAGCGTCAACTGTGCAGCGTTTCCCGAGACACTGCTCGAGACCTTCTTGAGGGAATTGCTCTAGCGATAGAAGCCAGCGATCGCCGCGACCACCTGCTCCTGCTCGTCCTCGCGCAGCTCCGGGTACATCGGTAGCGCGAGCACCTCCGCCGATGCGCGCTCGCTTTCCGGGAAGTCGCCCGTCCGGTAGCCCAGCCCCGCCAGCGCCGCCTGCTGGTGCAGCGAGAGCGGATAGTACACCTCGCACCCGATCCCGCGCGCGGTCAGGTGGGACTTCAGCTCGTCCCTGCGCGGCACCCGCACCACATATTGATGGAAGACATGCTGCGCGCGCGGGTGCGTCCAGGGCAGAACGATTCCGTCGGCCACCGACCCCGGCCTCTCAGGGGAAGGCATCACGCCGAGCGCCGCCGCGAAGAACAGCTCGTTATACCGCGCCGCCAGCTCGCGCCGCCGCTGGTTCCAGCCGGCAAGGTACTTCAGCTTGACCGAGAGCACCGCCGCCTGCAGGCTATCCAGCCGCGAGTTCCAGCCCATCTCGTCGTGAAAGTAGCGCCGCTTCATGCCGTGCGCCCGCAGCGAGCGAGCATGCTCGTCGAGCGCCGACGACCGCGTCGTCATCAGGCCCGCGTCGCCAAAGGCAGACAGATTCTTGGTCGGATAGAAGCTGAACGCCGCCGCGTCGCCCAGCGAGCCGGCCGGCATCAGGTCCCAGGTCGCGCCAAAGGCCTGTGCGGCGTCCTCCACCAGCAGCAGCCCGGGGTGCTGCTGCTGCAGTTGAATGAAGCCGTCGAAGTCCGCGCACTGGCCGAAAAGATGCACCGGCAGAATGGCTTTGACCTGCACGCCTGGGTTTTCAGCCAGGGCCGCCGCCGTCGCTTCCGGCGAAAGGTTGAACGTCAGCGGGTCGATATCCGCAAACACCGGCCGTGCCCCCGCACGCGCAATCGCACTGGCGGACGCGAAGAAGCTGAACGGGGAGGTGACGACCGCGTGGTCGGTCGCGCCGCTGATCTCGCCGATGTTGGCCGACGCCAGCGCCAGCCAGAGCGCGTCCGTGCCGCTGGCGCAGCCGATGCCGTGGGGCGCCGCGCAGGCCACAGCGGCCGCCTGCTCGAACTGCTCGACTGCCGGGCCGAGGATGAAACGCTGCGAGTCGCACACCGCCGTGACGGCCGCCATCACCTCCTCGCGGATCGCGGCAAACTGCCGGGAAAAGTCGAGCATCGGCACGGGTGACACGGCAACGGGAGCAGGCGAGAAAGGCACGTCCTTATGGTACATCGCGCTCGCGGCCCCGTACCGCCGCGTATGCCCCCGGGCAACTTGATATCCCTGTTCAATGCTCGTATGGTGGTGGGGCTCGCATTCTTTCAAACTGCGACGCCTGCAGCTTTGGGCAACTCATCTTTTCATTCGCATAGAACGATCATCAGGGAGGTTTACTCCCGTTTTGTACCACCGATTGCACTACCAGGGGAGATCGGCACTATGGATTCAAAGCCGGCACAGAATATTCAGGACACCTTCCTGAACACGGTTCGCAAGGACAAGAGCCCCATCACGATCTATCTCGTGAGCGGCGTCAAGCTGACGGGCAAGATCCGCTCGTTCGACAAGTACTCCGTGCTGCTCGAAAATAACAGCCAGGAGCAGCTCATCTTCAAGCACGCCATCTCGACCGTCGTCAGCGGCCGCGTGCCGCACGCCGAAGGCCGTCCGGAGCCGCGCGCGCATGCCAGCGCCCACGCCTCCGCCGCCGGTGGAGAAGCGGGTGAGTAAGATCCCCACGCACGTTGTGGAGCGTTTGTGAAGAAAAAAACAAGCTCCCGGATGGACCTGCACCAGCAAGCCTCCGCCCGCGCCACCAACGCCGTGCCGCGGGCGGAGCGTGCCGTGCTGGTCGCGGTCGAGTTCACCGGCGAGCGCCGCAAGCTCGGCTCCGCCGCCCGGCTTGCGAAGAAATCCGCCGCCGTGCCTGACCTCGACGACCTCTTCACCGACGAAGACTCGCCCTCTGCCAACGCCATCTACGCCGATCTCGACTTCGACGCGTCGCTCGCCGAGTTCGAGGAGCTCGCCCGCTCCGCCGGCGCGGAAGTCTCCGCCACCATCATCCAGCGGCGCCCGCGCCCGGACGCCGCCACCCTCGTCGGCACCGGCAAAATCGAGGAGATCGAAGGCGTGGTCGCCTCGTCCGAGGCCGACATCGTCCTCTTCGACCACGACCTCACGCCATCGCAGATGCGTAATCTAGAAGCGCGGCTGCCGGCCCGCGTCATCGATCGCACCCAGCTCATCCTGGACATCTTCGCGCGCCACGCCCGCACCCGCGAGGGCCAGCTCCAGGTCGAGCTCGCCCAGCTCGAGTACCAGCTCCCGCGTTTGGCCGGCAAGGGCAAGGCCATGAGCCAGCTCGGCGGCGGCATCGGCACCCGCGGCCCGGGCGAAACCAAGCTCGAGACCGACCGCCGCCGCATCAACCTGCGCATCGATACCGTCAAGCAGCGGCTGGAGGCCGTGCGCCGCATCCGCCGCCAGCAGCGCCAGCGCCGCGAGGCGGTCCCGGTCCCGGTGGTCGCGCTCGTCGGCTACACCAACGCCGGCAAGTCGACCCTGTTCAACGCGATCACCGCGGCCGGCGTGCTCGAAAGCGCGCGCATGTTCGCCACGCTCGACCCTAAACTCGCCCAGATCCAGCTCCCCAGCCGGCGCAAGATCCTCCTCTCGGACACCGTCGGCTTCATCCGCAACCTGCCCCACTCGCTGGTCACCAGCTTCCGCGCCACGCTCGAAGAAGTCGAACGCGCCGAGATCCTCCTGCACGTCCGCGACGCCTCCTCCGCCCAGCTCGACGAGCAGAAAGCGCAGGTAGAAAAGGTGCTCGCCGAGCTCGACACCACCGGCAAGCCCGTCATCGAGGTCCTCAACAAGGTCGACCTCCTCACCCCCGAAGCCCGCGCCCACTTGCATCTCGGCCCCGGCCAGGTCGCCGTCTCCGGCCTCACCGGCACCGGGATCGACGCGCTGCTCGAGGCCATCGACGCCGCCATGCTCAAGGACCCGCTGCTCGACGCGCGCTTCCGCGTGCCGCAGTCCGAAGGCAGCGTGATCGCCGCGCTCGAGGCCGGCGCTGTCGTCACCGGCAAGCGCTTCGAGGGAAATCTCGCCTTTTTCCACGCCACCGGCCCGGCCTCGCTGATCGGGCGCTACCGGAGCTTCCGCGCCCGCGACCAGGAGGATGCCGCTAAGACGGTTATCGAACATAGCATCCGGTAATCGCCTGGGTGCGTTGACACTCGCTCCGGCGCTTTGGTAAAAATGACGGGTACCCAGACGTCCCAGGCTATTGCAGTCAGTTTAATTCCAGCCGCCGAACCTGGCTTCGGCAGATGAGTGATGAGGTTCAAGGCACGCCCCTCCCGGCTGTCTTCCATGCATGAACGAAATTCTGAATCAAATTGGTGGATTGATCCTCGGCTCCGTGCCCACGATCGTCTTTTTCCTGCTGCTGGTCGCCGCCTACGGCCTGCTGGTGCGCCGTCCGCTCGACGCCATCCTGGCCGAGCGCCGCGCCCGCACCACCGGCGCCGTCGAGCAGGCGCGCGGCGCCATCTCCGCCGCTGAAGCTGAGACCGCCGTCTTCGAACACAAGCTGCGCGCCGCCCGCACCGAGATCTTCCAGGCCCGCGACGCCAAACTAAAGCAGTGGGCCGCCGAGCGCGACCAGGCACTCGCCAAGGTGCGCGAGACCACCCAGCACCGCCTTGCGCTCGCCCGCGAAAACATCCAGGAAAGCAGCAAGACTGCCCGCGAGCAGATCGAAACCATGTCCGGCGAGCTCTCCGCGCAGATCCTCCGCGCCGTCCTGCCCGCCGGCGCAGCAGGAACGGAGGCCACCCAGTGAAACTCATGCGCCGTCTGCTCCCTCTGTTCTTGCTCCTCGCCTCGTTCACCGTGCACGCTCAAAAATCAGGCGACGACGGCCGCCAGGCCACACCCGCGGCCAATTCGACCGCGGCCAACAACGCCGAGATCGACGAAACCCGCGAGTACAAGGAATCCGCCGTCGTCAAAAAGCTCGCCACCGCGATGCACATGACGCCCGCCGCGGCCGCGACCATCTTTGAGGTCGTCAACTTCGCCATCCTCGCCGCGGCCGTGCTCTGGTTCCTCGGCAAGGCGCTGCCCAAGACCTTCCGCGCCCGCACCTCCAACATTCAAAAGGACCTGGTCGATGCCCGCAGCGCCACCGAGGAGGCCAGCCAGCGGCTCAACTCGGTCGAAGAGCGTCTTGCCAAGCTCGACGGCCAGATCGCCGAGATGCGCCTGCAGGCCGAGCGCGACCTCGCCGCCGACGAGGTCCGCATCAAGGCCTCAGTCGAGGAAGAGACCAAAAAGATCCTTGCCGGATCCGAGCAGGAGATCGTCGCGGCCACGCAGCACGCCCAGCGTCAGCTCCAGCAGTACGCATCCGAGCTTGCCATCGAGCAGGCCGCGCGCAAGCTCGTCATCTCCGCCGAAACCGATCGCCTGCTCGTACAGGGCTTTGTGCGCCGGCTCGGCGGCGAGCAGAAAGGCGGCCAAAACTAATGGCGGACACCGTCTTCGCACCCAAATACGCCAACGCCTTCGCGCAGGTCGCTGCCCAGCATGGGCTTGACATCCACGCCGCGCAGCAGCAGATGAAGGACTTTGCCACCACCCTCGCCGAGTCGCACCCCCTCCGCGAGATCCTGTCGGACCCCTCCGTCCCGTCCGAGCAGAAGCTTTCGGTCCTCGACGCGCTCGCCGAGCGCCTCGGCATGGTGCGCGAGGTGCGCAACTTCATCGCCGTCATCATGGATCACCAGCGTCTCGGCTCGCTCAGCGAGATACTCGACGAGTACGACCAGGTCGCCGACACCCGCGGCGGAGTCGCCGACGCCGAAGTCACCACCGCCCGCGACCTCAACCAGGACGACCGCCTGTCGCTCGAGGCCGAGGTCGCCCGGCTCGCCGGCAGCCGCGTCCGCGTAAGCTACACTCAGGACGCCGCACTCCTCGGCGGTGCCGTCATCCGCATCGGCTCCACCGTCTACGACGGCTCGGTCCGCGCGCAGCTCGAGCAGCTCAAGCAGTCCCTCGTGGCCGCCTAATCGTTTATCACTAAAGAAAGAAGCCCCATGGCACAGATCAGAGCAGACGAGATTACCGCCTTACTTAGCCAGAAGATTGCCAACTACGAGCAGCGCGTGCAGGTCGACGAGGTCGGCACCATCATGAGCCTCGGCGACGGAATCGCCCGTGTCCACGGCCTCGATAAGGTCATGGCCGGCGAGCTCATCGAGTTTCCCCACGGCGTCTCCGGCCTCGCCATGAACCTCGACGAGGACCAGGTCGGTGCCGTGCTCCTCGGCGACTTCGCCGAGCTCCGCGAAGGCGAGCAGGTCAAGCGCACCGGCAAGATCATGTCTGTGCCCGTCGGCAAGCAGCTCATCGGCCGCGTCGTCAACGCGCTCGGCGAGCCCATCGACGATAAGGGACCGCTCAACACCACCGAGACCCTGCCCGTCGAGCGTCTCGCCCCCGGCGTCATCGACCGCCAGAGCGTTCGCGAACCTATGGCGACCGGCATCAAGGCTATCGACACCATGATCCCGATCGGCCGCGGCCAGCGCGAGCTGCTCATCGGCGACCGCCAGACCGGCAAGACCGCCATCGCGCTCGACACCATCATCAACTCGGCCAAGAACAACCTCATCTGCATCTACTGCGCCATCGGCCAGAAGCGGTCGTCGGTCGCGCAGGTCGTCCAGACGCTCGAAGAGTACGGCGCGATGGCTTACACGATCGTGGTCGCCGCCACCGCGTCCGAGCCCGCGCCCATGCAGTACCTGGCCCCCTTCGCCGCCACCGCCATGGGCGAGTACTTCCGCGACAACGGCATGCACGCGCTCATCATCTACGACGATCTGTCCAAGCACGCCGCCTCCTACCGCGAGATCTCGCTGCTGCTGCGCCGTCCGCCAGGCCGCGAAGCCTACCCCGGCGACGTCTTCTACCTCCATTCGCGCCTGCTCGAGCGCAGCTCCAAGGTCTCGGACAAGCTCGGCGGCGGCTCGCTCACCGCGCTGCCTATTATCGAAACCCAGGCCGGCGACGTCTCCGCCTACATCCCAACCAACGTGATCTCGATCACCGACGGTCAGATCTTCGTTGAAACCGACCTCTTCAACTCGGGTATCCGGCCCGCGGTCAACGTCGGTCTGTCGGTCTCGCGTGTAGGTTTTGCGGCAGCCATCAAGGCCACCAAGCAGGTTGGGTCTACTCTCAAGCTTGATCTGGCGCAGTACCGCGAGCTCGCCGCCTTCTCGCAGTTCGGCTCCGACCTCGACAAGGTTACGCAGAACCAGCTCAACCGCGGCTCGCGCCTCGTCGAGCTGCTCAAGCAGCCCCAGTTCAAGCCGCTCAGCTGGGTCGAGCAGGTGACGATCATCTTCGCCGGAACCAACGGGCTGCTGGACAACGTAGAGGTGAAGGACCTGCGCGCCTTCGAGGACGGCTTCCATCCCTACATGAAATCCGCCCAGGCCGACATCCTGAAGACCCTCGAAGACAAGAAGTCGTTCGATGACGAGCTGAAGAAGCGCCTCACCGACGCCATCAACGACTACAAGGGCCAGTTCCTCGCCGGCCTCAAAGACAAGAAGACCGAGGGATTGTCCGACCAGCAGGCCCAAACCACTCAGGCAACCGCAATGGTGGGCAACAAGTAGCTTCCAGATGGAAGCGTAGGGCTTCAGCCCCACGAACTAGCTACTCTATCAACAAGGGGCTTTAGCCCCGGTGAATTGAGAATACGCAAGATTTATGGCAAACGTCCTCGATCTACGACGCCGCATTCGCAGTGTAAAGAATACGCGGCAGATCACCAAGGCCATGAAGATGGTCTCGGCTGCCAAGCTGCGCCGCGCGCAGGAGCGTGCCATGCAGGCGCGACCCTACGCGCAGATGCTGGTCAATGTCCTGCAGTCGCTCGTGCGCCGCACCGACCTCTACAACGAGACCACGGGCGAAATCCTGCATCCGCTGCTCGTCGAGCGGGAAGAGAAGACCATCCTCGTCATCGTCATCGCGGGCGACAAGGGCTTCGCCGGCGGCTTCAACTCGAACGTCGGCAAGGCTGCGCAGAAGTTCATCGACATCCGCACCGGCAAGGGGCAGAACGTCGATCTCGAGCCTGTCGGCAAGAAGGCGATCGGCATGTACAAACGCCGCTTTCCCGCCGCGATCTACGAGAAGATCGAAGAGCACTACGACAACGACCTCTCGGTCCACTACGACTCGATCCGCCATCGCGCCCAGCAGGTCGAGGTTGCCGCCGAGCATGTGGACCTGCTGCTGAAGTCCAGCTTCGACGACGTGACCGCCGTGGCTCACGACATCATCGCCCGCTTTGAGCGCGCGGAGATCGACTCCGTCTACCTCGTCTACAACGAGTTCAAATCAGTCCTGCAGCAGCGCATCGTCGTAGAAAAGCTGCTTCCGATCCTCAGCCTCGGCGTTCACAACATCGAGTCCGCCGAAGAGATGAGTGAGGAGCAGCGCGACGCCGCCATCAAGGCAGCCGAGACCGAAGGCATCAGCGTGCACGCGCCGGATGAAACCGCGATCGACGCCGAAGCGAAGAAATTCGGGACCGCAAGCGTCGACTACCTCTTCGACCAGAAGCCGGAAGACCTCTTCGCACGCCTGATGCCGCGCTACGTTACCACGCAGATCTTTCACGCACTGCTGGAGTCCACCGCCGCAGAACACGCCGCGCGCATGACCGCAACCGACGCCGCCACCAAGAACGCCGGCGACCTCATCGACTCACTATCCCTGACCATGAACCGCGTACGTCAGGCCGCAATCACCAAAGAAATCATCGAGATCGTAAGCGGCGCGGCAGCACTGTAAAGTGGTCGTCTTCTGAAAGTTCGTGATGTAATTGCCTTGGTTGTAAAAGACGGCTGGTTTCTGGTCCGTACTGCTGGAAGCCAC
>CAXUDC010000091.1:11119-13703 GCA_964249685.1 uncultured Acidobacteriaceae bacterium
GGTCGGAGATGATCTTGAAGAGACCGAGAGCATGATTCGAGAGGCAATCGTTGCGCATATTGCCTTGATGCGTGAATCTGGTGAGCGTATTCCGCCGCCAACAACGTTCGCGGCGTATGTAGAGATTCCAGTTGCAGTAGGGTTTTAGAGAGAGAGCATGGCAGAGAACATAGGCAAGGTAATTTCGATCAGCGGCCCGGCCGTTGACGTACAGTTCGCTGAAGCGCAGATGCCGCCGATCTACCAGGCGCTGCGCATCACCAGCGAGGGCTTCGACATCCCGACTCCGCTAGATGTCGTCGTCGAAGTGCAGCAGCACCTCGGCGAAGGTCGCGTGCGCTGCATCGCGATGGTGGCAACCGAAGGCATGGTGCGCGGCATGAACGCGCATGACACCGGCTCGGGCATCACCGTTCCGGTCGGCCGCGAGACGCTCGGCCGCGTGCTGAACGTGCTCGGCCAGCCCGTGGACGAACTCGGCCCGGTCAACGCCAAGGTGCATATGCCGATCCACCGGCAGGCACCGGCGTTCGACGAACAGTCGACGTCCGAAGAGATGTTCGAGACCGGCATCAAGGTCATCGACCTGATCCAGCCGTTCCTCAAGGGCGGCAAGATCGGCCTGTTCGGCGGCGCGGGCGTCGGCAAGACCGTCGTCATCCAGGAACTGATCAACAACGTCGCCCAGCAGCACGGCGGTTTCTCGGTTTTCGCCGGCGTCGGCGAGCGCACCCGCGAGGGCAACGACCTCTGGAACGAGTTCCAGGAGTCCGGCGTCATCGACATCCACGACTTCAACAAGAGCAAAGCCGCGCTGATTTACGGCCAGATGACCGAGCCCCCAGGGGCGCGGCTGCGGGTCGCGCTGACCGGCCTGACCGTCGCGGAGTACTTCCGCGACGAAGAAGGCGCAGACACGCTGCTCTTCATCGACAACATCTTCCGCTTCACGCAGGCAGGTTCTGAGGTCTCTACGCTGCTCGGTCGTATGCCTTCGGCTGTTGGTTATCAGCCTAATCTCGCCACCGAGATGGGTGAACTGCAGGAGCGGATCACGTCGACCAAGAAGGGTTCGATCACGTCTGTGCAGGCTGTTTATGTGCCTGCCGACGACTTGACCGATCCTGCGCCGGCGACGACGTTTGCCCATCTCGACGCGACGACCGTGCTCTCGCGGCCGCTGTCGGAGCTTGGTATCTATCCGGCGGTCGACCCGCTGGCTTCGACCTCGCGTATCCTTTCGCCGCGAGTCGTCGGACAGGAGCACTACGATGTCGCGCAGGGCGTGAAGCGCATTCTGCAGCGCTACAAGGACCTGCAGGACATCATCGCGATTCTTGGGATCGACGAGCTCTCGGAAGAGGACAAGATCACCGTCGCTCGCGCGCGCAAGGTGCAGCGTTTCCTCTCGCAACCGTTCCACGTTGCGGAGATCTTTACCGGCATTCCTGGCGCTTATGTCAAGGTTGAGGACACGGTTCGCTCGTTCAAGGAGATCATCGAAGGCAAGCACGATGATATTCCGGAGCAGGCGTTCTACCTGAAGGGCGGCATTGAAGACGTGAAGGCCGCGGCTGAAAAGATGAAGCAGACTGCGTAAGCAATAACCGGGAAGAGGGACGCAAGTCCCTCTTCCCAGAGGCTTTATGGCTGAGACGACACAAAATGGAAAGCTGCAGGTCAAGCTGGTGACACCGGATCGCATCCTGCTGGATGCGACGGCAGACGCAGTCGAACTGCCTTCGGCTTCGGGCTATCTTGAGGCGCTTTACGGCGCTGCTCCTTTGCTGGCGGAGCTGGGCGCGGGCGAAGTACGCCTGCATGGCGGCTCGGCGGGCGAGCGAAAGTTCTTTGTTGCCTGGGGCTTCGTCGAGGTTCTGCCGGAGCGCGTCACGATCCTGGCCGAGACCGCGCTGCCTCCGGGCGAGATCGACCGCAGCAAAGCACAGCAGGATCTGGAGCGCGGACAGAAGATGTGGTCTGAAGCCGGCGATGACGGGGCCAAGTACGATGAGGCCAACGACATCACGCGGCGGGCTGAGGAAGAGCTGGCTTCGGCGGAAGGCAAGGGCTGATCGGGGTCTCGCGGCCCCCTCCCTCATTTATTTTAAGATATTGATTGCAGGTGGGTTAGATCCAAGTCTTGATACAGGAATAGTTGAACCGGAAACAGTGCAGGCACTTTTCTAATGGCTTGCGAGGATGTTGGAAGCCCCACACTCCACGGTGTGAGGCTTCTTGCGTTTCCCTGCTTATGTGACGTAGCTGGCATATGGTTGCTTTTGGGTGGAGTGTGGCGATGATCGAACCGCGATCCCTACGGGATGACAACAAAATACAAGCGCAGCTTTTTGTTGTCAGTCCCTATTGAAGCGGAGGAGTCTGCCTTATGGAGGTTTGGGAAGGTTGCTACAGCCAGTCAACGATTAATGTAGTGGCGCTCCAACGCAGATTCCCTGCGGGAATGCAAACAAAGGGGCGAAAATGCACATTCTTTGGGTAGTTTGGTTTAGAGATGCAGATTCCTCTTTGGAATGGCAAACCAGGAAAGGTGCGCGGTGATCTAAGCCCATTTTATTACTGT
>CAXUDC010000092.1:0-13554 GCA_964249685.1 uncultured Acidobacteriaceae bacterium
GGGGGGGCTGCCGGGGGGGGGGGGGGGGCGGGGGGCGGGGGGGCGGGGGGGGCGGGGGGGGGGGGGGGGGGGGGGGGTGCGATGTAGATGGGCTGCGGGTGGCTGCAGCCGGCGAGGAGGGCGGCGACGGCGAGGGTGAGGGTGCAGAGGGGTTTGTTCATGGTGGCGCTTCCTTTTGCGGGATCCTGTTCGGTTAGGTGAAACCGGGTTCAGGGGGAAAGTTGTTCGGTGTGCGCGATTGTTGCGGGGAGGAAATCCCACTCATCACGATGAAGCTGTGATGAATGGGGCACGGGGTAGACTTGGGGGATGTTCAAGGCTTCGGCGCTGGAGTTTCGCTTGCGGTACTGGTTGCATGGGGTGGTGTATGGGCTGGGGTTCTGGGCGCCATGGAACTACTGGCTGCATGTGGACCCGACGGGGGCGAATGCGCATACGTGGGGGATACTGGCGGCAAATATGGCCGAGGCGGGGTGGATGAGGATCGATGCTGCGTTCAATCTGCTGCTGTGCGTGGCGATTGTGCTGGCGCTGGGGGCGGCCGCGCTGCGGACGTGGGGCGGGGCGTATCTGGGCGCGGACGTGGTGCAGGACGGGGCGATGCATACGACGGTTTCGCCCACGCCGTTTGCGGGCGGGCCGGTGGCGGGGGTGCTGACGGATGGGCCGTTTCGGCGCATGCGGAATCCGCTTTATGTGGGGACGTGTCTGCATACGCTGGCGCTGGCGCTGCTGATGCCGCGGTCGGGGGCGGTGTTTACGATTGTGGTGATCGGGCTGATGCAGGTGCGGCTGGTGCTGGGGGAGGAGGCCTTTCTGCTTCGGACCGTCGGGCAGCCGTACGAGGCGTATTGCAGGCTGGTGCCGCGGATACTGCCGGCGCTGCGGGCGCGGGTGGCGGCTGGGGGAAGGACGGCTCGGTGGGGGCAGGCGTTCGTGGGGGAGAGCTATATGTGGATCGTGGCGCTTTCGTTCTGCTTTGCGGGGTGGCGGTACAACGCGGTGCTGCTGGTGCAGTGTGTGGTGGTGGCGTTTGGGGTTTCGATTATGCTAAGGGCGGTGGTGGGGAAGGTGCCGGTGGGTTAGGGAGTATCCCCATTCATGACGGTGGGGCTGTCATGAATGGGGCACCCGGTCGGGATTTGAACGGAATGGGGGCGGGGGACGTATGCTGGAAGGACTCGTTTGTTGAGGTAACGACCCTGCGATGCTGAGACCGCGACGACTGCTCCGCCTGGCTGCTCTGTGGCTGTTCCTGCTGGCACTGGCCGTGCCGGGACATGGGTACGGGCAGGGAGCGGTGCCTGCCGCGGCGGCTGCGAAGGATAACGATGGGGACGTGGATGTCGAGTTGGGCGACGGCTCCGGGCAGGTGGCCGGCGATCCGCGGCATGTGCAGGCCGCGCCGTTCGGCGACCGGCAGGACCTGACGACGCCCTGGCTGTTCTACCAGGGCGATGGCCCGGGGTTTGCGCTGCCGGGCTTTGACGACTCGGCCTGGAAGTCGATCGATCCGCGCCACTCGAAGTTCAAGCACCTGTTTGTGAACCTGAACGAGGCCTGGTACCGGGTGCACGTGCACCTGGCGCCGGGAACGCACGCGCTGGGGCTGACCGTGGCCGAGTTCGGCGGGAGCTACCGCGTGTTCGTCAACGGGGTGGAGATTGGCGGGCACGGCACGATGGCCGGACGAGGAGATTTTCTGCTGGCGCGCTCGGCTACGTTTGCCATTCCGGACAGCGCGCTGGCGCCCGATACGGTGATCGCGATCCATGCGCTGGTGGGCCGCGTGGACCGGGCCACATTCACGCTGGACGACGGGCTTTCGAGCGGCTCGGCGGTGTACCTGGGGCCGGCGAACGTGCTGTACCGCGATCAGCAGACGTACTTTGCCCGGGGATTGACGGAGAATATCAGCACGCTGACGTTATGGGCGGTGCTGCTGGCGCTCTCGCTGGGGCTTACGTTCCTGATCCCGCGGACGCCGGTCTACCCGCTGCTGGCGGTGTTTGCCGGCGGCCATCTTTCGGGCACGCTGCTGGCGGACTGGGCGTCGTTCCACTACTACCCGAACACGCACTGGCTGATGCTGGTTTCGTCGCTGCTGTGGCTGGTGTCGGACCTGGCCCTGTTGGAGTTTCTGCGCCGGTTGGCGTCCAGACGGCGTAACAAGTGGTTGATCGGCTTTGCGGTGCTGTACCTGCTGGCGGTCGTGTCGCTGGGGCTGGCGGCGGGCGGGCTGGTGTCGTTTGCGCTGTATGCTTCGCTGCTGCGGACGGTGCATATCGCGTTTCGCGTGGTGCTGATCGTGCTGAGCGTCATCGCGATGCGCAAGCGGCAACAGGACGCGTATGTGCTGATGGCGGCGCTGGGGCTCTACTGCGTTTCGTGGTGCGTGTGGTGGCTGCTGGGGCACGTGGTGTTCTTCTGGGCTCCGCTGAACCTGCTGGCGGAGGCGTTTACGACGCATATCCTTCCGGCAACGCTTGCGGACCTGGGCATCGTGGTGGCGTTTCTGGGCGTGGTGCTGGTGCGTACGCTGCGCATTGTGCGGGAGCGGGCCGCCATTGCGAATGAGATCGAGGCCGCGCGCACCATGCAGCAGCTGCTGCTGGGACAGGCGAACCAGACCACGCCGGGGTTCCAGGTGGACTCGGTGTACCTGCCGGCGGGGGAGGTGGGCGGCGACTTTTTCCTGGTGTCGCCGTGTGCGGAAGAGGGTGCGGAGCCGTCGCTGACGGTGATCGTGGGCGATGTTTCTGGCAAGGGAATGCGCGCGGCGATGCGGGTCTCGATGATCCTGGGGGTGCTCCGGCGGGAGCCCTCGCGGGAGCCCGCGGCGATGCTGCGCGGGTTGAACCAGGCGCTGGCGGATGAGGGCGACACCGGCTTCACGACCGCGTGCTGCGTGCGCGTCTCGCCCGATGGCCGGTACACGGTCGCGAACGCGGGGCATCTTGCGCCATACGTGGCGGGCGTGGAGCTGGGGACGCCGCCGGCGCTGCCGCTGGGACTGGTGCCGCTCGAAGCAGGCGAGACGTACCCGCTGCTGGCCGGGCAGTTGCTGCCGGGACAGCGGCTGGTGCTGCTGTCGGACGGGGTGCCGGAGGCGCGCACGGCGAAGGGCGAGCTGTACGGGTTCGAGCGGTTGGGGCCTTTGACGCTGCGGCCGGCGGGGGAGATCGCGGCGACCGCGCAGAGGTTTGGGCAGGATGATGACATTACGGTGCTGACAATTGCTTGTCTGGTGCGGACGACGCATCAGCCGCCTCCGCCTGTGATGCCGCCGCCACCTCCGCCGCGTCCGTAGTTAAGAGGATGTTTCTTCCGAGTGCGGAGCAGCAGCCGTCGAACCGCAGATCCCTACGGGACGACAACAAAAGACAACGATGGCTTTCTGTTGTCATTCCGTAGCGAAGTGGAAGAATCTGCGGTTCAGAGCGGCACGGCGCTTTCGCACGATTTGTTGCCGTTGCCTGTTGGTGTCGTGGCGGGCGAACCGCAGATTCCCTTCGGGAATGACAATCAAAAGAGCTAGGACGCTCTATCCTTAGGTGATTGGGCCTAGTTCACCAGGATCACCTTGCCGATTCCGCCTTTCTCCGCTGCCGCCTGTCCCGCGCCCGCATCCTCCATCGCTACCATGCGGTCGATCGGAATCAGCAGCCGGCCTTGCACGAAGTCCTCTGCCATCTTGACCATGCGGGCCGGGTCGGGCTCGCACTTTACCGGCACAATTTTCACCGTGGGGTTCAGCGCGGCGTTCGACAAGGGTGCTGGCACTACCGACGCGAGTACGCCGCCCGGCTTGACCTTGCCGAGCAGCATCTCCGCCGTCTTGCCGCCGACCGTGTCCGCGACCGCGTCCACGTAGCCGACCCGGGCCATCGCGGCCTCGTCGTCGAGCGCGACGACTACGTCTGCTTCGAGCGCCTCGGCGTCCTTCAACTGCGACTTGCGTACGCCGGCGATGACCTTCGCGCCCGCGTCCTTGGCCGTGCGGACGGCCGCGCGGCCCACGTTGCCGGCCGCGCCGGAGACCAGCATGGTCTCCCCCGGCTTGATGCCCGTTCCTATCCGCACCAGCTGTTCGCCGGTCAGCGTGACCAGCGGCAGCGCGCCGGCTTTGACCAGATCCAGGCCCTCGGGGATCTTCGCGAGCTCCGTAGCTTTTACCACGCAAAGCTCAGCGTAGGTATGGTTGGCCAGGGCAAAGACGCGATCGCCTGGGGCGAACGTGGTCACACCTGCGCCCACCGCCCGCACGATACCGGCGAGATCGCGCCCCAGGATGCCGGGAAACTCAACCGGAAACCGTTCCTGCGCGGCGCCTGAGCGCATCTTCCAGTCGACCGGGTTCACGCTCGCGGCCGAGACCCGCACCAGCACCTCGCCCGCACCCGCGACGGGGTCGGCAAAGTCTTCCCAATGCAACTTTTCCGGCCCACCATACTCATGCAGCACGACAGCTTTCATGGCGCTACCTCTGGCCATTGGATGCGTCTGCGAGTACGTGCACGGATAAGGACGGATAAAAGAGGCAAAGGCAAGAGCAAAGAATAGGAAGGCAAGGCAAGTTCGTATTCCGCAAAGTCCTTTGCACTTGCCCTTTTATCCGTGTTGTATCCGTTCTTGTCCGTGCACGTACTTGCCAGACCAATTATTTGAGGTAGGACTCCCAGTTGTCGCTCTCGGCGATCTTCTTCAGCAGCAGGAAGCGCTGCATCAGCAGGTTGAGCACGTGCGGCACGACGACGGCTTTGCCCACAGCCTTGCCCGCCGGCCCCAGCGGCAGGGAGAAGCGTACGACATCGACCATCAGCGTGTGTCCATCCACCTCGTCGAAGCGATGATCGTGCGAGAAGCTCTTGAACATGCCGCTGGCCATGGAATCCTGAAAGAAGTGCGGGCGGTCGTAGGCGGTAATCAGCGTCTCGTGGCGCACGGGCATGCCGAACTTCCAGCCCTTCCAGAGCACGCGGTCGCCGCCCACAATCAGCCCGGCGGTTTTGAAGCCGCGCGGGTGCAGCCCGATGGTCTGCTCGACCAGGCCGATGTTGGTGGAGAGGAGAAAGCACCGCTCGAGCGGCGCCTCGACATGCATACTTTCTTTTACGCGAAACATGGCGCACTCCCGGGGCTTGTTGCTTTCCTGTTTATCGATTGCCGACCCGTCATCGCCATTCTACCCTTGGCCAAGCGCTGCCTTAGGAGGGTCTCGTTACGTCTGTTCGTCGTACTCCGTAAACAGCCCCGGGGCTAAAGCCCGTTCTTTGCAATCGGCTGATTCGTGGGACTAAAGTCCCACGCTTCCACCCAAGTACTTCATCAAAGTCTCCTGAGTGGAAGTATTCTGTCAGCAGGTATCTTTCCCGATGAAGAAGACTGACAAAGTCGACCGGCGTTCCTTCCTGCAAGCGTCCACGCTTACGCTGGGCGGCGTGCTGCTGCAGACCGGCAACAACGTGCAAGCCGCTGCTCAAGAGACCACCGGCGCGGGCCAGGCGAAGGACCTGGTTGGCCTGGTCAACCTGCTGCAGGGAACGGACTCGACCGGCGCTTTCTCCCGTGGAAACACCCTGCCGATTGCGACGCGGCCGTTTGGCATGGCGCACTGGACGCTGCAATCGCGCGCCAACTCGTCGTGGATGTTCCAGCCCGGGGAGCGCCGGATCCAGGGTCTGCGCTGCACGCACCAGCTGAGCCCGTGGCTGGGCGACTACGGCTACGCGACCTTCCTGCCGTTCTGCGGCGAGACCGCGCTCGACGCGGCCACGCGCGCAAGCTCCTACAAGCCCGAGGCGTCCGTGCTGCTGCCGCATACGCTTGCGCTCAAGCTGCTGCGCTACGGCATCGACGTGGAGCTGATCCCCACTGATCGTTGCGCGCTGCTGCGTGCCAGCTTTACCAAGCCCGAGCAACCCGGGTTCCTGATCGACATCCCGGGCAGCACCGCTCCGCTGTGGGAGGTGGACGCAGCTCGCCGGACCGTGCGCTTCACCTCGAGCGAGAACCGCGGAGGCGTTCCCCCGGGCTTCGCCACCTACTATGTGCTGCGCTTCAGCGAGCCCTGGCAGGACGCCGCGCTGAAACCGCTCAAGGGCAACAGCGTGGGCGCGCTGCGGTTTGCGCCCGGGCTGCGCGCGGTCGACGTCCAGATCGCCACCTCTTTTATCTCGTTCGAGCAGGCGCAACGCAACCTCGAGCTTGAACTCGGAAGCCATACGGCCGACGCGCTGCGGCTCGAAGGCGCGCGGGTCTGGAACGAGCACCTCGGCCGCATCGTCGTTACCGGCGGAACGCTCGACCAGCACAGGACGTTTTACTCCTGCATGTACCGCACGCTGCTGTTTCCGCGCATCTGGCACGAGCCGGATGCGGCCGGCGCGCTGCAGCACCGCAGCCCCTACAACGGCAAGGTCGTGCCGGGGGTGCTGTACGCCGACCACGGTTATTGGGACGTGTACCGCGCCTGGTATCCGCTGATGACGATCCTGTTTCCGGAGCGGCTCGCGGAGATCCTGCAGGCGTGGGTCAACGCGTACCAGGAAGGCGGCTGGCTGCCGCAGTTCCCCTGCCCCGGCTACCGGGCGTGCATGACCGGCAGCCTGATCGACTCCGTCTTCGGCGACGCGGCGGTGAAGGACGTTGCGGGGTTCGACCTGGCCAAGGCCTACGAAGGCCTGAAGAAGCATGCTACGCAGAAGGGCAATCCGGAGGCGGGCTATGGGCGTCTCGGCCTGGAGCAGTACCTGCAGTACGGCTACGCGCCGGCAGGGCTGGTGGATCAATCCGCAGCCGAAACCGTGGATGCGGCCTATGGCGATTTCTGCATTGCGCAGGTTGCAAAGAAGCTGGGCCATGCGCAGGATGCGGCTATGTTTCTACGCCGGTCCGAGAGCTGGCGCCACCTCTTCGACCCCGGGACCGGCTTTATCCGGGGCAAAAAGGCCGACGGCACCTGGGTCGAGCCCTTCGACCCCATCACCTGGGGCGACCCCTACGTCGAGGGCTCCGCGTGGCAGCATCGCTGGGACGTGCCGCACGACCTTCCGGGCCTGATCGCCGCCATGGGGGGCAAGGAGAAGGCCGTCGCCGCGCTCGAGGCAATGCTCTCCGTGCCGGCCGATTTCAACGTCGGCGCGTACGGCCAGGAGATCCACGAGATGTCCGAGATGGCCGCGATCCCGTATGGCCAATACGCGCACAGCAACCAGCCTGTGCACCACCTGCTGTATCTGTTTGCGGTGGCCGGACGCCCGGACCGCACGCGCTACTGGGTGCGCAAGGTGATGGAAGAGCTCTACACGCCGGACACGTTTGCGGGCGATGAAGATACCGGGTCGATGTCGGCGTGGTATGTTCTGAGCGCGCTGGGGTTCTATCCGGTGTGTCCGGGTAAGGCGGAGTACACGCTGGGCGCAGCTTTCTTTCCGTCCGCACGGGTCCAGCTGCCGGGCGGGCGGGTGCTGGACGTTACCGGTGAATTGGCTGGGGGTCAGGGCACGGTCAGCCTTGATGGACAATCGCTGCAGGGAACGCTTACCCACGCGCAGGTGATGCGTGGTGGTAAACTGCGCTTCGCGTAAGAAGCCTCAGACGAGGGTGGATGCTGGTCCGAACTGCAGATTCCTCCGCTTCGCTACGGAGTGAGAACACAAAGCGGCCCATGTATTTGTTGTTGTATTTTGTTGTCATCCCGTAGGGATCTGCGGTTCGAACCCGCACCCCCTCTCGCGCCTAAAACGGGCTGAACGAAGGAGGCTCATCCCCCGGCTGCGTTCCCCACGCCTTGTCCGGTGTCGCCGACAGATCGAAGACCAGCGTCCCGCCCCGCAGCACAAACGATTCCGGCAGAAACGTCCTGCTGCTCGGCTTGCCGTCGACCAGCAGCCGATGCACATACGGGCTGCTCGTGTCGGCGCCGGCAGCAGTAATCCGCACCGCGCCCGCTTGGCGATGGACTGTGATCGCGGGAAAAAGCGGGCTGCCGAGCACCAGCTCAGCCCGGCCCGGGATCTCGGGGTAGAGCCCCATGGCGGCGAAGACGTACCAGGAACTCATCTCACCCAGGTCGTCGTTGCCTGGGATACCCGCGGGGGTGTCGGTCCAGATCGTGTTCAGTACCTCGCGTACGAGCTGTTGCGTCTTCCACGGCCGGCGCGCAAACAGGTAGAGCCACGGCGTCTCGATCGACGGCTCGTTGTTCAGCTCCGCGTGCAGCGTTCCCGCCTTCGTCACCGCCGGCGAGCCGTCCGGGTTATAGAAGAAGCGGTCCAACCGCGCGGCCGCCTTGTCGATGCCGCCCATCTTTTCGAACAGGCCCGCGACGTTGAACGGAACCATCCAGACGTACTGCGCCGCCGAGCCTTCCACAAAGCCCGCCCCGGTCGCGGGGGTGAACGGCTTCGGCGCGGGATCGTTGTCTTCGTCGTCATCGTTCAGCAGCGCGGGCCAGGAGCCATCGGCGTTGCGGTTCATCAGGTAACCGCCCTCGGGCGTCGCGGCAGGATTCCAGATGTTCTTCCAGTACTGCGCGCGGGCCAGGAACCTCTGCTCCGTGGCATGGTCGCCCAGGTGGCCGGCGAGCGCGGAGATGCCGAACTCTGCCGTCGCATCCTCGAGGGTGTCCGCCGCCGGCCCCCACGCGGGCGCGCCGACCGGGATGTAGTGCAGCTTCAGCCATTGGTCCAGGCCAGGCCGCTGTCCGACGCACTCGACTGGGCAGCCGGCGTGGCTCAGGTCTTCGGCGGTCGGCACATCGGCGGCGTGCACCAGCGACGCGAGCGCCGACTGGGCCTCGAACCCATGACCGCCAAAGGCGTAGATGGCCGCGAGTGCGGGCGCGGCCGGGTCGCCGTTCATCACGTGCGTGGCACCCGAAAGGTGCGTCCACCGATCCCACCGGCCGTGGTCCTGACGCGACTGGTTCAACAGCGATTGCGCGATGTCACTGCCCAGTCCAGCGTCCAGCCACGTCAGCAGCTGCATCTGCGAGCGGTACACGTCCCAGCCGGAAAAATTGGCATACTGCGCGTGCTGGCCTGGCGAAAGCGCATGCGCCTGGTGGTCCATGCCCTCGTAATCGCCGTTGGCATCACTGTACGTGGTCGGGGTTTGCAGCGAGTGGTAGAGCGCGGTGTGGAAGACGATGCGCTGCTCGGCGGTGCCCCCGGTGATCTCGATCTGCGAGAGACGCTCTTTCCATGCCGCGCGCGCACGCGCCGCAAGCGCTTCGGTCGTCACGCTCGCCGGTGCCTCCGCCTGCAGGTTGGCCTCCGCGTTGCCGGACGAAACGTAGGAGATGCCGATGCGCACGTGGACCTCCGCGCCGGGCGGAAAGCTCAGGTATATCCCCGACCCATGGCCGGCCTCGGGAAAGCCCTTCGGACCGAAGCCGGTGCCGCCCTCGGCAGAGCTTGCGCCCGCACGCAGCGCGGTGTCGTGCCAGGCTCCGTGCGCGATGGTTTGGACGTCGAAGTGCGCGGTGAAGTGCAGCGTGTAATACGGGCGCTGATCCTCGTACGTCTTGTCCGGGCTGCCGATGTAGCCGCAAAAGTTGCCGCTGGTAACGCTTCCGCTGACCGTGTTGGTGGCGGCGTCGAAGTGGGTGTCCGCGGCCGTGGAGCCGACCTCGGAGTCCGACGTGCGGACCAGCACGCTAGCGGGGTGGCCGGCCGGAAACGCAAACGTCGCCAAGCCCACGCGGGTGCCGGCGGCGAGCACGACGCCGACCCCGTTGGCCAGATGAACCCGGTAGGACCCGGGCACAGCCTTCTCCTCCGCATGGGTAAACGCCGAGGCGTACTGGTGGCGGAAGTCCGTGGAGGGGGATGCTGAAAGAGTCTCCGTGATTGGCATGAGCGGAACGTCACCCGATCCGCCCGCGCAGCCCCAGCCTTCCACGTTCGTCAGCGAGAAGCCGCGGAGGGCGGTCGCGCGAAACTCATACCCGCCGGGCGCGGCGATGGGCCGCTTCGGGTTCACCGGCGTCGCCTCCGGAGAGAACTGGACCATACCAAAGGGCATGGTAGCGCCCGGAAAAACATTGCCGCCATTCGCCGTTCCGATCAACGGGTTGACCTCCCCGGCAGGATCGGCAACCGGCAACTGCGCACGTACCAGCGAAGCCGCGCAGGCCAGGACGAGGAAGCAGACGACATACAAACGAACGCGGAGGAAACAAGCCATACCGGAAGACTAAGCGATTTTCGTCGGCAGAGTTGGTGGAGTGCCGGGGTGAACCGCAGATTCCTCCGCTGCGCTACGGAATGACAACAAAAAGCAACAGTTGAATTTGGTTGCCATTCCGTAGGGATCTGCGTTTCGCCTGTCGCCACACTACACCCAAAGGGAACCCACGCTAAGACGCCACGCCCCCCACCCGCACAAACCACTCCGCATACTCCGTGTTCTTTACCAGGTGACGATTCCTATCCTCCGCGCCGTCGGTCCACCACACCGGCCCGCGCTCGCCCAAGGTGCGCTTCGCCGCATCCACCTGCCGGCGGGCTTCTTCCCGGGCCGCTGCATCGCCTGCGCGCATCGCCGCTCCTTTCGCCCGGCGCGCGTCCATCAGGGTCCGGACCAAGCCTGCGCGCACCTCCTCCGCCAGCGCCGGATTCGCGCAACGCCAAAGCCGCCCGCGCACGACAAAGTAGCGGCCGTCCGGCGTTACCGGGTACGTCTTCATTCCATGTCGGATGCAATCGCGAACTGCGCCCGTTACACTGGACCCTGAGCGAATACCCAAAGGAGTCACAAACGCGGTGAGAGTTCTTTCCCCGGTCAACGTTGCCCTCGCGTTGCTGTCCGCAAGCCTTTTGCTGCCCGCCTTCGCGGACGCTCAGGCGCTACCCGCCTCGGTCGCCGGCACGTGGAAGATCGTGAAGATCCTGCCGACCAAAAACACACAGTGCTGGGATGCAGAACGCGCCCGAATGCTGGTCGGCAGCACGCTCCGCTACAGCGCCGGCAAGCTCACCTGGCAGGGCGGCGACTTCGCCATCACCGAGGCCTTTACCCGCACGCTCAGCCTGCGCAAGTTTCAGGACGAGTACAAGATCGACCTCGCCGACCTCGGCATCCGCGCGCCCTCCGTCCAGGAGATCGACCTGCAGCACGAGGACGCCGACATCACCGGAGCCACGACCGAAGTCCCCGGCGACACGATCCTGCTCGCCGGGCCGGGGCGCATCGTCGTCAGCGCGTGCGGGGTCTTCTACTCCGCGACAAGGGTCGGCCGTTGAAGCTGCTGGCTGCGCTGGCCCTTGCGCTTGCCCTTACTGGCTGCAGCCGTAACTTCTTTATCGCCAAGGGCAAGACAGGCTCGGAAGGCCCCGCGTTCGACCAGTGGGCCTCCACCCCGCAAGGCTGCAGCCGCGCGCCGATCGACGGCCTGCCGCAAGGCCGGACCAGCACGCTGGCCACGTTTTACTGGGAAGATCCGGCTATTTACACGGAATCGCTGCGCAACCACGGCACCGCGCACACGCCGGACCGGCCCGACCAGCTGAGCCTGCTGCGCGCGCCCGCGGGCGGCTACAACCTGCGCCTGAAGACCGTCGAAACCTTCGGCACGCTCATCGTCCCGCAGGACTGCACGACGCTCGATATCGAAACCCACGAGCAGCCGCCAGCCTTGCCAGGCGCGCGCCCTGCGCTCGCCGGAACGGTCCACTTCAGCTGCACGGTCAAGCAAAGCCACGTCTGGGCCGACTTTACCTTCTCCCGCTGCGAATTCTGAATGTGCCTCCTTGTTTGTCATTCCCGTAGGGAATCTGCGTTTGCTTGACGGCAATCCTCTGCTATTCTGACTCCTCACATTCTTCTTCACCTTGAACCCACAGGAGCTTCACCCATGCTTTTGTTCCGCCGCGCCGTCGCACTTGGTCTCCTCGCCGCCATCGCTTCGCCGCTCGCCGCGGCAGATAAAAAGCCCGAAACCAAAGCCGAGAAGAAGGCGGAGAAGTCGATCCCGTCCTACTACGGCCCGCAGCCCGCGACCGAAAAGATCGACCTGACCATGTACGCGCGCATCCGAGAAGAAGGCTTGCGCCACTCGCACGTGATGGAGCTGGGCGCGGCACTGGCCGATGGCATCGGCCCGCGCCTGACGGGCTCGCCCAACATGGCAAAGGCGAATGCGTGGACGCGCGACACGCTGACGACGCTAGGCATGCAGAACGCGCACCTGGAAGACTGGGGCGAGTTCGGCATGGGCTGGCAGCAGATCAATACGTGGGCGCGCATGATCTCGCCCGATCCGGAACCGCTGTGGCTGCAGGCTGCGCCGTGGTCCCCGGCGACCGCGGGAGCCGTGAAGGGCGAAGTCGTTTACGTGGACCTTGCGACGGCCGATCTCGACAAGCTGCAGGGCACGCTTGCGGGCAAGATCGTGCTGCTGGGCGCGATGCGGCCGACGCCCGACCTCACTGAGCCGCTGTTCACGCGCTACACCGACGCAGAGCTGAAGGAGATGGAGACCTATCCTTCGAGCGAAGGCCGCCGCGGCGCGCCGCAATTGAACATCGCGCAGCTCCAGGCCGAGCGCACGCGGCTGCAGGCGCTGCGCACGCGCGCGCTGAAGCTGATGGTGAGCGAAGGCGTGCTCGCGATCATTACGCCCTCGCGCGATGGCGGCAACGGCGGCGGAACTGGCATCATTTTTGATGACAACGGCGCGAACCTTGCGCGCGACGCGCAGAAGCTCGAAAACAAGGGCACGATTCCGAACGCGGTCATGATGATCGAGCACTACAACCGGCTCGCGCGCATGTCGCTCGCGCACGTTCCGGTGACGCTTGAAGTAAACATCGAGACCAAGTTTACGGGCGATCACGAGCACGGCTTCGACACGGTCGCGGAGATTCCCGGCACGGACCCGAAGCTGAAGAACGAAGTCGTGATGGTTGGTGGACACCTGGACTCGTGGATTTCGGGCACGGGCGCGACCGACAATGGAGCGGGTTCGATCGTGGCGATGGAGGCGATGCGAATCCTGAAGGCGCTCGGCGTGGAGCCGCGGCGGACGCTGCGGATCGCGCTGTGGTCGGGTGAAGAAGAGGGCCTGTTCGGTTCGCAGGGCTACGTGAAGCAGCACTTCGGCACGTTCGGCGACGTGCCGCAGGATGCGAACACGCCTGCGTATCTGCGTCTGCGCGGGCCGCTGACGACGACCAAGGAATGGGAGACGCTGGACGCGTACTACAACCTGGACAACGGCACGGGCAAGGTGCGCGGCGTGTACACGCAGGATAACTGGGCGATTGCGCCGATCTTCAAGCAGTGGATCGCGCCGCTCGCGGACCTGGGCGTTTCGACGATCAGCTACCGGAACACGGGCGGAACGGACCACCTGAGCTTCGACGCGGTCGGTTTGCCGGGCTTTCAGTACATCCAGGACCCAATGGATTACGATACGCGCACGCATCACTCGGATATGGACACGTACGACCGGCTGCATGCGGCGGACCTGGCGCAGGCCGCGGTGGTGGAGGCGATCTTCCTGTACAACACGGCGCAGCGCGACGAGATGATGCCGCGCAAGCCGTT
>CAXUDC010000093.1:0-13527 GCA_964249685.1 uncultured Acidobacteriaceae bacterium
CAATCAGCTTCTATGATCCGGATCGAATGGACAACCTATTGAGACATCACACGTACGGGATCTGCGTTTCGACTACCGCTGCACCACAGCCGGAGGAACGCTCAAACCGAAGCAAGCTTCAGTCATCCGCCTTACCATCGCTCCAACGGTGCAGAAAGCCCTGGTTCAAGTTCAGCACAAGCGCCGTATAGCTCAAAATCTCATGCAAATAACGCTCGCCCAGGTTGACGTTCCCAATGTGTCCCAGCGCCGGCCGCGGTGACGTATAGACCGTCAGCCCCGCGTCCTCGCAAAGCTGCTGAATCCGGAACAGATGCGTGCCATCGCTCACAACCACAATTCGCCGCAGATGGCGCGCGCGCGCAATGCCGGCCAGCAGCTGCACCTGTTCGCTCGTGTCGATCGAGTGCGTCTCTGCAATAATATCGGCCAGCGGAATCTCATTCGCCAATAGGTAGTCCCGGCCGACGCCGCCCTCCGTCTTGCCCGAGTCGCGGTCGCCGCCGCCGCCCAGCGTAATCACCAGCGGCGCAATCTGCTTGCGGTAGAGCGCCACCGCGTGGTCCAGGCGCGCGTGGTAGATCGGCGAAGGCCGCCCGTTGTACTCCGCCGCGCCAAAGACGGCAATCGCGTCCGCAGCCTGCGCATGGTCCGCGCGCGCGACCACGTTGATCTGGTGCACGACATACATGGACCAGCCCACGGCCGCGGCCAGCGCCAGCAGCAGAACGACGAACACGAACCTGCGCAGCCGATGAGGCTTGCGCGCCGTGCTCGCCGGGCTGGTCCGCTTGCTCATCGCTGTCTCCTAAGAAGGCCGGCTAGACGAACATACTCCTCGCCGAAGCGCCTAACGCTGCAGGCAGAGCGCGATCTCATGCGTAGGAATCGCACCCTCGCGCAGGATCGACCACGAGTTGCCCCCGCCGGTCAGGTCCACGATCGTCGTCGCAATGGTCCTCGCCGTGGGCCCGCCATCGACGATCAGGGGAATCTTATCGCCCAGCTGGTCGCGCACGCTCTCGGCGGACGTACACTCGGGGTGCCCGCTCAGGTTGGCCGAGGTCGCCGTAATCGGCAGCCCGAGCTTGGCCACGACCGCGCGCGCAATCGCCGCCTCCGGCACCCGCAGAGCCACGTTGCCGGTATTGGCGGTCACGCGCAACGGCAGCCGTGAACCCGCCTTGACGATGATCGTCAGCGGCCCGGGCCAGAAGCGCTCCGCCAGGCGGTCGAAGGCCGTATCGCAGTTGCGCGCCAGCCCATAGGCCTGCGCAACATCCGCGATCAGCAGCGAAAGCGGCTTGTGACGCGCGCGCGCCTTGATGTCGTAGATGCGGTCGACCGCGGCCAGGTTGACCGGATCGACGGCGAGCCCATAGAACGTATCGGTCGGCAAGGCCACGACCTGGCCGGAGTCGACACAGCCGGCGATATAGTCGATAAGCCCCTGCTCGGGCTCGTCGGGATGGAGGCGGAGAATCTCAGCGGTCAAAAGGCGTGCTCCCTGGTTTGAGATAAGCATAACCCGAGGAGCGTATTCTTACCCGATGGGCATGCAAAGCGAGGTCGTAACGAGCCGGTCGAACGCGCGGGTCAAGCAGTTGCGCGCCGCCTTTGCCGGACAGGCACGGCTAGCCAGCGGGCTGATCGCAATCGAAGGCGACCACCTGCTCGAGGAGTCCGTGCGCAGCAGCCAGGCGCTCAAAACCGTCTTCCTGAGCGAGCGCCGCGACCTGCCCGACTACGTCCCGCGCGGCGTAGAGGTGGTCCGCCTGGCAACCGACGTGCTGCAAAGCTGCGTCGAGACGCAGACCCCGCAAGGCATCGCCGCACTGCTGGTCCCGCCCGTCCACACGGTCGAAGCCATGCTGGTGGGAACGCCGCTCATCCTGATCGCCGTCGCCCTGCAGGACCCCGGCAACCTCGGCACGCTCATCCGCTCGGCCGAGGCCTTCGGCGCAACCGGCGTCCTGACCACGCCTGGCACCGTCAGCCCGTGGAACCAGAAGGCGATGCGCGCGTCGGCAGGCTCGGTCTTCCGCCTGCCCGTCGCGGCGGCGACCGCCGGAGCAATGGAGGTGCTGGAGCAGCAGGGCGTACGCTTGTTCGCGGCCCTTAAAGACGACGCCCGCGCAATCGACGAGGTCGACCTGCGCAAGCCGTGCGCGCTGCTCATCGGCAACGAGGGCGCGGGCCTGAGCGACGACTGGGTCCGGCTCGCCGACCAGCGCGTCACCATCCCCTGCCCCGGCTGGGTTGAAAGCCTGAACGCCGCCGTCGCGGGCTCACTGCTGCTCTACGAGGCCTCCCGGCAGAGGCGGCGCGCGTGAGCCTCTTCGACACCTCGCCACTCGCCGCGCCAGCCAGCGGGCTGGCCGACGCAAAGCAGACCCCGCTCGCCGAGCGCATGCGCCCGCGCACGCTCGCCGAGTACGCCGGCCAGCAGCACCTGCTCGGCCCCGGCAAGCCGCTGCGGCTCGCCGTCGAACACGACGACCCGGCGTCGATGATCTTCTGGGGCCCGCCCGGCGTCGGCAAAACCACCCTCGCCAAGATCATCGCCCACATGACCCAGGCCAGCTTCATCGAGTTCTCCGCCGTCCTCTCCGGCATCAAGGAGATCAAAGCCGTCATGGTGGACGCCGGAAAAGCCGCCCAGTTCGGCTCCCGCACAATCCTCTTCGTCGACGAGATTCACCGCTTCAACAAGGCCCAGCAGGACGCCTTCCTCCCCTACGTCGAGCGCGGAACCATCCGGCTCATCGGCGCCACGACCGAAAACCCGTCGTTCGAGATCAACGCCGCGCTGCTCTCCCGCTGCCGCGTCTACACGCTCGTCGCCCTCACCGAAGCCGACATCACCGCCCTCCTCCACCGAGCCCTCGTCGACCCTAGAGGCCTGGGTGCCCCGGGTCTCGATTCTGAGACCTGGGTTCCACTTACCGCCACGGAAGACACCCTCGCTAACATCGCCACCTATGCCTCTGGCGACGCCCGCACCGCCCTCAACGCGCTCGAAGTAGCCGCCAACCTGACCCTCGGCCGCGGCGAATCCACCATCACCCCCGAGATCGCCGCCGAGGCCATGCAGCGCCGCATGCTCCTCTACGACAAGCGCGGCGAGCAGCACTACGACATCATCTCCGCCCTGCACAAATCCGTGCGCAACTCCGACCCCGACGCCGCGCTCTACTGGCTCGGCCGCATGCTCGAAGCCGGCGAGGACCCCATGTACTGCGCGCGCCGCGTCGTCCGGATGGCGGTCGAAGACATCGGGCTGGCCGCGCCGGAGGCCCTGAACCTGTGCCTGAGCGCCCGCGACGCGATGCACTTCCTGGGCCGGCCGGAAGGCGACCTGGCGCTCGCGCAGGCAGTGGTCTACCTCGCGCTTGCGCCCAAGTCAAACGCGGTCTACAAGGCATACGGTGCCGCGGTCAAAGACATCCACACGACCCTCTCCGAGCCCGTCCCCCTGCACCTGCGCAACGCCCCGACGAAGCTGATGAAAGAGCTCGATTACGGCAAGGACTACCAGTACGCCCACGACCTCGAGGGACGTGTAGCCGCCATGGACTGCCTGCCGGCATCACTGGCGGGCAAACGCTACTACCATCCTACCGCCGAGGGCCGCGAACGCCAGCTAGCCCAGCGCATGGAAGAAATCGCTCGCCTAAAAGCAAGCAAATAGGGGTGCCCCGTTCATCACGGCTACACCGTGATGAGTAGGGAGAATCCCTTACCCAAGCCAAACCCAAAGCCGATCACAGTCCCGTCGCCCAAGAACAGCAAATCTTTCCTCCAAAAAGATTTCGCTTTTCCTGCGCTTTCCCCCGTGATACTTTTTCCATGTCGCCCAAATCAATGCACGCCAAGGATCCAGCCATGACACAGATCCCACCGCTCACCCCCTACCTCGTCGTCGCCGACGCAGCCGCCGCGGTCGAGTTCTACAAGCAAGCCTTCGGCGCCACGCAGGACGGCGAAGCCCATACCATGCCCGGCACCAGCAAGATCATGCACGTGCGCTTGCTCATCAACGGCTCCCTCATCATGCTGTCGGACGACTTCTCCGGGATGATGCATACCACCTGCATGACCCCTCCCGCCCTCGGCGGCTCCCCCGTAACGCTCGCGCTGCAACTGGATGACGTGCAGAGCTTCTGGGACAAGGCCGTCGCCGGCGGCGCCATCGTAACGATGCCGCTCGCCGACCAGTTCTGGGGCGACCGCTACGGACAGATTACCGACCCGTTCGGTCACAAGTGGTCCATGTCCCAGACTCTGAAGGTCATGACCGACAAGGAGATGCAGGCCTCGGCACAAGAAACCCTAGCCGCCAATGGTTCGCTAAGAGGCAAGCCAATATCCCAATAAAGCACCGTCCCGTGCCCCATTCATCGCAGCTTCATCGCGATGAGTGGGAGCCCGCGACACCCTTACTCCGCATCCTTCTCGATCGCCTTCAACACCGCCGTTTTCGTCAGCAACTCCGGCAAAACGTCCGCGCTCGATCCCTTCGCCTTCGGGTAGATCACATACGTCGGTACCCCCGACCGGCCCACCGACGCAAGCTGCTTCGTGATCTCCGGGTCGTACTGGGTCCAATCCGCACGCAGCAGAACGAAGTCGTCCGAGATGAGCTTCTTGTCCACGTCGCCCGCGTCCAGCACCACCTGCTCGTTGACATGGCACGACAGGCACCACGCCGCGGTAAAGTCGATAAACACCGGCTTGCCCGTTGCCCGCCCCTGGTCGAGCGCCGCCTGCGAGTAGGGCTTCCAGTCCAGCTTTTGCTTCGCCGCGGCCGTCAGCGGAACCGCAATCGCAACCGCGCACAGGATCGCAGCGGCGATCGCTGAGCCCCACTTCGCCGGCCAGCGGCCCAGCGCCCAGCCCGCAATCGCGATGATCAGGAAACCGATCAGCAGGCGCGCTAGGTGGTTGATGCCATCGCCCGGCTCTGTCGAGAAGAGCTGCCCGTAGACCCAGGCCAGGAAGATGGCCGTGGCAAACAGCGGCACGGCGGTAAACTGCTTCAGGATCTCCATCCACGCGCCGGGCTTCGGCAGCAGTTTCAACCAAGCCGGCTGCACGGTCAGCAGCACATATGGCAGCGCCAGCCCCAGCGCAAGCGCCGTAAACACCGCGAACGTAACCACCGCCGGCTGCGAAAGCGCATAGCCGATCGCCGCGCCCATGAACGGCCCCACACAGGGCGTCGCCACCACGGTCGCAAGCACGCCCGTGAAGAAGCTGCCGGTGTACCCCTGCTTCTGCGCGAGCGAGCCGCCGGCGGAGGTCATCGAAAGCCCCAGTTCGAACTGCCCCGCCAGCGACAGCGCAAAGAAGAACAGCAAACTCGCCAGCACCACGACAAACACCGGATTCTGCAGCTGAAAACCCCAGCCGGCCTGGCTCCCGGAGGCCCGCACCGCCAGCAGAACCGCCACAATGATCCAGAACGAGACCAGGATGCCGGCCGTGTAGACCAGCCCGTGCAGGCGCATGCGGCCGCGCTCCTCGCCTGACGAGTTGACCAGCGAGAGCCCCTTCAGAAACAGCACCGGAAACACGCACGGCATCAGGTTCAGAATGACGCCGCCCAGCAGCGCCAGGCCGATCGCGCTCCAGACCGTCACCTTGCCTGCCGTAATGCCGCCTATTGGAGCCTTGGCCAGCGGGGGCAGTTCACCCGCTGTCACCGGCATCGTGACGTCGTAGATCTCGGTGTCGGACAGGCGGACGAGCCCATGGATCGTCTTCGGCTGCACCTTGGCTTCGCTCGAGCGCGGCACGCGAATCTGGATCCCGTCCGCGATCGTCTGCGAGTCCTGGTCGGCGTTGTCGACGATCAGGTCCGGGTCGACTGGGTAAAACTCGCCATCTTCCTCCGGGCCGCCCGTGTGCAGCGTCAGCACCCACTCCTTCGGCCCGAGCAGCGCCGCGGCGGTCATGCGCTCGGGCATCGGCGTCGGCAGGTTCTTGATCGACTGGCCCAGCGCACCAACGAGCGGGCTGGCCATTGCACCCGGGGCGACCTTCAGATCGATACCAAGATGCGCCTTGCCTGGAAGGCAGGTCGAGGCGCTGCAGACCAGCCAACGGATATGCGCGTCCAGGTGAATCGGGCCCGGCTTGACGATCGACGCAGCCGAAAGCGTGAACGGGAACGCGACCGCATCCTCATACCCATAGCTCACCGCAGCACCCGTCGCGATGCGCTGCGGCGCGGGAAACTGCATCGGCCCCATCGTGAGCCCGGCAGGCAGGGTCCACTTCGCCTCCGGCGGCTCGCCCGCGTAGCCCGCGTTGACCCAGTACACGTGCCACTTGTCTTCCATCGTAAACACGAGCCCCACGGGCAGCGTGCCGCCGGGCGCGATGGCCGGCCCCAGCGAGGTAAGCTCCACGGTAAGGTGCTGCGCCTTTACCGGTCCGGGGCCACCATCGCCTGCCTCCGTCAGCTGAGCGCGCGCGCCCGACACAGCGGAGACCAGCGCAAGCATAAGCCACAGAGCGAGACGGGAGAGACGAACCATAAGGCACCATTCTAGAGCATCGTACGGGTAAACGTGGGGCTATCGGAGTTGGCGATGCTCGACCATCAGGCAACGATCCATCACGACGCAAATCCCAGCCGCCTCCGCCTTTGCCGCGGCCTCCGCATGGACGATCCCCTGCTGGACCCACAGCGCCGGCAGCCCCAGCGCGATCGTCTCATCCACAATCGCCGGCACAAAACGCGGTAGCCGAAACACATTCACAAGCTCCGGCCTTACCGGCAGCTCCGCCAGCGACGCGTAGCAGGTCTCCCCCAACACCGAAGCCAGCGAAGGATTGACGGGCAGGATCCGCGCGCCAGCACGCTGCATATACGCCGAAACATAATGGCTGGGCTTCGTGGGATCGTCCGAAAGCCCCACCACCGCAATCGTTTTCGCGCGCACAAGCTCTTGGATCAGCGCAGGTTCGTTCATGCGGACCAGCATCCCAGCAGCCGGCGAATGACGATCAGCTCACCCAGATGGTATGCATTGTGGTCGGCGATCAGCAGCGCCTCGCGCAGCAGGTTTTGCCCGTCGCCCCACAGGAAAGGCCGGTAGAGATCCGCTCCCGGCTTCAACAGCAGCGCCTCGAACTTCGCCTGGTCTTCCCGAATCGACGCTACGCACTGCTCCCACGCGTCCGGCGAAGGCGGCTCCGACGACTTGGCCCAGTACCCCTCCGGCCACTGGTGCCCGTGATAACCGCCCGTCGGCGGCGCGGAAAAGTCCAGAATATCCCGCTGCGTAAACCGCATATGGTCCAGGATCTGCCAAGCCGAATACGGCAGCCCGGCAGGCACCGTTCCACGCTGCCCGGCCGGAAAATCCTTCACGGCGGCGGCCAGGTCAGCGTGCGCCTGGCCGCCTGCCAGCAGCGCCAGCAGTTGAGTCACAAGCGGGTTCGTCTCGTTAGCCATCCTTCGTTAGACGCAGCGCCCAACCCAAAGCCGCAAAACTTACCGGAGCTAGCCCGTTTACCTATGGGCATAGCTGCCGTTTTGCTTTTCGCCGTCATCCTGAGCGAAGCGAAGGCCCCCCGCATTGTCGCTGCGGCGACAACTAAAGGTAAACGGCCCAGGCTAAAGGTCATCCTCCTCAGCCGGCGCGGTGGGCAAATTGCCCTCACGCCGCATGCGCAGATAGCCCCGGATAAACGGCTCCAGGTCGCCATCGAGCACCTTGTCCACGTCCCCCACCTCCACCCGTGTCCGCAGGTCCTTCGCCATCCGGTACGGCTGCAGCACGTAGCTGCGAATCTGCGAGCCAAATCCGATATCCAGCTTCGAATCCTCGAGCTTCTTCGTAATCGCCTTCTTCTTGTCCAGCTCGTACTCGTACAGGCGCGAGCGCAGCATCTTCATCGCGCGTTCCTTGTTCTTGTGCTGCGAGCGCTCGTTCTGGCACCCCGCCACCAGCCCCGTCGGCAGGTGCGTAATGCGCACCGCGGAGTCGGTCGTATTCACATGCTGCCCGCCCTTCCCGCCCGACCGGTACGTGTCGATCCGCAGGTCGTCCGGCTTGATGTCGATCACAATCGTGTCGTCGATCTCCGGACTCACAAACACGCTCGCAAAGCTCGTATGCCGGCGCTTGGCCGAATCAAACGGCGAGATCCGCACCAGCCGGTGCACCCCCGTCTCCCCGCTCAGCAGGCCGAACGCAAACTCGCCCGAGATCGTAAACGTGGCCGACTTGATTCCCGCCTCGTCGCCATCCTGCACCTCGTTGATCTCGACCTTGAACTGCTGCCGCTCACCCCAGCGCAGGTACATCCGCATCAGCATCTCGGCCCAGTCCTGGCTCTCGGTCCCACCCGCGCCCGGGTGGACGACCACGATCGCATTCAGCAGGTCCGTATCGCCCGAAAGCATCGTCTTCGATTCGAGCTTTTCGGCATACTCCACCAGCGCCGGAATCTCGCGCTCCAGGTCCGGCTCGGTCCGCTCGCCCTCGCGTGCGAGCTCGAAGTAGGCCTCGATGTCATCCGACCGCCGCGCCAGCTCCGCATCGTCCGACAGCAGCGTCTCCAGCCGCTTGCGCTCGCGCATCAGTGGCTGCGAGCGCGACGCATCCGCCCACACGCCCGGGTCGGCAATCTTTTCTTCAATCGTGGCAAGCTCCCGCCTCAGGCGAGGCGAGTCAAAGATACTCCCGCAGGTCGCGCACGGACGCACGAACCGGGGAGTACTGGTATTCAAGGTCACTCAACATACCAACATTCTAACAACCCAGTGCGCCTCCTAGCGGCATAATCGTCCGTGCCCCTTCATCACGGCATCCTCGTGATGAGTCGGATCTTCCTAACTCAACCAAGCTCTCTAACCAACCCGCCCAGCCTTAAACGACCCCGAAACCCTCCACCGCGCCCCCACGGCAAGTAAAGTCACCAGCACACATAGATAGGCAAACCAGTCCCCATGCCGCGTATAGAACGTAGTCCCCCGCTCAAACTCGAACGGAAACATAAACGCCGCACGCACATGGCGCGGAGCCTCGACCGTAATCCTGCCCTCCGGATCGATCGCCGTAGTAACTCCCGTGTTAGTAGCCCTCAGCACCCACCGCCGGTTCTCGATCGCCCGCATCCGAGCCATATTCAAATGCTGCCAGGGCGCTCCCGTCTCGCCATACCAGCCATCGTCCGACAGGTTGACCAGCACCTCCGCGCCATGGTTCACAAACTCCCGCACCTCATCGCCAAAGATCGACTCATAACAAATAAAGATGCCATAACTATGTCCGCCCGTATGAAACACCGTCCGGTCGTGGCCTGCATCCATATTGCCTACACCCTCGGTCAGTTTCTCCGCAAAGGAGAACACAGCCTTGAATGGAACATACTCTCCCCACGGAACCAGGTGTATCTTGTCGTATCTCCCCGAGTAGCTTCCCCCACCATCAACCAGCATCGCCGAGTCATACACGTTCACTCCCCGCGGAGAGGCCGGATTCGCATCGACACCTAAGGTTCCAGCGATCACCGGTGCTTGCGCCTGCCTGGCCAGAGCACCCAGAGCACTGCGTAACCATGGTTCGTCCGAGCGCAGGTGCGACGGAGCTTCCGGCCAGAGGAGAATCGTCGGGCGCGCCCCTTGAGCACCCGCCCCTCCAATTACCGGAGCAAGGCTCAACCGGGTAAAGTCCTCAAGCTCCTGTTCCTCCGACAGCGGCTGCTCACTCCGGCCCGTCACCCCGACGCTAAGATTCTCCTGCAGCATCACCGCCTGCTGCTTAGGTTGCGGCCCCAACCGTTGCGCGCTGTTCATCAGCATCGCAGCCTGCAGCAACCCAGCTAACACGGCGGCCACTCCGGCAACCATCCGCAGCCTGCGCCTGCCTGGAAACAGCAGCCCCGCGGCCAGTCCTGCGTTGATGGCCGCAACCAGAAAGCTGATCCCCATCACTCCCGCAAGCGGCGCAATCTTCGTCACAAACTGGTTATCGACCAGCGCATTTCCCAACAAGTCCCAGGGAAACCCGGTTATTCTATCCCGCGCTAACTCAACCGCAACCCACAAAAAAGGTGTAAGGATCAGCGCCCCGCCGGCCCCCGCGCGGCTCCTGCGCAGCGAAGCAAACGTCCCGGCAAACAACGCGTGATAGAACCCAAGATAAAGCGAAAACAAAACCACGATCCCAAACGAAACCGGCTTCGGCAGCCCTCCGTATAGATACATCGTCTGGTAGATCCAGAAGCAGTTGCCGAAGTACCAGAGAAACCCACAAAGGTACCCCAGCAGCACGGAGCTGCGCAGACTAAGCAACGAGCCATTCCGGCCCGGCAGGCTAAGTGCGGCAAGCAACGGTACCAGCGCAATCCAGCACAGCGCCGCGCGCCACACCGGCATCGGGCCGCCGGTCGGAAACACGACCACCTGCAGTCCGGCAGACAGGCAAACCAGCAACCACGCACGCAAGGAGATCGATCTCATCGGGCTGAGTTTATCATTCTAGCTCACTCGCCTTGTGAAATCGGCACTCCGGGTAAGTCAAAATTTGTAACTTCGAGGAAAAGTGGATAAAGTAATCGATGTTAGTCAGCGCACGTACGATATGGCTAGAGCTTGCTCTTATCGGGTCGCACTAACCATACGGAGGTAGTCAGTTGGCCCTGCAAGACGTACTTACACACATCGACACCGAGATCGCCAGACTGCAGCAGGCACGCGCCCTGCTCGCGGGCACCCCGGACGCGCTCAAGCCCGGCCGCGGCCGCCCCAAGGGCAGCAAGAACGTAGGCGCTGCCGCCGACGCCCCGGCCGCCGGAGCGCCCGCAAAGAAAGGCAAGCGCCAGCTCAGCCCGGAAGGCCGCAAGGCTATCGCCGACGCCATGAAGAAGCGCTGGGCCGCCAAGCGCGAAGCAAAATAAAGGTAGTATGCCTCAAGACAAGGTCTGCTAGACCCGTTTATTAGAAGTGTAGCTACTGTTCTTTGTTTTCGCCGTCATCCTGAGCAAAGCGAAAGAACCCTGTATCTTCGATGCGGCTATACTTCAAGGTGAACGGGTCTAGTATTTTGTTTCCATCCCGGAGGGGTCTGCGTTTCGACCGAAATCGCACTACAGCGAAAGACGATTCAACCCCAAGCAAGAAAACCCCAGACGATCGAGCCTCTTACCAGCCGATCGCAACGGAGGTTGTAACTCTTAGTTTAGGGTTTAAGGCCCGAGTTATACCAGCCTGGGCGCAAGCCCCATGTACTGCGTAAAAACAACGTAAGCCTTGAAGGGTTAACACATAGGTAGCAACATCTCAAGCCAGAACGTCCTACCGCGTCACCAACACTTCCCGCAAAGCATCCTTCGCTAAAAAAAACTTATACCCAGAAAACCGATGAAACATCGTCTCCACCTGACGATTCGTATACGTATGCAGCAAAGGCCGCCCCCCCATCCGCTGCATCTGCACCTGGTCGGTATCGCTCAGGTGGTACCGCGTAAACGCCGTCTCGTCCCCAGTCGCCTTGGAATGGAAGAACGCCAGCAACTGCCCTCCCGGCGCAATTACCTCGTAAAGCCGGTCCACGATCGGCTGCAGTAACTCCGCCGGCAGATAATCCGCCGTGTCCCACAACGCGACCACGTCGAATTGCCGCCCGGCAAAGTCGAGATGCTCCCTCAAAAACCGTTCCGCATTGTAGACCACCTGGCCGTCTTCATCGGTGGTCCTAAACTCCGGGCGCGCGGCATCCTCGGCAAAGTTCGCCATGTAGATGCTGTGCCCCATGTTCGTAATAAAGTTGATATTCCCGGCCGAGGTCGGCCCCAGGTCCAGCACGCGCAACTCCGCGTTCGCTTTCAGGTGCTCGTTCAGCTTCACCCAGCCGCTGGAGTGACGCGGCACGCGCGCCACCTCCTGCGGCGTAACGCCGCCGCTGGACTTGCCGCCAAAAAGCCCCATCGTCGCCTCTCCCTAGGCCGCAGCCGGTGCCATGCGGCCCGTTAGCTCCACGCGCCCGCGAATGGACGCACTCTCTTCCACCGACAACCGGCTCGCGAAGATGTCGCCATTCACGATCGCGGTCTGGCGCAGCTCGATCCGGCCCGAGGCATGCACGTTCCCGTCCACGATCCCGAACACGATCAAGTCGCGCACATGCAGGTCGGCCTTCACCTGCGCGTTCGGCCCCACGGTCAGGCGGCTGTCGGACAGCGTCACCGTGCCTTCAAACTGCCCGTCCAGAAACAAATCTTCACTCCCGGAGAGCTCTCCGCGGATAGTGACCGACTTACCGATAAGCGTGGAACCTTCAGCTGGCTTCATGGAACCTCAATCTCGTGGAATCTTGGGACGCCCGGCAAAGCCATCACTCCCCCGAACTATACCCACTCGCCCCCCGGACCGCAAACGGGAAAACGATCGCGGTACCCCAAACGTCATACACTCGACACTAGCGCTTATGCCTCCTGCCCAGCTTTCTCTCGTGCTTCTTGCCGCCAGCCTGCTGCTACCGCACTGCGTCCACGCCCAGCAGGACCCGCTCAGCCTGCCGCCGCGCCAATGGGCCGCCGACGCTGCCGCCAACGAGCTCAAGGTCCTGCACTACGGCGCGCCCTACCTTCGCTACCGCATGCAAATCCACGACGCCAAAGGCGAGCAGATCCGCGACGTCATCGAGTCCAAAGACGGCGCCGTAGCTCGCCTCATCCTCAAGGACGGCCAGCCCCTCACCCCCGAGCAGGACACCGCCGAGCGCAGCCGCCTGCAGGACATGCTCGACTCCCCCGCCGACTTCGCCAAGCACATCCACGGCGACACCACCGGCAAGAAGAACGCGGCAGAGATCATCGGCCAGGTTCCCGACGCCATGCTCTTCCACTACGTCCCCGGCCAGCCCCAGCGCGAGCACGCAGCCGCAGGAGCCCCGCCAGAGGTCGTCCTGGACTTCGAACCCAACCCGGACTGGCATTCGCACACGCTGGCCGCTGAGGGCCTCGCAGGCCTTAAGGGCCGCGCCTGGATCGACCCCCGAACACACGTCCTCACCCGCATGGAAGGGCACATTTTCCAGCCCGTCTCGGTCGGCCTCATCGTTGCCAGGATCTATCCCGGCGGCGAGCTCACCTTCGAGCAAACCGAGGTCCAGCCCAGCCGCTGGATCTTTACCCGCTTCACCTCACACCTCACCATCCGCGCCCTGATGGTCAAAACCATCAAAGAAAACACCGAATACCAAGGCGCACAGCACACCCCAGTCCCCCCCATGACCTACCAGGAAGCCATCCACACCCTCCTAGCCACCCCCCTCCCCAAGTAACCAGACCCTAACCAACCCGGGTGCCCCTTCATCATAGCTTCACCGTGATGAGTGGGGTTACAAACTAACCCAGTCCTCCCTCCTTAGCCCTCCCCCAAAGCCCCTCCAACTCCTCCTCCGAAGCCCCCCGAATGCCCTCCACCCCCACCATCCCCTCCATCCGATCGAACCGCCCCCGAAACTTCCCATTCGCCCGCCGCAACGCAAACTCCGGCTCCACCCC
>CAXUDC010000094.1:0-2716 GCA_964249685.1 uncultured Acidobacteriaceae bacterium
AGCAGCGCGTCCGTGATCGCATGCAGTAGCACGTCCCCATCGGAATGCCCCGCCAGACCCTCCGTATGCTCGATCGCCATGCCGCCAATCACCAGCGGCACGCCCGCCTTGAACGCGTGCGAATCAAACCCGAACCCAATCCTCATGCTCATCGCGCACTCCCCAGATAGAACTCAGCCAACTCAATATCCCCCGGCGACGTAATCTTGAAGTTCCTCGCCGACCCCGCCACCACGCTCACCACCACGCCCGCCCGCTCGAGCACGCTGGCCTCGTCGGTGCCGGAAAACCCATCCGCCGCGGCCTCCGCAAACGCGCGTCGCAGCAGCCCGGATCGCGCCCCTTGCGGCGTCTGCGCCTGCACCACGCGCTCCCGCGGAATCGTCGAGCTCACAATCGCCCCATCCGCCGTCCGCTCTACCTGCTTGATCGTATCCACCGCTGGCAGCCCCACGATCGCCGCCCCATGCTTGACCACCGCGTCGATCGTCCGCTCAATAGTCGCCGCATCGATCAGCGGCCTGACCGCATCGTGCACCAGCACCACGTCGTCGTCGTCCGAAACCAGCGCCGCGAGCGCGTTCGCGACCGACCCCTGCCGGTCCTCGCCGCCCTGCACCACCCGCACCTTGCCGCTCAGCCCGGCCTCCTCGACCAGCGCCGCCACCCGTTCCATCTCGCCGGCGCGCACCGCCACCAGCACCTCCGCCACGCGCTCCACCGCCGCAAACGCCCGCAGCGACCGCACCAGCACCGGCACCCCGCCCACCGTCGTAAACTGCTTCGCCACCGCACTCCCGGAGCTCACGCCAGAGTTCATCCGAGTCCCAATTCCAGCCGCCGGTAAAACCACATAGACACGCATCAAGATCGAAGTATACCCCGCCTAAGCCAGCGACAGCATCATCTCATCCGTCGGCCTGAAACCGTAGCGCTCATAGATCGGCTTGCCGAACTTCGACGCATGCAGCGTCACCACCTTCACCCCGCGCCGCCTGGCCTCGTTCACGGTCGCGTCCAGCAGCCGCCCGGCAATGCCCTGCCCGCGCTGCCCGGGAGCCACATAAAAGTTCAATAAATACGCCCTGACCGGCTCCACATCGCGCCAGTGCGGCGGAAACGCCATCAGCCACACCCCCGCCCCACCCACCACGGCACCTTCCTCCTCCGCAATCCAGCCCAGGTACTCTCCGCTCAAAAGCCGTGGCCGCACCCACTCCACAAAATTCGGCGTCAGCGCCGGCGAGTCCTCCTCGCCCAGCACGCCCGCATCCACGAACATCTGCCGGCGCTGCCCCGCGATCAACGCCGCGTCCTCCACCGTGGCAATCCGTATCTCAACCATCGCAACAGTATAAAGTCGTGATCAATGCTCACGCTTCCCCCCACGCTCCTGCGGCCAGGCGACCGCGCCACCGTAGCCCTCTCCGGCGGCGCCGATTCCACCGCCCTCCTGCTCCTGCTCCACTCCGCCAACACCCAGCCCAAGAACGCCCTCGGCCTCGTCCTCTCCGCCATTCACGTCAACCACACCCTACGCGGAGAAGAGTCTGACCAGGACCAGCTCTTCTGCCAGCAGCTCTGCGAGCGCCTGCGCATCCCCCTCCACATCGTCAAGGTCCAGACCGCACACCAAGCCGAAAACCAGAAGCAATCCCTAGAGGAAGCCGCCCGCAACCTCCGCTACGAAGCCTTCGCCAACCTGCTCGAGCAGCGCCAGACCGACACCATCCTCACCGCCCACACGCTTGAAGACCAGGCCGAGACCGTCCTGATGAAGCTCCTCCGCGGCGCCTGGCTCGAGGGCCTCTCCGCCATCGCCCCCACGCTCCCCCTCGCCGGCGGCCGCGTTCTCCGCCCGCTGCTCGCCACCCGCCGCCAGGACCTGCGCACCTACCTGAAGGAGATCGACCAACCCTGGCGTGAAGATTCCTCGAACGCCGACCAGTCCTTCACCCGCAACCGCCTCCGCCACACCATCCTTCCGCTCCTCCGCGAGGAAAACCCTCAGCTCGACCAAACTCTCGCCAACCTCGCCGAACTCGCCCGCGAGGACGACGCCCGCTGGACTGCCGATGTCGCCAAACTGCTGCCCTCGCTCGTCCTCCCCGGCAAACCCGTCCGCGGCGGCGGCCGCTCCAACTCCACCGCGCTCGGTGCCCAGGCCATCGCGCTCGAGCTCGAACGCCTTCGCCCCCTCGACCCCGCGCTGCGCCGCCGCGTCCTCCGCGCCGCCGCCCGCCAGCTCGGTGCGCGCCTCTCCTTTGCCGAGACCACCCGCATCCTCACCCTCGCCGGCTTCCCTCCCGGCCCACCCGACCCCGCCATCCCTGCCCGCCCCGGCGGCCGCCTCCAGCTCTCCGCCAACCTCCTCGCCGAGCGCAGCGCCCGCGAGCTCCGCCTCTCCACCACCTGACCCTATGTGCGCCAGCGCACATTGTCAGCGGCTGTTCAGTGTCATACTGAGTCGATTCTCCACACGAGCGTGCGCCATGACGACCCGCACTTATAACAATTCGCTTCTCCGCGCTTTTTCCCCTGACATTATCAAGCGGCTCCAGCTGCAACCCATCACCTTCGAGCTCAATCACGAGATCGAATTCCCCGGCCGCACCGTCGATCACCTCTATTTTGTCGAGACCGGCATGGCGTCCCAGACCATCACCTTTCTCGACGGCACCCAGGTCGAAGTCGGCATGTTCGGCTTCGAGTCCAT
>CAXUDC010000094.1:2816-13513 GCA_964249685.1 uncultured Acidobacteriaceae bacterium
ACCTTCCGCATGCCGCATGAGTTCCTCGCCGACATGCTCGGCAGCACCCGCCCCACCGTCACCCACGCCGCGATCACGCTCAAAAATCTGGGCCTCATCAGCTACACCCGCGGCGTCATCCACCTGCTCGACATCCCCGGCCTAAAAGCCCGCTCCTGCGAGTGTTACCAGGTCATCAAGACGCACCTGGACAACTTCTCCGAGTTCGAACCCAGCAACGGAGCCTGAAAGCTCGAAGCAATCTCTCCTTTCGGATCAGAGCAAATGATGCAGCAGTACTTCGCCTTTACTCCTTTGTTTGTCATTCCCGAAGGGAATTTGCGTTCGAGCGCCACGACATAAATAAACAATCGCTGTGGACTCTCTGACTGAGCACTAGGATGGAAGCGTGGGACTTTCGTCCCATGGATCAGTCGGTTGCAACGAAGGGCTTCAGCCTCGGCGCTGTTTACGGAGCACGACGATCAGTCCCTCCGCAGGCGGCCGCCTTGGAACTGCACCCACAGGAATAATCGATCGCAAGGTCCAAGCTCCGCAGACGCGATCCACAACTGCCTGCATCCAAAGATTCACTGAGCAACAACAGCCCTCTTCGTCGCCTGAAGAACAGACACTCCTTCCTCTCGTACGTCAAGCTAACAACATGAAAACCGCTATCGCACCCCGCATCACTCAGGTAGAAAGGCTGACGGACGGCGTCATCATCACCTTCAACGACGACAAGCGTGCCCTCTACCCCGTCCGCCTTCTCCTCGAAGTCTTCGACAAAGCCCAGCCCCTCTCGGAAGACCCGGAGCTCACCAGCTTCCAAGACCCCTCCTGAACCACCCTTGAGCAGTCGACCATAGCATTCATAAAACACGGCTCGCTTCGCTTCGCTATCAACAACAAAAGCCGCCCCTGCCTTTTTGTTGTCATCCCGTAGGGATCTGCGTCTCGATCGTGACTGCAATGTCTCTCTGAAGGAACTTACTCTAGGCCACCAATAAGTGGATTGCAATGAACAAGCGACCGATCCGCCATCACCAAATCCGCCGAACCCCAAACTCATCCAGCTTCTCATCCCTGCTGATCACCGGCATATTCAACGCGAGAGCCTGAGCCGTGATCATCCTGTCGAACGGATCACGATGCGCGCCCTTCAACCGCCCGGCGAGCAGAGCGTGCGACACCTCAATCGGCAGAAGCGTATACCCCACCTCTACGACGGATTGTTCAAACAGAGCTTCAAAGGCAATCGCGTCCGGCATCTTGCCTATACGAACTTTCGTCGCAATCTCCTAGGCAGATGCCGCGGAGACAAAAAAAATATTGTTTGGGTCCGCAATCGTCCGCGCAGCCAAAGAACTCAGCTTCCATGAGGCAAGCGCCGCCCAGAGCAAGGTATGCGTATCCAGCAGGGCGTTCACTCTCCCTCGCCGTTCCAGAGCCGGAGCTCTTCCTCCGGAAGCGGCTCCCAGAACGCAGCCCCTTCATCCCAGCCATGAGTCTCCATGAACCCGAGACGCTTTCCCGCGGCAGCAACCTTCACCAGTCGAGCCACCACCCGGTTCTCCACCCCCTCCGTAATCAGCACCGTCTCGCTCGTTCCCACCTTCTCCATCAACTCCACAAAGCGCGCCTGCGCCTCCGCACCGTCGCTGAAATCATCCGCGCACCTCCCGCTTTCCTCCAGCCTACCCCTGCCAAAGAGGCCGGTCAAAGTTGCATGATACAAAAGTACTCTCCGGCACTCCCTGAATCCTTAGCCATAAGCGTAGAATCTTTAGAACTGCACCGATGCCGGCCTGCGTCAACGTTTCATGCGTCAACGTTTTATATAGGGAAACGTCTAAACCTGGTACACCGTAACCCGTCCCTGCCGTGCACAATGAGGAAATTCGCTTGAACTCTACCGTAAAACAGCTCCTTCTCTGGGTCTCGCTTGTCGCCGGGCTCTTCATCCTCTGGCAGTTCGTCAAGCAGTCCTCCGGCGTCGGCAAGGATGAAGTCGTCAGCTACTCCGCGTTTGTCTCGGACGTTGCCGCCGGCAAGGTCCAGGACATCTCCGTCAGTGGCACGGAGATCTCCGCCCACTACAAGGACAAGGGCAAGCAGGTCTACAACACCGTCATTCCTGCCAGCTTCACCCCCGCCAACTACCCCGACCTCTACCGCGCGCTGGGCGAGCACGGCGTGACGATCAACAACAAGGACCAGTCCCAGAACGCCTGGCTGCAGATCCTCGTCTCCGCCCTGCCCGTCCTGCTCCTGCTCGGCCTTTTCATGTTCATGATGCGCCAGATGCAGTCTGGCGGAAACAAGGCCATGAGCTTCGGCAAGTCGCGCGCCCGCCTGCTCTCCATGCAGCAGAAGAAAATTACCTTTAAGGATGTTGCTGGCGTCGACGAAGCCAAGGAAGAGCTTAAGGAGATCATCGAGTTCCTCCGCGAGGCCCAGAAGTTCCAGCGCCTCGGCGGCCGCATCCCCAAGGGCGTCCTGCTCGTCGGACCTCCGGGCACCGGCAAGACCCTGCTCGCCCGCGCGGTTGCCGGTGAAGCCAACGTCCCATTCTTCTCCATCTCTGGTTCTGACTTTGTCGAAATGTTTGTCGGCGTCGGCGCCAGCCGCGTTCGCGATCTCTTCGAGCAGGGCAAAAAGAACGCTCCCTGCATCATCTTCATCGACGAGATCGACGCCGTCGGCCGTCATCGCGGCGCAGGTCTCGGCGGCGGGCACGACGAGCGCGAGCAGACCCTCAACCAGCTTCTGGTCGAGATGGACGGCTTCGAAGCCAACGACGGCGTCATCCTCATCGCCGCCACCAACCGCCCCGACGTGCTCGATCCGGCGCTGCTCCGCCCCGGCCGCTTCGACCGTCGCGTCATCGTAGACCGCCCCGACATCAAGGGCCGCGAAGAAGTCCTGCGCGTCCACTCCAAGAAAGTCCCCATGGCTGAGGACGTCAACCTCAACGTGCTGGCCCGCGGCACACCGGGTTTTTCCGGTGCCGATCTCGCCAACATGGTCAATGAGGCTGCCCTCACCGCCGCCCGCTTCAACCGCAAGTCGGTCCACATGTTCGACTTCGAAACCGCCAAGGACAAGGTCCTCATGGGAGCCGAGCGCAAGTCCATGCTGCTCTCGGACCAGGAAAAGAATGTAACAGCCTACCACGAGGCTGGTCACGTTCTCGTAGCCGCCATGCGCGACCACTCCGATCCCCTCCACAAGGTCACCATCATCCCGCGCGGCATGGCCCTCGGCGTCACCATGCACCTGCCTGAGGAAGACAAGCACACCGTGACCAAGGACTACCTCGAAACCCAGATGGCAGTCTTCATGGGCGGGCGCTGCGCGGAAGAGATCTTCCTCAAGCAGATGACCACCGGTGCCGGCAACGACATTCAGCGCTCCACTGCACTCGCCCGCGCCATGGTGTGCGAGTACGGCATGTCCACCCTCGGACCCCTGACCTTCGGCAAGAAGGAGCAGGAAGTTTTCCTCGGCCGCGAGATAGGCCAGGCCCGCGACTTCTCCGATGACACCGCCAAGCAGATCGACGAGGAGGTGCGCAAGTTTGTGGACGCCGGCTACCAGAGCGCCTACCACATCCTCGACACCCACCACGACATCATGCACCGCATGTCGAGCTACCTCCTTGAGCGCGAGACCCTCGACGCCGCGGAGATCAAGCTCATCATCGAAGGCAAGGATCTCCCCGAAGCCCGTTCGCCGCTCTCCGCGGTGGACCCCGGCCAGGGCGGAGACGTCCAGAAGGTGCTCAAGCCCGAAAACACCCGCAAGCCCGGCTTCGGCGAAGGCCAACCCAGCCCAGCCTAATCCCAAACTGACCCGACACCGACCTGGGTGCCCTATTCATCGCAGCTTCACCGCGATGAATAGGTTTCTCATTTCCACCACGAAGCCCCAACAAACCCACTGCCCAAAAACAGTGCACCTCCATCGGCACCAGAGTCTGAATCTAACCTCAACAAAATCAAAATCTTAGAATCAAACCAGGGAGGGGGGGGTACCCACCCAAAACCCTCCACAATGCGACAATACCCCTAGCCGATGCGTCGCCTCCTCCCCATCCCGCTCCTCCTCTACCTCACCGCCTGCAATTACCACACCGTAGGCGCAGCTGCGCACCTCCCCCTCAACATCCACACTCTAGCCGTCCCCACTTTCACCACCGGCACCCAGGCCGCCCACACCGAGTTCCTCTTCACCCAGGCCATCGTCCGCGAGCTCAACACGCGGACCCTCTATGTCGTTGATCCTAAAGCAGATAATGCTGACGCAACGCTTACTGGAACCATCGTCACGCAAAGCTCCTCGCCGCTCACTTATGACTCCACCTCTGGCCAGACCTCTTCCTACCTCATCACCATCACGGCCAAGGTCGTCCTGCGCGCGCGCGACGGACACATCCTCTACGAGAACGACGCGATTCCCTTCCGCGAGCAGTATCAATCCACGCAGGACCTCACGCTCTTCATCCAGGAAGACTCGCCCGCGCTGCAGCGGCTTGCGCGCGACTTCGCCCAAACCCTCGTCTCCGACATGCTGGAGTCCTTCTAGATGCCCGCGCTAAAATCCTTCGCCGCCACCGAGCGCTTCCTCGCCGAGATCAAGTCGCCGCAGCTCCGCGCCGGCTACGTCCTCGCGGGCGACGAGGCCTTCCTCTACCAGCGCTGCCGCCAGGGCATCCTGAATGCACTCGCGCCCGCGGACCAGCGCGACTTCTGCCTGCACGATCTCGACCTTGCCGACACAACCATCTTCGACGCACTCGACCTAGCGCAGACGCCTTCGCTGATGGTCCCGTTCCAGGTGATCTTCGTCCGCAATCTGAAGACGCTCTACGGCCGCGGCAGCAAGAAGGAAGAGTTCGCCGCCATCGACGCCTATTTCCGCCGCGCCAATCCCGCTGCGGTGCTGATCTTCATCGCGGACCACCTACACATTCCCACTGATCTGCGACGCATGGACCTGCAGGATAAGGAGCGCTTCGAGCGCATCCGCGAGACACTCGGCGAGTGGTGCGGCGTCGTCGAGCTCGCCCGCGTGGAGGAGTCCGACGCCGCGCGCTGGCTGCAGGAATCCGCTCCCGCGCGCGGCGTCACGATCGAACTCGAAGCCGCGCGCGAGCTCGTCGACGCGCTCGGCGCGGACATGATGCTGGTCGCGTCCGAGTTCGAAAAGCTGGCGCTCTACGCGCAGGGCAAGCAGCTGCGGCTCGTGCAACCCGAGATCCTTACCCAGGCTTCCAGCGCGATTCCGCTGCCCACGATCACGCTCGGCGATGTCGAAACGATGGTGCTCGCGGCCAAGCAGCGCTCGCTCTACGAGCTTACAGACGCCATTAGCCGGCGCGATCGTCCTGCTGCGCTCGCGCTGCTCCACGGCCTGCTGAACGCGTCTGACGGCGGCGAAGATTCAGCCATCGGCCATCTCTACATGCTCGCGCGCACCTTCCGCCAGATGCTCATCATCGTCGAGAAGAACGTGCGCGATTCGCGTGCGATCTGGGGCGTATTGTGGCAGGGTTTTCGCATGCCTCCGTTCGCAGCGGATGATCTGATCCGGCAAGCTCGCCGCTACAAATCGCGCTCGGAGCTGACGCGCGCAATTCGGCTGATCGCGAAGGCGGATCTCGAGATTCGCTCGTCGCCGCCGGACAAGCGCCTGGTGCTGGAGCGGCTGGTGCTGGCGCTCGCGACGGAGCCGAAGCCGAGGCAGTTCGAGCCGTTGTCGCAGTTTGCTAGGGAGTTGTAAATGGCTTGCGCGTTGGGCAGGGTGCAGAGCCTAACCCCACGATAACCGCGATGGAGCTGCGGTGATCATGGGGCACCTCAGGGCACGCGGCTGCGATTCGCGGTAAGATTCGGCATGCTACGTGCGTTGATTTTGCTTGCGTTTACGGCTTCCAGTTTGCTGGCTCAGGTCGTGCCCGGCCGCGTGCCGGTGGTGATCACCTCCGCCCATCTTGGGGCAATCTCGGTTCCCGCAGGCGACGAGTGGAAGATCGACTACACCAACGTCTACGACGACGGCACTCGTCCGGTCCTGCAGCTATCGAATGAGAAGAATGGGATCACCGCGTCGATCATCCTGTTCGACAATTACTATCACAAGGCCACGGCGACGGGCTGCCGCAAGGATGCGACCGACGGCATTCTGCAGAACCAGGCGAGCGCGATCAGCGATCGCAAGGACTCGGAGGGCGCGTCGAAGGATGGAACACCGCTCGCGCTGACGAACTGGATCGTCCACGGCAACCCGGCGACGACGCGCCAGCGCAACCTGTTTGCCTTTGCTTCCGACGCCGAGCTTTGCTACGAGATCCACGTTTCCAAGGTCTTGCAGGACAAGCCTGTCGACGCGGAGCTCGAGCAGGCGATGCAGCAGTTCCCTCCCCTGCTGGGGTACAAACCGGAGGCGAACGACTACTTCATCATGGCCTCGCTGCTCTACGCGAAGACGCCGATGCTGGCCGCGCCGTACTACAAGGACGCGCTGGACCGCACGCCCGCGGACACGCAGCACCTCACGATGCATCGCGTGTTGACCGATCAGTTGGTGATTTCGCTCGCGCGGAGCGGCGACCTGAAGGCAAGCCGCGCCATCGCCGAGCACGCCATCGAGGCCGATCCCGACCACCCGCTCAACTACTACAACCTGGCGTGCGCGGATGCGGAAGCAGGCGATGCGAAGCAGGCTCGCATCCACCTGGAGCAGGCGTTTGCGCGCAGGCAGAATGTGCTCGCGGGAGAGCGGATGCCGGAGCCTGCGAAGGATGAATCGTTCTCGAAGCTGAAGACCGATGAGCAGTTCTGGGCGTTTGTGCAGACGCTGCACTGACGCCTTCGCATGGAAGGAGCAACGGACAAGGCATGGAAGATCATCTGCTTTCACGATTCTGGGATGCGAAGACCGCTCGCATCCTGTTTACCGCGCTGGTGTTCGCGGGGGTGCTTTACTTCCTGCATGAGACGCGCGCGACGCTCACGCTGTTCCTGTTTTCGATCCTCTTTGCCTACTTCACCGACCCGCTGGTGTCGCGGCTGCAGCGGCCGCTGAGGGGGCGTCCCGCCGCCATTGCCGCTGTCTACTCCGTTCTGCTTGGGCTGATTGTGCTGGGCCTTTACCTGCTTGGTCCGCTCGCGGCGAACGAGGCGCGGGCGTTGGTGACGAGCCTGCCGGGCGAGCTGGATCGTGCGGCTTCCGGGCAGCTGATCTCGCAACTCGGGCACGCTCATGGGCTCGATCCTTCGCGGCAAGTGCAGTTGCAGGACTTCTTCGTCGCGCATCGCTCGCAGATTCTGAGCTACGGCGAAGACCTTGCGCAGCGACTGGAGAAGCCGCTCTCGCATCTCTGGTGGCTGATCCTGGTGCCGATCCTGAGCATCTTTTTTCTGCGCGACGCGCCTGCAATCGCGGCAGAGATTATCAAGCTGGGCACGGACGAGCATGAGGAGCAAGTGCTGCGCGGCATTGTGAAGGATGTGAACGTAATGCTCGGCAGCTACATCCGCGCGCAGATCATCCTTTCCGCGCTTACGGCGGTGATGCTGACGGTGGTCCTGGCGCTGATGCGGGTCCCGTATGCGTTTATCTTCGGCCCGCTGGCAGGCATCTGCGAGTTTGTGCCGGTGGTAGGTCCGGCGATTGCGTCGGCCGTGATCTGGGGCTTTGCGATCCTGGCGGGATACCCGCATGTGCTCTGGTTATTTCTGTTTCTGGGCACGTGGCGGATCATCCAGGATTACGTCTCGGCGCCGCGAATCATGGGGCACTCGCTCGAGATTTCGCCACTGGCTGAGATCTTTGCGGTGCTCGCGGGGGGCGAGATCGGCGGGGTCGTGGGGGCGCTGGTGTCAGTTCCGGTGCTGGCGTTGCTACGGATCCTGTGGCAGCGGCTGACGAGCAAGCGTGGAGTGGAGGCTTCGCTGACGGAGTAGTCGATCTGGCTGGTGTTGCTGCTGTCAGATGGATATTGCTGCCCTACACCAGAAGGGATTGCTCTCCGCTTGAAGAGGACCACCATAAAGGCCCAGGTCTCAGAATCGAGACCTGGGGCACCCATCTGTCTATACTCCGTCCGAAGACCTGAGGCGCGGGAACAAACCATTTCAGGGTGCAGCGACTCTCACCACCAGGCAGCACGACCGCCACCCTTCTACGCCGGAGTTTGTCCTTGGCACCTGTCCTGCGAGCCGTGTTCTTCTACCTCTTTCTCGTCTTTGTCGTGCGCATCGTTGGCCGGCGGCCGGGTAAGCAGATCACTCCGTTCGAGTTCGTGCTCGTGTTCTTCATGGGCGGGCTGGCGCTGACGGCGATGGTGGGAACGGAGGCATCGGTCACAAATGCCTTCACGCAGATCATGACGATCGCGCTGACGCATTTCGCGGTGGCGCAGGCGCGGGCGCACTCGCCGTGGGTGGCGCGGCTGTTTGACGGCACGCCGCTGGTGCTGCTGGAAGACGGCAAATGGCATGCCAACACGCTGAGCCGCATGGGCATTCAGGACGACGACGTCATGGCGGTAGCGCGCGATCAGGGCGTTATGACGCTCGACCAGATCGACCGGGCGGTGCTCGAGCGCAGCGGCGAGATCAGCATTCAGAAGCGCGAAGAGGAGGAGTCGTAATGGCAGACGTCGCATTCGAGAAGCCGGTCGAAGATACGGTCCCGAAGATCAACGACGAAGTCGCGGTTGGTGAGGATCTTGAGTTTCAACGAAAGTGGTGGCGGTTTGAGCGGACGATCTGGGTCCTCTTCGGATTGCTGTTGATCGCTACAGCCGCTGGCCTGTTCGGCGCGGGGCCTCTGGCGCATCGCAAGACTTCAAACTCCGCCATGTATGTGGAGTACGACGCGGTGGACCGGGCGCAGACGCCGGCGATCCTGCGGGTCTCGTTCCAGCCGGGGGTGATCCAGAACGGCAAGGTGCAGCTGTTTGTGAGTGAGTCCATGGTGAAGGAATTGGGCGCTCAGCGGATCATACCCGCTCCGGAGTCCTCGACCGTCGGCGGCGGGGGGATCACGTACGTGTTTCCCGCGACGTTCGAGCCGGCCACCGTCGCCTTTGCCCTGCAGCCTGCCTCGCCGAGTGTAACGCACTTTACCCTGCAGGTTCCGAACCAGCCCGCCATCACCGAGCGGATCATCACGATGCCGTAACGAGGTCTTGCCATGCCCACTATTTTTCATGCGATTGCGGGTTACTTCTTCCTGATGCTGGCGGTTCGGGTGTTGACGCGCCGGCCGGGCGGGCAGATGACACTGTTTGAGTTCGTTCTGGTGTTCCTGATCGGCGGCGTGATCATCCTGGCGACGGTCGGGTCGGACCGCTCGATGACAAACTGCACGACCGCGATCCTGACGGTGGGGCTGCTGCACCGGACGATGGCATTTCTGAAATCGAAGTTCTCGACGGTGGGCGCGGTCATCGACGGCACGCCGCTGGTGGCCGTCAAGGATGGGCGCTGGCAAAACGAGGTGATGCACGGGATGAAGCTGGCCCCGGAGGACGTGATGGCGGCGGCCCGGCTGAAGGGCGTGAAGTCTATCTTTGGTGTCAAGTACGCGATCCTCGAGCGGAATGGCACGATCAGCATCATCAAGGCTGAAAAGGGATCCTAAGCCATGGCCGAGCAGATTGAAAGCGATGTTCCGCAGCGGATGGACCGGCTGCCGTGGTCGAGATTTCACACGCTGATCATCGCCGCGCTGGGTACATCGTGGCTGCTGGATGGGCTGGAAGTGACCCTGGTAGGGTCGCTTTCGGGGGTGCTGGAATCGAAGAACGGGCTGTCGCTTTCGGACGCGCAGGTGACTTCGGCCGCGACGATCTACCTGGCAGGCGCCGTGCTGGGCGCGCTGGTGTTTGGGTACCTGACGGACCGGCTGGGACGCAAAAAGCTGTTCCTGGTCACGCTGGCAACGTATTCGATTGCGACCATCGGCACGGCGTTTTCGCATGGGCTGCTGTGGTTTGGGGTGTGCCGGTTTGTGACCGGGCTTGGCATTGGCGGGGAGTACGCGGCGATCAACTCGGCGGTGGACGAGCTGATCCCGGGCAAGGTGCGGGGGACGGTCGACCTGGTGGTCAATGCGACGTTCTGGGTGGGCGCGTCGCTGGGCTCGGTGGCGACCGTGTACCTGCTGCGCGGGCACCCCATCCCGGTAGATATGGGCTGGCGTTATGCGTTCGGCATCGGCGGTACGCTAGGGCTGGCCGTGCTGCTGCTACGGCTGAAAGTGCCCGAGAGCCCGCGCTGGCTGATGCTGCGCGGGCGCGAGGCGGAGGCAGAGGAAATCGTCGGAGGAATAGAACAGCAGATCGTTGCGTCCGGTAAGACGCTACCGCCGGTCGAGGGCGAGAAGCTGAAGATCACTCCGCGCGACCACACGCCGTTGCGCGAGATCTTCGGCAACATGGTGGGGGAGAACCGTCAGCGGTCGTTCCTGGGACTCGCCCTGATGGTGGCGCAGGCGTTTTTCTTCAATGCGATCTTCTTTACCTACGCGCTGATCGCGAAGCAGTTCTACCACCTGGAAGACAAGCAGTTGCCGCTACAGTTGCTGCCGTTTGCGATTGCAAGCTTCCTTGGTCCGATGGTCCTGGGACCGTTGTTCGACAAGGTGGGACGCAAGCCGATGATCACCGCGACCTATGGGATAGCGGGCGTGCTGCTGGCCGCGGT
>CAXUDC010000095.1:0-5038 GCA_964249685.1 uncultured Acidobacteriaceae bacterium
GGGTCGAACCAGCGGCCCTGGTAGAGGAGGCGGCCGAGCTTGCGGCCGGAGTCGCGGTACTGCTCGAGGGTGTCCTCGTTGTGGATGCCGGTGAGCAGGCGCTCGTAGGCGAGGAAGAGGAGGGCGAGGCCGGGGGCTTCGTAGATGCCGCGGGATTTGGCTTCGATGATGCGGTTTTCGATCTGGTCGCTCATGCCGAGGCCGTGGCGGCCGCCGATGGCGTTGGCGGCTAACATCAGGGCTACGGGGTCGGGGTAGTCCTGCCCGTTGAGCGCTACGGGGAAGCCTTCTTCGAAGCGGATGGTGACTTCTTCGGCCTTGATCTCTTCGGTGGCGGACCAGAAGGCGCGGCCCATGATGGGGGCAACGATCTTCATGGATGTGCTCAGGAGCTCGAGGTCTTTGGCTTCGTGGGTTGCGCCCAGTATGTTCGAGTCGGTCGAGTAGGCTTTTTCGGCGGACATCTTGTAGCCGAAGCCGGCAGCGGTCATGAAGGCGGACATCTCGGCGCGGCCGCCGAGCTCGTCGATGAACTGCGCGTCGAGCCAGGGCTTGTAGACCTTCAGGTCGGGGTTGACGAGGAGGCCGTAGCGGTAGAAGCGCTCGATGTCGTTGCCCTTGAAAGTGGAGCCGTCGCCCCAGATGTTGACGTCGTCTTCCTTCATCGCGGTGACGAGCATGGTGCCGGTGACGGCGCGGCCGATAGGCGTGGTGTTGAAGTAGGTGACGCCGGCGGTGGTGATGTGGAAGGCGCCGGACTGGAGCGCGGCGATGCCCTCGCGGACGAGCTGCTGGCGGCAGTCGATGAGGCGGGCCTGTTTTGCGCCGTATTCTAAAGCTTTGCGGGGGATGGCGTCGTAGTCGGGCTCGTCGGGCTGGCCGAGGTTGGCGGTGTAGGCGTAGGGAATAGCGCCCTTGGTCTTCATCCAGTGGAGAGCGGCGGAGGTGTCCAGGCCGCCGGAAAAGGCGATGCCAACCTTCTGACCGAGGGGGAGGGATTCAAGGATTACGGACATGGAGGATGCCTTTGTGCAGTTATTTCTTTGGAGAAGAAAATCGGATTCATGAGTTTTGAGTCGTTAGTTCTAGTACCCAGTTCAGGCGAGTTTGCGGCGGGCGCTTAGGAGGCGCTCGCGGGAGTTGCCGACGCGCTTTGCGCCGCCTAGAAGGGTGAGGAGGATGGCTTTTTGCGCGTGCAGGCGGTTTTCGGCCTGGTCGAAGACTACCGATTGCGGGCCGTCGAGCACCGCGTCGGTGACTTCGGCGTTGCGGTGCGCGGGGAGGCAGTGCATGAAGACGGCGTGCGGCTGGGCGTGGCTCATGAGCTGCTCGTTGACCTGGTAGGGCTTGAAGATGGGCGCGCGCTTGGCGGCCTCGTGCTCGAAGCCCATGGAGGTGCAGACGTCGGTGTAGATGGCGTCCGCGCCGGTTGCAGCTTTGACCGGGTCGTTGGTGAGGGTGAGGGTGCCGCCGGTCTGCTCGCAGATCTCGAGCGCCTTGACGCTGATGTCGAGCTTGGGCGCGAAGCCCTTGGGGGTGGCGATGGTGACGTGCGTGCCGAGCTGCGCGCCGGCGAGCATGAGCGAGTGGCAGACGTTGTTGCCGTCGCCGATGTAGGAGAAGTGCAGGCCCTCGGCTGAGCCGAAGCGCTCCTCTAAGGTGAGGAAGTCGGCGATAGCCTGGCAGGGGTGCTCGAGGTCGCTCAGCGCGTTGATGACGGGGACCTTGGAGTTCGCGGCCATCTCGGTGATGGTGTCGTGCGCGTAGGTGCGCAGGACGATGACCTGCACCCAGCGCTCGACGTTGTGGGCCATGTCGGGGAGCGATTCGCGCTCGCCGAGCGGGGATTGGGTCTGGTCGACGAAGATGGCGTTGCCCCCGCAGGTGTTGATGGCGGTCTCAAACGTGAGGCGCGTGCGGAGGCTGGCCTTCTCGAAGAACATGACCATCTGCTTCGCGTCGAGGGCGTGGCGGAAGTCCTCGGGCTGGGCCTTGACGGTGTGGCCAAGCTCCATGATGGCGGCCATCTCGCCGACGGTGAGGTCGGCGATGGAGCAGAGGTCGCGGCCGCTGAGGCGCTTGGTGGCCTCGCTGTAGGCGATGTCGGACTGGATGCCGAGCGACTTGGCTGGCGCGTCGACTGGCTTGGGGTTGAGGACGACGGTCTTGCTACCCATTGGCGTGTGCTCCTGCGGTTGCGAGTGCCGCGGTGTTGGTCGTCAGAATGGTATCGAGCGCGGCGACGGCGGTGTCGACCTGGGCGCGCGTGAGGATATACGGGGGGAGGAAGCGGAGGACGACGTCGGAGGTGCGGTTGAGGATAATGTGCTGGGCGAGCATGTCGGCCAGGGCTTTGGTGGCGAGGTCTGTGGAGTCGAGTTCGACGCCGATCATCAGGCCGAGCCCGCGCACTTCCTTGATCGAGGTGTGGTGTTTGGCGAGGGCGCGGAGCTGGTCCATGAAGTAGGTCCCGACCTCTTCGACGTGGGCGAGGAGGTCGGTCTGGATTATCTCGTCGATGACGGCGATGGCGACCGCGCAGGCCAGGGGCCCACCGCCGAAGGTCGTCCCGTGCATGCCGGGAGTGATGGCGCTGGCGGCGGCTTCGGTGCAGAGCATGGCGCCGATGGGAAGGCCGCCGGCGAGCGGCTTGGCGATGGTGGTGACATCGGGCAGAATGCCGAACTGCTGGTAGCCGAACCACTTGCCGGTGCGCCCGAAGCCGCACTGGATCTCGTCCGCGATGAGGAGCGCGCCGGTGGAGTCGCAGAGGGCGCGGGCGACCTGGAAGAACTCGCGCGAGACGGGGTGGATGCCGCCTTCGCCCTGCACGACCTCGATGAGGATGGCGCAGACTTCGGTGCTGAAGGCCGCGCGCAGGGCGGCGATGTCGTTGAAGGGGACGAATTCTACATCGGGCATGACGGGCGCGAAGGGGGCGCGGTAGGCGAGCTTCTGCGTGGTCGCGACCGAGCCCATGGTGCGGCCGTGGAAGCTGTGCTCGAGAGCGAGGAAGCGCGTGCCGAGATGGCCGCCCTCGCTGCGGACGCGCTCGGCGTGAGCGCGCGCGAGCTTCAACGCGGCCTCCCAGGCCTCGGTGCCGGAGTTGCAGAGGAAGACGCGGTCGAGCCCGGAGATTTCAGTGAGGCGCATGGCGAGCTCGGCGGCATGCTCGTTGTAGAACAGGTTCGAGGTGTGGATGAGCTTCGGCGCCTGTGCGGCGATGGCGCGCTCTATCGCAGGATGCTGATATCCGAGGGCGGAGACGCCGATGCCGCTGAGCAGGTCGAGGTAGTCGTGGCCTTCGGCGTCGGTCAGGTAGCAGCCGTGGCCGCCGGTAAACAGGATCGGGTTACGCGCGTAGGTGTTCAGCAGCAGCTTCTTTTCCGCGGCCTGGGTTGTTTCTAGATTCATCATGCGGCTATCACCTCGGTTCCATCGTTGTTGCGGCTGGAGATCAGATCGGGCAGGATGCCGGCGGCGCTTGCGGGCAGGATGCGGACGCGCTTGACGCCATGGGTAAGCGCGTCTTTGCACGCGTTGAGCTTGGGCATCATGCCGCCCGAGACGACGCCCGATCGCTCCATGGCGGGCACGTCCTTGAGCGACAGCCAGCGCATGACGTTGCCGTCCGCGCCCTTGACGCCGGGGACGTCGGTCAAAAAGACGAGCGCGTCGGCGCTGGTGCAGATGGCGGCGGCGGAGGCCATCTCGTCCGCGTTGATGTTGTAGTACTCTCCGTCGAAGCCGAGCGCGATCGATGAGATGACGGGCACCGCGCCCATCTTCCAGATGGCCTCGAGCCAGCGCGGGTCGGTGGCGGCGATCTCACCCACGAAGCCGAGGTCGTGCTCGGTCTTCTTCTTGCGCGCGCGGAAGACGTGGCCGTCACCGCCCGACAAGCCCATGGCGGCCTGGCCGTGCTTGCCGAGTGTGGCTACGAGCGATTTGTTAACGCGGCCGGCGAGGACCATCAGCGCGGTGTCGCGGGTCTCGGCGTCGGTGATGCGGAGGCCGCCGATGAACTCGCTCTTTTTCCCGAGCGCGGCGAGCGTGCGGGTCAACTGCACGCCGCCGCCGTGAACGACGGCGACCTGATTGCCGTCTGAAACGAGGTCGAAGATGGCCTTGCCGCAGAGCGCGAGCAGCGCGGGTTCTTCGAGCGCCGCGCCGCCGATCTTGATCAAATACTTCATAGCAGTCCTTCCGATTCCGGATAGCCGCACATCAGGTTCATGTTCTGGACGGCCTGGCCGGCGGCGCCCTTGAGCAGATTGTCGAGGCAGCTTACGAGCACGAGACGTTGGCCGTTGGGTGCGAGGGTGAAGCCAAGGTCGCAGTAGTTGGTGTGGGTGACGGAAAGGATGTCGGGCAGGTTGCCGGCCGCGCGCACCCGCACCATGGGGCTTCGAGCGTAGAAGTTCCGCAGCACTGCTTCGATGTTAGCGGAATCCTGCGGCGTGCGGAGCCGGAGGTAGATGGTGGATAAAATTCCACGCGGGATGGGCAGCAGGTGGGGTGTGAACTGGATCTGCGCCGACGTGAGGTGGAGCTGCTCGAGCAGCTCGCCGGTATGGCGGTGGCCGAAGACCGAGTAGGCGGAGAGGTTGTTGGCGCCGTACATGAAGTGCGTCTTGGGCGTGGGGCTTTTGCCTGCGCCGCTGATGCCGGATTTCGCGTCGCAGATGATGCCGTGGTCGAGATCGACCACGCCCGCGCGCAGTAGAGGCGCGAGCGCGAGGATGATGGAGGTGGAGTAGCAGCCAGGATTGGCGACCAAGCGAGCGTTCGCGATCTCCGCCGCGTGCAGCTCCGGCGCGCCGAAGACGGCCTCCGTCTGCAGCTTGCGGGCCTGCTCGGGGTCGGCGTCGGTGAGGTTGTAGACGGCCGCGTTGGCGGGGTCGTCGAGCCGCCAGGCGCCGCTGAGATCGATGACCTTCACGCCGCGGGCGAGCCACTCCGGAGCCCACTCACGCGAGGTCTCATGGGGCAGCGCGAGGAAGACGAGGTCGGTGTTGCGCTCGCGGATGAGATCCCA
>CAXUDC010000095.1:5138-13508 GCA_964249685.1 uncultured Acidobacteriaceae bacterium
CATGGGGCAGCGCGAGGAAGACGAGGTCGGTGTTGCGCTCGCGGATGAGATCCCAGGAGAATGCCTCGACCGGAGGCAGAACCTTGCCCGCGCCGAGCGCCAGGTGCGGGTGCAACTGCTCGAGCGGCACGGAGCCCTTGCTGCTGTCGTCGGCAACGCGGCCGAGGAAGAGCGGGGGAGTGCCCCCGAGGCGTGGGTGCGCGAGCAGCAGGCGTGCCAGCTCGCCGCCCGAGTAGCCGCCCACACCGGCGACGGCGGTGCGGATCGCGTCAGCCAATGAAGGCCTCGATCCTGCCGCGAAGGTTCTTCGCCTGCTTGTCGTCCGGGCAGATGACGAGCACGGTGTCGTCGCCCGCGATGGTGCCGACGACCTCCGGCCAATCTTCGTAATCGATGGTCGCCGCGACCGGTTGCGCGCCGCCCGTGGTGGTGATGATGACGATCTGGTTCATGGCCTGGCGCGCCTCGAGTCCGAAGCTGCGCAGCACGTCGCGGATGCCGGGCGCTTCGTTGTCCTCCTCGACCTCGGCGGAGACGGCGTACCCGGCCGGGCCCTTGGTGAGCTGCAGCTCGCGTACGTCGCGTGAGAGCGTGGCTTGCGTGACGTGGAAGCCGCGCGTGGCGAGCTTGCGGCGCAGCTCGTCCTGGCTTGCGACGGGGGTGCTGCCGAGGATCTCGCGAATTGTGATGTGGCGCTGCTGCTTCATGCCAAGGTCAATCTTTCCAGGGTTATTCTGCGTCGTGGCAGAACGTCGTTATGCATAAAGATGCATAACCATGTATAAATATACATACGCTTTTTGTCAAGTTTCACTTGTGCCAAAAAGCGATTGTAAAGAAGGCTTTGCCGGCTGTTCCAAAGGGACCGGCGCAAAGTATAGTGAGCTATGGAATCCAACTCCGCAACGACCCCGCAGGCTGGCGCCCGCGCCTCTACCCGTCCTTCTCTTGTGGACGCGCGCTTCGATCAGGACTCCTGCGGCGTGGGTTTTGTGGCCACGACGATGGGCGTTGCGTCGCATGAGATTGTGCAGAACGCGCTGACTGCGCTGGCCAGGCTGGCGCACCGTGGCGCGACTGCGTCCGACGGCAAGAGTAGCGATGGCGTGGGCCTGATGACGGCGATCCCGCGGCCGCTGCTGCTGCGCGCGGCAGGTTTGGAGCTGGCGCCGGACCGCGATCTTGCGGTCGGCATGGTGTTCCTGCCCGCGGGGGAAGAGCGGCTGGAAGCGATGCTCGAGCGCGCCCTGGACGAGCAGCAATGTGAGGTGCTCGGCTGGCGCGACGTGCCGGTCAACACGGCCGCGCTGGGAGAGATTGCGCTGGGCGCGATGCCGCGCATCAAGCAGGTCTTCCTTACCAACAAGGTTGCGGCCGGCATCGACCCGGCGCGGTCGATGGAGCGTCCGCTCTACCTTGCACGCAAGCAGTTCGAGCGCATGCACGAGGCCGGCGAGGTCACCGGCTACATCTGCTCGCTGTCGTCGCAGACGCTGGTGTATAAGGCGATGTGCTCGGGCGCGCAGATGGCGGAGTTCTATCCGGACCTGCAGTCGCCGGAGTTCGCCTCGCCGTTTGCGATCTTTCATCAGCGCTACGCGACCAATACGGCGCCCTCGTGGAACCGCGCGCAGCCGGCGCGGACGCTGGCGCATAATGGCGAAATCAACACGGTCTGGGGCAATCGTGCGCGCATGGCGGCGCGTGATTCCACGCTGCCGGCGGAGTGCAAGCCGGTGTTGACGAAGGGCGGGACGGACTCGACGAGCCTTGATGAAGGCATCGAGCTCATCTCGCAGAACGGCCGGTCGCTGGCGGAGGCGGTGCGCATGCTGCTGCCACCGGCGCAGAGTGCACAGCGCGATTCGACCTTCCTGCGCTACCACCGCGATTGCGCCGAGCCTTGGGACGGGCCCGCTGCGATCGCCTTTTCGGACGGTCGCGTTGTGGGCGCCGCGCTTGATCGCAACGGCCTGCGCCCGTGCCGTTTTGCCATGACCGAGGACGGCCTGGTCGTCGCCGGATCGGAGGCCGGCCTGGTCGATCTCGACCCGGACAAGGTGACGCACAGCGGACGGCTCGGCCCGGGGCAGATGCTGGTCGTCGACCTGTACGGCGGCAAGGTGTACGAGGACGAAGAACTGCTCACGATCTTCGATTCCGGCGCGCCCTACGCCGAGTTCCTCGAGACCGCCGCGTTCATCCCCGCGGACACCGGCGAGGTGCTCGCGCCGGCCGTGCTCATGGCGCATCAGCGCGGCTTTGGCTATACCCGTGAAGACGTCAAAATGGTCCTGCTGCCTATGGGCGCGGACGGCAAGGACGCCGTCTGGTCCATGGGCGACGACACGCCGCTGGCCTTTCTCGCGCGTGCGCCCAGGCCCATCTACGCCTTCTTCCGCCAGCGGTTTGCGCAGGTCACGAACCCGGCGATTGACCCCCTGCGCGAGGCCGTGGTGGTATCGTTGCACACGCGGCTCGGGCCGTGGTCGCACCTGCTGGACAAGGGTGCGCCGCTGCCGGGTGTGTCGCTCGATTCGCCCCACCTGTCGCTCGCCCAGATGGCCGCGCTGCGCCAGGGTGAGCACCCCCACGCGAGCGAGTTGCCGATTGCGGAGCTGGCCTGCGTGTACCCGCCTGCAATGACGCTCGAGCAGGGGCTGGATACAATCTGCGCGCAGGCGATCGAGCTCGTGCGTGGAGGCGGGCGCATCCTCGTCTTATCCGACCGCAGCGCCGCAGAGACAGCGCTGCCGATCCCGATGGCGATGGCTACGGGAGCCGTCCACCAGGCGTTGGTCGCGGCCGGGCTGCGGACGCTGGCTGGGCTTGCGGTCGAGGCCGGCGACTGCCGCGACATCCATCACGCGGCCATCCTGATCGGCTACGGCGCGGGCGCGGTCTGCCCGTGGCTGGCGCTTGAAACGGCCCGCTCGGCCGGCGGCGCGGAGCCTTCGAAGGCCGAGCACAAGATGCTGAAGGCCTTCGACGCGGGGCTCGCGAAGGTGATGTCGAAGATGGGCATCTCGGTCGTCGACAGCTATCGCGGTGCTCATTTATTTGACATTCTCGGGCTGCATGCGGACGTGGTCGAGCGATGCTTTGTGGGAACGCCAGCGCCGCTTTCGGGTATCGGCTTCGCGGAGCTCGATCAGCATCTCCGGCAGGGTTGGCTGCCCGAAGCGGTCGTCACCGCCGACCTGCCGGACTATGGCTGGGTGCGGTTCCGCAAGGCTGATCTCGCCGAGCCGCACGCCTGGCAACCGGGCAACGTCAAGAGCCTGCAGACGACCGTCGGCAGCACCCGCGCGGGCGTCGTGCCGCCGGACCCCGCGGCTGCGTTCGCCATTTTTACCCAGGACCTGATCGCGCGCGAGCCTGCGGTGCTGCGCGATCTGCTGGCGATCCGTCCGGCTGGCCCCGCGCTTGACGAGGCGGCGGTCGAACCGGCGAAGGAACTCTACAAGCGCTTCATTTCGTCCGCGATGTCGCTCGGCTCGCTCAGCCCGGAGGCCCACACCTGCATTACGATTGCGATGAATATGCTGGGCGGCCGCTCGAACACGGGCGAGGGCGGGGAAGACCCGGAGGTCTACAAAATTACAGCGCCTGTGCCGCTCGCACCCGCGGCTGGTGGGCTGCAAAGCGCCGGTGGAACTGCCGTCGCGGAGCTCGTCGTGACGCCGGCCGAGGCTCCGATGCTGCGCAACAATCGCATCAAGCAGGTCGCCTCCGGCCGCTTCGGCGTTACGGCCGAGTACCTTGCGCATGCCGACGAGATCGAGATCAAGGTCGCGCAGGGAGCCAAGCCCGGCGAGGGCGGACAGCTTCCAGGGCACAAGGTCTCGGGGCTCATCGCGCGTCTGCGCCATGCGCAGCCGGGCGTTTCGCTCATCTCGCCGCCACCGCATCATGACATTTATTCGATCGAAGATCTCGCGCAGCTCATCTACGATCTGAAGCGCGTCAATCCGCGTGCGGCGGTCGGGGTCAAGCTGGTCTCAAGCTGTGGCGTGGGCACGGTTGCGGCTGGTGTCGCCAAAGCCTACGCGGACTTTATCGTCATCGCGGGCAACACCGGCGGCACCGGCGCGGCGGCGCTTTCGTCGATCAAGTACGCGGGCAATCCGTGGGAGCTCGGCCTGGCGGAAGCGCAGCAGGTGCTGATGCATAACGGCATGCGTGGCCGCGTCAAGCTGCGCACCGATGGCGGGCTCGCCACCGCGCAGGACGTGCTGATCGCGGCGTTGCTGGGCGCGGATGAGTACGCCTTCGGCACCAGCGTGCTGGTTTCGATCGGCTGCGACATGGCGCGCCAGTGCCACCTGAACACCTGCCCGGTCGGCATCGCGACCCAGCGGCCGGAGCTGCGGGCCAAGTTCCGCGGCAAGCCGGAGCACATCGTGCGCTTCTTTACCGAGCTTGGCGCTGACCTGCGCCGGCTGCTCGCACGCTACGGCTTCCGCACGATCGCGGACGCGGTCGGCCGCACCGACCTGCTCGAGCAGGTGCGCTTCGACGGCAACCTCGACCTGACGCCGATGCTCGCCCGCGGCAACGCCGGCCCGGGTAGCTGGCAGGTCATCCGCAACACGCAGCCGGAGCCTGTGGCACCGCTTGACGACGCGTGGACCGCGCCCGCGCTGGCCGCCATTGCAGCCGGCCGACCCTACCGCGTCGGCGGCCCGATCGACAACAGCCAGCGCGCGACGGGTGCGCGACTGGCGGGCGAGATCGCCTTGCTGCGGGCGCAGAACGAGACGCCTGCGGATGTCGAAATTAAGCTGACGGGTACGGCCGGACAGAGCTTCGGGGCCTTCGCGGTTGCCGGCATGAAGCTGGTGTTGGAAGGGCAGGCGAACGACTTCGTCGGCAAAGGCCTTTCGGGCGGCGCGCTGGTGCTGCGTGCACGGGGCCGCGCCGCGTTCGATAGCGGCCAGCATGTGATCCTTGGCAACGTCGCGCTTTATGGCGCAACGGCGGGCTCACTGTTCGCCGCGGGGCGCACGGGCGAGCGCTTCGCGGTGCGCAACTCGGGTGCCGTGGCAGTGGTCGAAGGCGTTGGCGACCATGGTTGCGAGTACATGACGGGCGGAACGGTGGTGGTGCTTGGGCGCGCCGGCATCAACTTCGCCGCGGGCATGACGGGCGGCGTTGCCTGGGTGCTGGACGAGGACGGAAGCTTCGTGCGTGAGCACCGCTTTCATCCGGACTTCGTCGACGCGGAGCCGTTCGTGCAGGTCGAAGAGGAGGGGCGCGCGAGCCTGCACGCCCTCGTCACGCGGCAGGCGAAGGAGGCGAACAGCTCGCTCGCGCAGGCCATGCTGGCGGACTGGGAGACGCGTTCGGCCGCTTTCGTGCGGCTGAATCCGAAGCCGCAGGTGTGACGCTCGTTGTATGCTCATGGTGCTTGAAAAGTTGTGCGTTGAGTGTGGACGAACGTGCATCCTACGCTGAAGGCAAGGAGTTGGGGGACCATGAGCGATTTCGATCTGAGGACGGTCAACGGCGTGTTCGCCAAGGTTGCGACGCGTGGCGACAAGCAGGCGATGTTGTGGCAGGATAGCGACGGCGCGTGGAAGCCGATCCTGTCGCGCGAGCTGTATGGGCGCGTGCGGGCGCTCGCGGATGTGCTGAAGGGCTGGGGCGTCGGCAAGGGCGATCGCGTGGTGTTGCTGAGCGAGAACCGCTGGGAGTGGGCCGTGACGGACTTCGCGACGCTCGCCATCGGCGCGGTGGATGTGCCGCTCTACGCGACGAACACGCCCGAACATGTGGGCTATATGCTGCGCGATTCAGGGGCGAAGGTCGCGATTGTTTCGACGAAGGAGCAGTACGACAAGCTGGCCGGCGCGGGCGATTTGCCGGACCTGCAGCACGTCGTCGTCATGGATAAAGGCGACTTTGGCAATGCGGAGAGCTTTGCCTCACTGATGCAGAGTGCGCCGAGCAAGGAGAGTCCCGACGCGGAGTTCGATGCAGCAGCGGCAGCGGTGAGCAGCGACGATCTCGCGACCATCATCTACACCTCCGGCACCACGGGCGAGCCCAAGGGCGTGGAGTTGACGCATGGCAATCTGTCCTCGAATGTGAATGTCTCGACCACCGAGTACGGCTTCCACGACAAGGACTCGTTCATCTCCTTCCTGCCCCTGTCGCACGTCACCGCGCGTCATGCGGACTACGCGCTCATGTGCCACGGCGCGCGCATTGCCTATGTGCCGAAGTTCAACGATATCGCCGTCGCCATGAAGGCCGTGAAGCCTACGATCTTTATCGGCGTGCCGCGCGTGTACGAGAAGATTCGGCAGGCGGTCGAAGGCAAGTCGGCGCACTCGTTTGTGCAGCGGTCCGTGCTGCAATGGGCATTGCGCACGGGCAAGGCGCATCGCAGCGAGACGATGGAAGGCAAGCCCGCGAGCGGCCTGCTCTGGAGCATGGCGGAAAAGCTGGTCTACAGCAAGATTCGCGAGGCATTTGGAGGGTGCGTACGCATCTTCATCGCCGGCGGCGCGCCGCTGGGGATGGAGTCGGCGGCGTGGTTTGCGGATGCCGGGATCCTGGTCTTTGAGGGCTATGGGCTTACTGAAACGTCACCCGTGATCGCGAGCAACACGCCTCCCGCGTACAAGATCGGGACGGTTGGTAAGCCGGTCAAAAACATCGAGGTACGCTTCGCGCCGGATGGTGAGCTCGAGGTGCGTGGACCGTCGGTGTTCAAGCGCTATTGGAAGAAGGAGGACGCGACGAAGGAGGCGATGACCGCGGACGGATGGTTCAAGACCGGCGACATTGGCAACCTGGATGGTGGTTTCCTCTCGATTACGGACCGCAAGAAGGAGCTGCTGAAGACCAGCGGCGGCAAGCTGATTGCGCCGCAGCCGATTGAAAACAAGCTGAAGGCGAACACGCTGGTCGGGCAGGCGGCGCTGGTGGGCGACGGCCACAAGTATGCCTGCGTGTTGATCTCGCCCAATTTCGACGCGCTGGGCAAGTGGGCAAAGAACAATGGCGTGACCGCTTCCGACAACGCCGCGCTCGCCGCCGACAAGAAGGTGCAGGGCGAGTACGCGCGGATCATGAACGAGGTCAACAAGGAGCTTGCGCCGTACGAGACGATGAAGCGCGTGGCGGTGGTACCGGATGAGTGGTCGGTGGAGACGGGCGAGATGACGCCTAGCATGAAGATGAAGCGGCGGATTATCGAGAAGAAATATGAGAAGCAGATCAAGGAGCTGTACGCGGATGAGGCTAGCTCGAAGAAGGATTGATGGCCCCGTTTCTCTTGAGGGAGGGCTGATTGAGTCTTCCATCCGTCTCCTTTGGAGCGCCTGGGCTAAAGCCCTTTCGTTCCATTGGAGTTGTTCGTGGGACTAAAGTCCCGCGAACAACTCCAAGTACGGACCAGAGGTGTTTAGGTGCAGGGCAGGGCCTATTGAAACGCGGATCCCTACGGGATGACAACCAAAGTACAAGCAGCCTGTGGGTTCTATGCTAGGTCGCCCCACCCTAGCTTTGCGAGGGTGGGAGACCCGGACCTTATGGTTTGCTTAGGGTCAAAGAGTGGTTAGTGGTGGCCGCCTATGGCGTGGCGGTTGAAGTCGAAGCGGTAGGTGAGGGCGGCGGTAATGGGTTTGGCGTAGAGGTGTCCGGAGGCGGGGATGGGTGAGTCGTAGCGCTGGTACTGGGCGTCGGCGCGGAAGGCGAAGTGGGGGGTAAGGTCGACTTCGAGGCCTACGCCGGGGGAGAGGACGTTCGAGGTGCTCTGGGTGAAGAGGAAGGTCTGGGGCTGGTTGAGCAGCGGTGGGTTGTACTTGATCTCGCCGCGGCCGAAGAGGATGTCGGCGTAGGGGTGCAGGCGGCCGAAGGTGCCGGCGATGCGGAGCCCGGCGAGGACGTTGCGTTGTCCGTCGACCTGGCCGTTGTCTACGGGGAAGGTTCCGCGCACTTCGAGCGCGGGATTGACGTGGAAGTAGCGGCGCAGCGTGAGGTCGGCGCCGGCGGTGATGGAGAGGTTGCGCCCGCTGTTTAGGCCGGTGTAGACGCCGCTGGCGCCGGCGAAGGCGGAGAGCTGGAGGCGCTCGCTGGCGGTGGAGGTGGCCTGGGCGTGGAGGGCGGGGGCGGCGAGGAGGAGGAGGACGGTGAGGCGGGATGAGGGCAAGGAGGGCTCCGCTGACAGGACTGGCCGGTGGTTCGGTCGTTATGGTCTAGTTTAGTCTAGCGGGTGGGTGTTTGGGGTGTGGGGGCGTGGGAGAGACTTACCCCACGATCACCGCGATGAGGCCGCGGTGATCGTGGGGCACCCCGGGGGTTCCCAGGGAGGTCCTGATCAAGTCGGTCCGTAGACTGTTGCCACGCTTCCACCCAATC
>CAXUDC010000096.1:0-13117 GCA_964249685.1 uncultured Acidobacteriaceae bacterium
TTTGGGGGGGGGGCCCGGGGGGGGGGGGGGGGGGGGGGGGGGGGGGGTTTGGGGGGGGGCTTTCGGGCCCTTGGGGGTGGGGGGGAGCGTTTGTGGTGACCCCATTCATCACGGTGAGACCGTGATGAATGGGGCACCCTAGGGTTGGGGTTTGTAGGCTTCTTTTTCGGCTTTGCCGCTGGGGTCCAGGGGCTCTTCGGTTTCGTGGACTACTTTGGGGACGGTGAAGGGGACTTTCAGGCCCTTGTCGGCGGCGGCGCGGGCATCGGGCGGGACGCCGGGGGTGGCGAGGGCGGCCTTGTACTCGGTGAGGGCCTGCTGGCGCTCGGCGGGGATCTTGATGTCGTACAGACGGCCGAGATAGACGTGGACCCAGGCGGCGGTGTGGGGGTTGCCGGTGGAACCCTTCAGGGCCTCTTCGAACTCGGTTTTGGAGGTCTCGGGGTCGCCCTCCATGAGGTCGACGCGGGCCTTCAGGTAGAGGGCGTCGGCGTGGTTCTGGGCGGGGTCGGCAAGCGACTTGTCGGCGACGGCCATGGCTTCGTCGAGGTGGCCTTCGAGCATGAACTTTTCGGCCTGCATCATGGGGGTGAGGGGGCGCGGGGCGCGGCGGACGAACTCGCCGGAGCCCTCGGGCAGGAAGGCGATCTGCTGGGCGTGGTGCTGCTCGCGGCTGACGTCCATGCCGTAGACCATCTGGCCCATGCGCTCGGAGAGGCTCTCAGGGTCGTGCTCCTGCTGGGCGAGCTGGTTGTAGAAGTACTCGGTCATGACCCAGCCCTGGCGCATGTCGAGCTCTACCTGCTTGCGGCGGACGACCTCAGCCTGGCGGTCGAAGGTGGCGAGCTCTTCGTCGTAGCGGGCGAGATCGGTGCGGGCGCGGGTGCCGGTGGGCTTGACGGGGGCGGCGGTGCCGACGTCCATCGTGCGGGCTTCGGCGGCCTTGATGAGGCACTCGGTGAGGAGCGCGACGACGTCGGTCTTGTAGATGAAGTCGAGCGGGGCGTCCTGGACGGGCTTGAGCAGCGGGGTAAGGCGCTGCATGGAACCCTGACGGGCGTAGACGAGGGGCTCGATCTCGTAGTGGAGGTAGAGATGGCGGATCTGGTCCATGCGGACCTGACCGGCTTGCGTGGGGGAGGTGACGACGACGTAGTCCGAGGAGTAGATGCGGGCGTTGGGAGCGTTGGGGGCGAGCAGCGGCTCGACGAGGATGAGAAAGCGGCGACCGTCGTAGGTGCTGACCGGGACCTTGAGGTAGAGGTTGGTGTCGAGGATGACCCTAGTGATGGGGTCGTGGATGCGGTCGGTGATGGCCTGGTAGTCGGCGCGGTGGTTGAGCCAGAGCTTGCGGAGGGAGACCTGGGTGGTGAAATCGCGCAGGAGCGGAAGGATGTTGACGACGGCGAGCGCGTCGGGGGGCATGTCGGTCTCGTCCGCGGTGGGCTTGAGCGCGGGTGGAGGGCTGATGAAGAGGGCGAGCGAGATGTACTGGGCGAGGTCGCGGCCGCGGTCTGCGAGCTGGTGCTCGGCGATGTATCTGCAGAGCGCGTCGCGGCTGGTGCGCGCCGGGGCGGAGCCGGCGAGGGCGGCGGAGATCTCGTCGCGGACCTGCTGGCGGACGGGGTTGGAGTCGGCGAGGTCGGCGTCGTAGCCGCAGGCGTTCAGGCCGGCGGCGAGGGTGAAGAGCTGCTCGCTGGTCTCGAGGGTGACGGCGGAGCCGCCGGCCTCGGGCTGGCCGGCGCGGGGGCGCGGGGAGGAGGTGGACTCCTGGCCGGGGGTGGAGGAGGAAGTGGCGGTTTGGGCGTTTGCGGTGCAGAGGCCCAGGGCGCAGACGAGGAGGAGGGATGAGAGACGTTGCATCGAGGAGACCTGTTGGGAAGCCATCAAGCGTTCGACGCCCAGGGACAAGGATAAGCTAGCGTGGGGGTGGGGACAAGCCTGGGGTGGGCGCGAGGATTGTGGCACCTCTGTCCCACCTCTCAGAAGCGAGAGGTGGGACACCCGGTTTTGTGCAACTGCTAGCCGCGGACGGAGGCTCCGGCGAAGGTGATCAGGACGCGTCCGCGAATGGGCTCGCCGAAGGCGCGGGCGGGCTCGTAGTGGAGCAGCATGAGCTGGTTGCGGACCTGGGCCTCGACACGCTGGTCCTGCGGGCCGGAGAGGATGGTGTAGTCATAGACCTCGCCCTGGGTGTCGACGTCGGCCTGGATGACGATGGTGGTGTCCTCGGGCGTGATGATGGCCTGCGCGGGGGCGGCGGAGTAGAGGTAGTGCGGCATGGTGATGGCGCCGAGCGGGGTGTCATTGGCGAGGACGGCTTGTGGGATGGCCGCCACGCCGACCATCATGATGATGCTGCCAATGAGGATGACGGCCCCGGCCAGGCCGGCTGAATACTGCAGCAGCGCGGGGCGGAAGACGTTGTCCCAGCGGGCGGAGATCGCGTCCCTCCAGTGGCCCTTGCGGCGGGCGCTCTCATGCGAGATGGCGAGCCGGAGCTTGAGGCCGAGGTCGGCGGGCGCCTTGGCGGAGCCGACCGACGCGAGCAGATGCTGCAGGTTGCGCGCGGCCGCGAACTCCGCCGTGCAGTCCGCGCAGGCGTCCACGTGGGTGGAGACGGCCTGCATCTCGACACCGTTCAAAGTGCCGTCGAGGTAAGGGTGGAAGTTTTCCTGGGCCTGGGTGCAGAGTGCGTTCGTCGTGTTCACCGTGCACCTCCGGTGCGGGTAGGGGTAAGGAGCTGGTTCAGGCCGTCAGCCTGAAGCAGGTCTTTGAGCGCCATGCGGCCGCGCTTGAGGCGGCTTTTGACGGTGCCGGCAGGGACCTGCAGGACATCGGCGATTTCATCGTAGGAGAAGCCTTCCATCTCGCGCAGGACGACGACGGTGCGGAAGGCCTCGGGCAGTTTTCGCAGGCAGGCCTCGACGCGAAGCCTGACCTGGGCCTGCGCGGTGTGGTCGTACGGCGAACCGCGGCCGTCGGTCAGGGTGGCGCTGAGGCAGAGGGCATCGTCTCTGTCGTCGCTTTCGTCAGCGCCGAGCGGGGTGTCGATGGTGAGCTCCTGGCGCTTGTGCCGGCTCCACCAGCGGCGCTGGTTCGAGGCCTCGTGGAGCGCGATGCGGTAGAGCCAGGTGCGCAGGCTGGATTCACCGTGGAAGCTGCGAATGTTGCGGAAGACCTTGATGAAGACTTCCTGGGTGATATCGGCGGCGTCGGCGGGATCCTGCAGGCTGCGCGCGATGAGCGAGAAGAGCGACTGCGAGTACTGCACAATGAGCAGGGCGAAGGCTTCTTCCGAGCCCGCCTTGAGCGCGGCGACGAGCGCGGCGTCTTCCATCGCCAATGCCCTCAGTCCGAGTGCGCTCGTTAGATTGCCCATGATGCTGCCCGCCTGCATTCGGGTGTCCTTTAGCCTACGTTGGTGTTCGCCTGCGTGCAACCTGCGAGTGGGGAATTTGGGTGAGGGTGATACGCCGCCGGCGACAGAGTGCTCGCTCACTCCTGGGGACTTAGACACCGGGAAGACAACGAATGTTCCCGCACGGCGGGGCCATTTGACCAAAGGCGGGTCATGCGGCAGAATATAAACAGTGGGCCTGTGGCGCAGCTGGGAGCGCGCTTCCATGGCATGGAAGAGGTCATCGGTTCGATCCCGATCAGGTCCACCAAACAACCCCTTTCAATGAACAGTACGAGCCCGCTCTCTTCTTTACAGGGTGTCGAACGGTGCTGAGCCCTCAAACTCTACCGGGTAGGAGAAGCTCAACAATCCTGTCGTTCGCGTCGCGCCTCTGCTGCGAGACGGAGTGGGTGTAGACATCTGGACCATTTACTAGCACTGTAGCCACGCCTGTGGGTCGTCCCTTCAGGGCTTTGGTCCGTTCGGGATGCGGGCCGGAGTGTTCAGGACGCGGTAGGGGACGAGGAACTTGTCGTCGATCGCTTGGGCGAGGGAGTACTCGTCGGTGGGAACGCGATCTTTGAGCTGGAGGAGACGGTAGGTGTTGCGGTCGATTTTGTCGCGCGGCGTGGCGGTCAAGCCAACGCCTTCAAGCAGCACCTGCCCGCCGCCACCACCGTCAACCTGGTCACAGACCGCGGCCAGACAGGCCACATTTGGGGTTCGGGAGATGCGCAGAGCGATGGAGTTTCTGCGAGAGGAGACCAACGAACAGCGTCCTTTGTTGAATTGCATCTTCAAGACGCACAACCAGGAACTGTTCGTGGAGAGCCTCGGCGGAAGGCGGCTCGCGAATCCGCTCAACATCTCCAGACACGGGCAGTACGCGCTGGGCAAGATACTCAAGGAATATCTGAAGCGGATCGACCGTGACGCGACGGGGTTGCCGACGGTTCTGTATCCGATCAAGGCCGGCCACTCGACGCAGATGAAGGTGATTGCGATTCGACCGTCCGTCTCGGCCGGCAAACCGACCCTGCGCAAGAGCGGCGTTATGGCTGAAGTGATTTGAATGAGGAAGCGGGAAGGCGAGGATGTCGCCTCTCTTGCGCGGGATTTCAGAGTAAGACCGAGTGAAATCAAAGCGGCCATCAACTATTTCGCCGCATGATCCGGTCTTCTTTACCGACCGGAATCTTGGCGCCGGCTATCTCCCTTCTTAATTGAGGGAGGCGGGTTTTCGTATTGTGGTGCATGACGACCACTTCCATGGGCGGCAGGATGTCGACGACCCGGAGGTGATTGCAGAGTGTGGGCGTAAGCGGGGGTGTTGTTGACGGCTGATTCCGATATGAGCCCGAGGTGAGCGATGGAGATTCTATTACGCGGAGTAAGAACAAGCTAGCCGTCGTGGATGCAACCAGAAATTGCCATGATGTACGGCTTTCTAAAACTCATTAAATTACTAAGCAGCAAGTCTCCAGGCCTTACAAACCTTGACCGATTGACTCCCTCTTTCCGAATACGCTTCGTGTTTGCGTAATGTACTTGGACGAGGAGAGCCGCCGCGTGCAATTTCGAAAAGCGAGTCCAAAGTGACGGTAGGCCAGTCGTTCATTTAAGGAGGGCCTGCAAGATCGTTGAAGTTCGGGCGCAAGCGCTACCTGATGATGTCCGTGCCGATCTTTACCGTGGCCTCGTTTGCGTGTGGCGCGGCCAATAGCCTGGCGTTCATCCTGTTTGCGCGCGCGGTGCAGGGGGCGGCCGGCGGCGCGCTGCAGCCGCTGTCGCAGTCGATTTTGATCGAGAGCTTTCCGCCGGTCAAGCGCGGGCCTGCGCTCGGCATGTATGCGATGGGCGTGGTGGTCATCGGGCCGACGCTGTACACTCCAAATTAAACGGACCTAAAAAGCCTATGATGAAGCACCTAGGATGGAAGCATAGGACTGATGATGGCGAAAAGAAAGAGCGACAGCTATCTTTGGGAGGAATGGGGCTAGCTATGAGTCGCCACTTCAGGGCTTGCGCGTTCTCTTTTGGCGCCTAACCTGGAGCTTGCGCCCCAGGCTGGTATAAGTCGAGCCTTCAGCCCTAAACACAACAGTGACGGCCAAGAGTAAGTAGTCCTAAATTCAACGCTTTCGCCCAGGTACTTCTGCTACGCCTTGGCCTCTGGCTTTTGTGAGGCGTTGTCCCACTTGACCCACTTCAGGTCCAGCACGAAGAAGCTGTAGATGACGGGGGTGATCAGGAGCGTGCCTACGGTGGCTACGAGCAGGCCGCCGATCTGGGCGAAGCAGAGTGGGACCCAGAGAGGGCCTCCGTCGATGGCGAGGGGGCAGAGCGCGAGTACGGTGGCGGCGACCGTGATCAGGACCGGGCGCAGGCGGACGATGCCGGCGTCGCGCAGGGCGAGGTCGAGTGGCTCGCCTTTTTCGTACATGTCTTCGATGAAGTCGAAGAGCACGATGACGTGGCTGATGATGACGCCGATGAGGCTGACGATGCCGAGGAACGACATGAAGCCGAACGGCGTGTGGGTGATGGCGAGCGTGATGAGCGCGCCGACGATGCCGAACGGGGTGGCGGCGAAGACCAGGATCGGCTTGATGGCGTTTCTGAACTGCACCAGCAGCGCGAGATAGATGCCGCAGACGGAGATGAGCAGGATGACGGCGAGGTTCATGAAGCCGGTCTTCTGCTTGGCTTGTTCGCCGCCGACCTGGATGTGATAGCCCGCGGGGAGGTTCTGCTGGATGTTGGTGAGGCCGGGGGTGATCTGCTTGATGATCTGAGACGGCAGGGTTCCGCCGGAGGGATAGCCGTGGATCGAGAGGGTGCGGAAGTGATTGAGGCGGAGGATGCGGGTGGATTGCATCGCGAGGTCTGCTTTGGCGACGGTCGCGAGGGGGATGCTGGCGCCGGTCTGCGAGGAGACGACGTAGATGTTCTTGACGTCGGAGAGTTGTGCGCGCTCGCCTGATTCGAGCCGGGCCACGATGGGAATCTGCTTGTCGCCTTCGCGATAGTTGCCGACCGTGTAGCCGGTGGTGGCGGCGGCGATGGATTTTGCGATGTCGTCGTTGCTGACGCCGGCGAGGTTGGCCTTGGTCGGGTCGATGACGAGGCTCTCGACGGGGCTGGGCCCGAACCAGTCGTTGATGACGGCGGCGACGCCGGGGGACTGCTCGACGAGGTTTTCCACCTGGACGCCGATGCGGCGGAGCTCTTCGTTTTCGGCAGTTTCATGCAGTGGGTCGGAGTCGGAGTCGACGCTAATGCGCAGCTCGAGCGGGAACTCGACGGGGTTGGTCTGGAGCTGGTTGACGATGATGGTGGCGCCGGTGATCTGTTTGGAGAGCTCCTGCTGGAGCAGCGGGACGAGGTCCGGCGTGGCGTCCTTGGAGGTGAGGCGGATGACGATCTGGGCGTAGTTGAGCTGCTGCTGCTGGGGGGTGATGGTGGACCAGAAGCGCGGTCCACCGCCGCCGACAAAGTCGACGATCAGGTCCAGCAGGCCGCTGGAACCCTTGGGCAGCTTGACCTTGTGGCTCTTCTGGTAGTCGGCGGTAACCTGCTGGATGACCGTTTCGGCACGCACGGCGGCTTCCTGGGTGCGATTGAGGGGGGTGTCGTTTGGCAGCCAGACATCTACGTAGGACCAGTACTGAACATCTTGTGGGAAGAACTCCGATTTGAGCGTGGTCGCGCTGAGGAGGCCGAGCACGAGGAAGAGCGCAGCGCCGCTGAGGACGAGATAGCGATGCTCGATGGCTTTGCCGCTCACGCGGAAATAGAAGCCGTAAAAGCCAGCGTTGCGCTTCTCCTCGATGGTGGGTTCGGGCTTTTTCTTTTTGCGCAGCAGGTACATGCTGAGCAGAGGCATGAAGGTCATGGAGACGATGCGCGAGCAGACGAGCGCGGCCGACATGACGACGGGAAGGCTGAAGAGGAACTGCCCCGTGGTTCCGCTCATGAGGAGGAAGGGCAGGTAGGCGATGATGTTGGTCGCGGTGGCGAAGACGATGGCGCGGCTCAACTTGGTCGGGCCCAGCCAGGAGGCCTGTTCCGGCGGGCGGCCAGCGTCGAGCTCACGCCAGACGGCATCGCTGGCGACGACTGGATCGTCAACGAGGAGGCCGAGCGCGATAATCAGGGTCGCGATGGAAACCTGTTGGATGTCGATGCCGAGGAAGTAGATGACGCCCAGGGTCATGCAGAGGGTGATGGGGATGGAGAGGCCCATGAGCACGGACGAGCGCCAGTCGAGGAAGCCGATGAGGGCGACGACGATGACGAGCACGACGGCTTCGATGAGCGCCTTTTCAAACAGGCCTGTGCTTTCGGCGGCTTGCAGCGGCTGATCCGAGGTGCGGCTGAGGATCAGATCGGCGGGCAAGGTCGCCTTGGTGAGATCGATGGTGCTGTTGATGTGTTGCCCGAAGGCGGCGATCTGCGCGCCGTCGCGGATGTAGACGTCGACCGTGACGGCACGGCTGCGCAGCCACTTTCCGTCCGTCCCCTGCCACATGTAGTTGCTGATGTACTGCGGCGGCGATTGGTAGGCGCGGTTCACATTGACCAGATCGCGCAGGTAGACGGGCACGGTGGCGCTGGTCTGGGTGACGATCGTGTTGCCGATCGCCTTGGCGGAGTCGTACTGGCCGGAGGCCTCGATGGCAACCTGGCCGGCGCCGGCGTCGATGGTTCCGGAGGACTCGGTGATGTTTTGCGCGTTGATGATCTTGGCGAGATTGGCCGGCTGCAGGTTCAGCGCGGCGAGCTTCTGCTGCGAGTAGTCCAGGTAGATCTGCTGCGGCAGGACGCCCTTGCGATCGGTGCGGGAGGTCTCGGGAATCTGCTCGAGCGCCCTTTGCAGGAGGTCGGTATCCTGGTCGAGATCGGCGTAGGTGTACTTGGGACCTGCGACCGCAGCCAGCGCTGGGTAGGTCCGGTCCACATTGAAGACGACGATGGGGCTCCAGACGTCGGGATCGACTTCATCGGTCTGCAGCGAGTTCTTGAGGAAGAGACTGAGGTTGGCGCGGATGCCGGCCTCGGCCTGGTTGCTGAGGCCATCAATGCCGATGAAGCCGATGCCGCTGAGCAAGGTAGCTTGCGAGACCGCGCCCTGCGTCTGGGCGAAGTTGAGGTATTGCTGCATGACCTGCTTCAAGCCCTGCACGGAGAGCGAAAGCGGGTAGGGAAAGACGACGCTGACGGGATGCAGCGCGGGGTCGCCGGGGGGGCGGCGCGCGCGGGCGGCCTGGATGGCCTGCTGGATGGAGCGGGCGCGGAGGCGGATCTCAACATCGTCCGAGATGGGGCTGGCGACGGTGAGCATGAGCGCGGCGGTGTCGCCGAAGTCGCTTTGGAACTGGATGGGCCCGGCGCCCTGGGGCAGGGAGGAGTTGAGCTGGTTGAGCCGGAGATTGATGTCGCTGAACTGCTCGCGGGTGTCCTTGATGTTTTCGGCCAGCTGCACCGTGACGTAGGTCGATCCGGTGAGCGTGATGGAGCGCATGCCGTAATCGTCGGCGCTGGGCGCTTTGACGGTGTTGTTGCCGGCGATGGTGTCTTCGATGGGCCGCGTCACCAACTGCTCGACCTGCTGCGCGGAGGCGCCGGGCCAGTTGCAAGTTGCGACGGCTACGCGGACGGGCACCTGCGGATCCTTGCGCTTCGGCATGTGGATGTAGCCGTAGATGCCGAGGATGACGACCGCCACCAGGGAGACCCAGGCGACCGGGCGCTGCTCCACGAAGAAACGCGCGGTGTTGTGCTCGTTTTGAATGAGATCGTCATCGGACTGGTGTGCCATCGTGAGCCCTCAGGGGGTGATGCGAACAGACTCGCCATCGGTGAGGAGCCGGCTTCCGGTGACGACGAGCGTCTGTTGAGGGGACAGTCCACCGCGGACCACGACGTCGTCGCCGACCACGTCGCCCAGTTCTACCTGCTGCATATGGACGGTGGGGTTGGCGGCTTTTGGATCGAGGAGGAAGACGGCAAACTGGCCGTCGGCCCCGGGCTGACGGACGATCGCGCTGAGCGGGATCACGTAGACCTGTGCGTTGGTCGCGGGCGTGCCACCCAGGGTGAGATGGCCGATCATGCCGGGCAGGATCTTGTGCGCCGCGTTGGGCAGCGCGACTTCGACGCTGAAGACGCGGCTTTTGGAGTCGGCTTCAGGCGAGACCGAGATGATGGATCCGATGGCGGGTTTGGGCAGTCCATCGATCGTAATGGGGACCTTTTGCCCGCGATGCACGTCCGTCAAGCCGATGTCGGGTACGGCGAAGAGGGCCTTGACGATATGGATGTCGAGCACGGTGAAGGCGGCGGTGCTGGAGCCCGCGAGAGTTCCCAGTTCGATCGACCGGGTGTCGACGACGCCGGCGAAAGGCGCGCGGATGGAGGCGTTGGTGAGGGCGATACGCGCCTCGGCGAGCTGCCCCTGATAGTTGTTGACGCCGGCCTTGGTCTGGTCGACGGTTGCGTTGGCGGAGTCGAAGGTTGCCTTGGCCTGGTCGGCATCGGTCTTGGTCAGGCTGGCGTCGGCGAACAGATTGACGGCGCGGACCTGATTCTTGGCGGCGTCGGCCTGGCTGGCGCTGGCGGAGGCGACCTGCGCCTGCGCGGCCTGGACGCCTGCCTCGGCCTCATTCACCTTTGCCTGGTAGGTGGCGAGCTGGACGTGGGCGAGCACTTCACCTTTGGTGATGGGATCGCCTGGCTCCAGGTTGCGGGTCGGCCCGCCGCCGGGGCCGCGCACCTGGTGGATGAAATCCACGATGCCGCCGCTTTGGAAGGCGAGTTGCGCCTGCGCGTAGGCGGCGATGGTGGCGGCGAAGACCTCGCTCTGGCCGGTCGTCATCTTGCGCGGCGAGGCTACGCTGACAGGCTGAATCGCCTTCGGCGGCGTCGTCTTGGCGGTGCAGCCGGCCAGGGGGGAAGTCAACGCGCCGAGGTACAGGAGTCGCGTTCCTGTGGAGAGGGAGCGCCATTTCCGCCGGGGGTAACTTTTCACTGGTCTTCTCCTATGGCTAGACGGAGCGCGGCCTTGGCGCTCCAAAACTGGCTCAGCGCCTGGGCGTACTGGCTGTCGGCATTCTTGAGCGCGGCCTGCTGCTGCTCGAGACTGGAGAGCAGGGCGGCCTGCTGCTTGTACTGCGAGGTGGTCTCGCGCAGCTGTTCGACCGCGGCCTCTCGAGCCGAGCGCCGCACGCCGAGCAGCTGGCGCGCCTCGCGCAAGGAGAGGAAGCTTTGATCGACATTGAGCAGAACCTTGAGCGTGGTGCCGCCTTGCTGGATGACGTCCTGCGCTTTTTGTCCGCGCAGCTCTTTCAGCTTGTCGCGCTTGTCGCCCCAATCGTAGGGTTGCCATGAAAAGGAGAAGCCGGCGCCGGCGCTGTTGAGTGGGAGCAGGTTGCTGCCGCTGGACACCAGGTCGTGTACCTCAACGCTGACGGTGGGGATGTACGCTGCCTTTTCTACCCGGATCTGGTAGTCCGCCTGCGTGACCTGCAGCTTGGCCTGCATGATCTCCGGCCGCTGGGCGAGCGCGAGCGCGCGTGCGGTGGGCTGGTCGAGTTCTTCAGGCGTGTCCGGCGGGGTTTCTTCGACCGTGAACGTGGTGTCCAAAGGGCGGTTCAGGAGTTGGTTGAGGGATTCTTTCTTCAATTGCAAGGCATCCTGAGCGCTCGCCAGTTCATATTGATACTCGTTCAACTGCGCTTTGACGGAAAGCTCGCTGCTGAGCAGAACGGTTTTTTGCTCGAGTTTGTGGTCCGTCTCGGTCAGCAGCTCCTTTTCGGATTCAAGCGCGACCTGCAGGGCTTCGATCTGAAACTGTGCGGCCGGCAGCTGGTAGTACGCCTGCCGGACCTGCTCGGCGGTCGATTGCTCCTGCAAGCGGTAGCTCTGTTCAGCCAGCAGGATGCCCACCTTGGCGGAGGCGACGCTCAGGTGGATTGCGTAGAGCTGCGTCAAGGGCTGGCTGGCGCTGGCATGGGTAATGCTGGTGAAGTAGCCCGAGCTGCCGAGGGTGTTGCTCGCCGAGGGGATCGGTCCGATGCCGGGATAGGTTCCGAGCGCGCCCACGGGGATGTTGAAGCTCTGACGACTGAAGGGAATCAGGCCGAGCGAGGTGATCGACAGGATCGGGTAGCGATGGGTTTTGGCGTCCTCGAAACTGTCCTTGGCGATGCCGATGGAGAGCTGCGAGGAGGCGTTGGCCGGGTTGCTCGAGGCCGCAATTGCGAGCGCGTCCTTGAGTGTCAGCAGTGGGGCGTCCGGTTGCTGGCCCACCAGGGAAGGTACCGCACCGAGTGCAAGTGCAAGGGTCGCAACTGCCTCAATGGTGTTGATTGCCGCCACAGGCTCTCCGCGAAGTGCATGAACTAGAGCTACGTTCTGTCAGTCAGGCTACAAAGGGGAAGGCAATTTGCTGAACGCGGTTACAGCGCCCCAGGCGCGTGCGTAGGGCAGATGAACGCGGAGGAGTATTCGCTATAGTCCGGGGAGTCTGCTTCTCAGCTCCCGCGCCTGCCGTTCGCTGACGAGTAGTTCGGTGCGCTGGTCGTCGCTCATGATGAGGACGAACGTGCTACGTTCGCGTTGGCGGATGGAGACGACCTTGGTGAGATTGACGAGGTGCGTGCGGCGGGCGCGGAAGAAGTTCTTCTCGGCGAGCGCCTCTTCGAGCTGCGTGAGGTGGTAGTTGACCCAGAAGGAATCGCTCTGGGTGCGGGCGCGCACGATGCCTTCCTCTACGTAGAGCCAAAGGATCTGGCTGGGGCGCAGCAGAACGATCTCGTTGTGCTTGCGGGCGACGATGCTGTCGAGCTTTTTGCCTTCGAATTTGGCTTCGAGCGTGCGCTCCTGAGCGTCGCGGGCGATGGCGGTCGAGGCCAGGACCTGCGCGGCGCGCTCGACGGCTTTGGCCAGGCGTTTGGGGTCGATGGGCTTGAGCAGGTAGGCGAGTGCGTCCGAGGCAAAGGCCTGCAGCGCGTACTGGTCGTAGCCGGTGGTAAAGATGACGAGCGGCATGTCGATATCGGGCGGCAGGCGCTTGAGCACGGTGAGGCCATCGAAGCCGGGCATCTGAATGTCGATGAAGATGAGGTCGGGCTGGAGCGCGGCGATCATGCTGACGGCGGAGCGGCCGTTGGTGGCCTCGCCGATGACGGTGACGTTGCTGTGGGCCTGGAGCAATCTGGCGAGCCGGGTAATGGCCGCCGGCTCGTCGTCGACCAGCAGAACCTTCATGCTTTGTCCCCGTTTCTGCCGTGCGTTTTGCGGCGGCGGCCTGTTGGTTTAGTGGCGGTCCCAAACGCAGATTTCCCAGCGGGAATGCCTCTCAAAGAGGGGTGCTCAGGTTGCCTTTACAGCATACGGGATGAAAGCGATGACCTCCACTCCGCGTGACTCCCAGTCGACGAGCTCCAACTCGGCCTGTGGGCCGAAGGTCAGCTTGAGGCGTTCTCTTACGTTGTTCAGGCCGATCTTGGTGGATTGGCCGTCCTCGACTTCGCGCGAGGGGAGCACGTCTCCGGAGTTGGCCAGCCGCAGCTCGAAGCCGCGCTGGCCCCCGGCGCCGGAGAGATGGATCGTGCCGCCGTGGATGCTTTTTGCGATGCCGAACTTCATCGCGTTTTCAAGCAGCGGCTGCAGCAGCAGGACGGGCACGGCGCAATCGAGCAGGGCGGAGGG
>CAXUDC010000097.1:0-11692 GCA_964249685.1 uncultured Acidobacteriaceae bacterium
CCAGCAGCTCCAGGCGGCTTTCGCCTGCCGGTAGCATGGCGGTGCGGACCTGCTCATGCTCGACCGTTTCCTCGTGGATGACGTGCATGCCGATCAGAGCGTAGAAGGCTTTTGCGGCTGCGATGCTTTTGACGGCGATGCCGATGTGATCAATTCTGAGGCTTGAAAGCTCGTTCTGTGCAGACAAAATGTCGAGTGCGCCTGACGCTACTTCTACCGTGGTGGTGTCTGGTGTGATCGCACGGGCTGGCGCGCTAAAGTCGGTGGCTTCGAGGCGCTGGTGGAGTGGGTGGGACACGGCTTCTAGGATAAACCCCACTCATGACGGTGAAGCCGTGATGAATGGGGCACCCGGCTGGTTGCATCCTACGGCTATGCGGATGACGGTGATGAGTGGCGGCAGGGCGGTGCGGGTGGATGGAACGGAGCCGGGTGGGACTGCTCCCTGGCCGGCGCTGGTGCTGCTGCATGGGGCGGGGGGCAACACGGATTTCTGGCTGGAGCGGATTGCGCCTTTTGTGGCGAAGCTGGGCGTGGCGGTGTATGCGGTGCACTACTTCGACCGGACGGGGACGGCGCGGGCGGATCCGGCAATGCTCGCCGACGGGAAGCATGTGCCGCTGTGGATGGAAACAATCCGCGACGCGGTGGCGGCGATTGCTGCGCGGCCTGGCGTGGATGCGGGGCGGGTGGCGATGGTGGGGATCTCGCTGGGGGCGTTCTTATCGCTGGCGGTGGCGGCTGAGGGGCTGCGGGTAAAGGCGATTGTGGAGGTCTCCGGTGGGCTGGTGCCGCCATACGCAGGACTGGTTACGCGGAAGTTTCCGCCGGTGTTGATCGTGAATGGGGACCAGGATGCGGTGGTGCCGGTGGCGATGGCGTATGGGGTGGAGAAGAGGTTGAAGGAGCTTGGGGTGGCGTGCCGGGTGGAGATTCTGGCGGGGGAGGGGCACTGGTTTTCGGGGGTTGCGCAGGGGAGGATTCTTGGGGCGGTGGCGGGGTTTTTGGGGGAATGGTTGTGATTTGGGTGTTTGGGATTATTTCCACTCCTCACGGTGAAGCTGTAATGAGTGAGGCACCCGAATTAGAGACTAACCCCACGATAACCGCGGTGAGGCTGCGGTGATTATGGGGCACCCCTTGGAAGCTAGGCGCCCAGGGCGGCGCGGATGGCGTTGGCGATGGAGTCGGCGTGGTGGCGCATGGCGAGCTCGTCTTCGGCTTCGATCATGACGCGGGCCAGGGCCTCCGTGCCGCTGTAGCGGATGACGACGCGGCCGGTGCCGGCCAGGGCCTGCTCGGCCTCGGCGATGGCCTCCGTTACGGCGGGGATGGTATCGAGCGGCTTCTTTTCGCGGACCTTGACGTTCAGGATCACCTGCGGGTAGGTCTTGAGGTCGGCGGTGAGTTCGGCGAGCGACTGGCCGGTGCGGTGGATGATATCGAGCACGAGCAGCGCGGTGAGGAGGCCGTCGCCGGTGGTGGAGCGACCGGCGAACAGGATGTGGCCGGACTGCTCGCCGCCGAGCGAGGCGCCCGTGGCAAGCATGCGCTCGAGGACGTATTTGTCGCCGACGGGGGCGCGCAGCATGGTGATGCCGGAGCGGCCCAGCGCGGCTTCGAGCCCCATGTTGGACATGGTGGTGGCGACGACGGTCTGGTGCGCGAGCGCGCCGCGCGTGGCGAGGTCGCGCGCGGCGAGCAGCAGGACGGCGTCGCCGTTGACGACCTTGCCGTACTCGTCGGCAAACATGACACGGTCGGCGTCGCCGTCGAAGGTGATGCCGATGGAGGCTTTGTGCTTTACGACCTCAGCCGCGACGATTTCGGGGTGCAGGGCGCCGCAGCCGAGATTGATATTGCGACCGTTGGGCGACGCATGGGTGACGATGGCGTTGCCGCCGAGATCGGCGAAGAGCTGCGGGGCGACCGAGGAAGCGGCCCCGTTCGCGCAGTCGAGGACGATGGTGTGATTGTCGAGTGAGAGGCCGGGGACGGCGGCGAGGAGGGCGCGGATGTACTCGGCGCGGTCGGACTCGTTGACTTCGGGTGCGGGGGTGGAGACCCAGGTCTCAGAATCGAGACCTGGGGCACCCAAGTGCTTGAAGATTTGTGCTTCTATGGCGAGTTCGGTGGCGTCGGGGAGCTTGTAGCCGTCGGGGCCGAAGAGCTTGATGCCGTTGTCCTGCCACGGATTGTGGCTGGCGGAGATGACGATGCCGGTCGCGAAGCCGTGCGCGGCGGTAAGGTGCGCGACGGCGGGCGTGGTAATGACGCCGGCGTTCTCTACCGTGGCACCACCCGCGATCAGGCCCGCAGTGAGCGTGGCGGCGATCTTCTCGGAGGACTCGCGCGTGTCCATGCCCATGAGGATCCGGGGGCTGGCCCCCAGTGACTTCGCGAGCGCGAGCCCGATGGCGTCGACGGTGCGGGGGTCAAGCGGTGACTGGCCGGCGACGGCGCGGATGCCGTCAGTGCCGAAGAGCTTCTTCATGGTGAATCCTGTCTCCCAAGTGCTTTGTTAGAGGATATAGGAGACATGGGATTCGAGGTGGACCTGGGACTGCTTCCCTTAAAGGATGGTCGCAGCAACTATGCGGGGTCCTTCGCTTCGCTCAGGATGGCGGCGAATACCTCGGAAGGTGTAACACCCGACAGGAAGAAGGGCGACCCGTTGGGCCGCCCTTCCGCGGATGCCAAGAGCTACTTGGAGGCGGTTGCGTCGCGGTGGTTCTTGACGTAGTCGTGCGAGGTCATAATGTGGGCGTTCTGCTCGGAGAGCAACTGGTGCAGGGGCAGCGGGAGCTCCTGCGCGAGGGCATCCTTGTAGACCGACTTGGCCTTGTCTTCGCCCTGCTCGGAGGTGGCGAGGATATCGTGATCACTGGTGCCGAAGACCTTCGCCTTCAGGTCGCCCCAGGTGCGGTGAATGGCGCCGGCAGCGGTGCCTTCCTCTTTTACGTCCGCTACGCCGTGGCGGTGCAGCTCGTTTTCGAGCTCGGCACGGAAGTTGGCGCGCTTGAGCGACTCGGCGAGAAAGTAGCGCTTCAGGGTCTCGTCTTTCAGGTGCGCGCCGAGATCGGCGTAGCCCTTCTGGCCATCCTCGAGGACGTTGATGACTGCCTTGACTGCTTTCTCAAACTCGGCGTTCTTGTTCGAATCGATCGACATAATAGGTCCTTCGTTCTAAGGTTGGCTCCCGTTGGGAGAGTTGGCAAGCAGGCCCCTGTGGTTTCCTGAAGCAGCCGTCTGGTGCAGGGTCCGCCGGCTAAATGGACCTTCTCCTCCGCCGGCGGCAAGCAGGAGAAAGGTCGAAAATCCCACTCCCCTGCCAGACGTCAGGAACACCGCTTGCGCGTTGTTGCTGGAACGATAGATGCCCGCCCTGGCCAAGGGTTTGCATCTGGATTCCGGGTGTGGGGGTAGAGAGTTTTCAGCGCCTCGCTCTGATGTAATGGAGTTTGCTGGAGTTGTTGCCGGCGCGTGTGGCACTGCAGCTTTGCAGTCGTAAGTCGTAATTAGAAGAGGAAGCCCCGATGAAAGCACTTCGCACCGCCGCTACGCCGACGCGCAATCGCCGTTTAAACGAGATCCTGGGGCTGACGGTGCTGGTGGCGGCGACGCTGCTGGTGCTGGCGCTGGTGAGCTATACGCCGTCGGACGTCTCCTTTGATACCGTGGGCGGAAATGCGGCCGGCGGCGTGGCGGCGCATGCGCACAACTGGACGGGCGTCTTTGGCGCGTATCTTTCGGACGCGCTGCTGCAGGTGCTGGGCGTGGCCGTGTTCCTGTTTCCGGTGCTGCTGGTGCGGCTGGGCGTGAGCTGGATGCGGTCGCTCGCGGTCGGGTCGGCGACGGCGAAGTGGGCGGGGCTGATCCTGTGGGTGTTTTTCGCGCCGGCCGCGGTGGCGCTGCTGCCGGGCAGGCTGCTGTACAAGAGCTCGCTGCCGCTGGCGGGGCTGAGCGGGCGGCTGATCGCGGACCTGATGGTGCATTTTTTGAACACGCCGGGGACGGTACTGATCGTGACGCTGATGGTGGTGCTTTCGCTCTACCTGGCGACGACGTTTGCGTTCAACAGCGCGCGGCAGTGGGCGACGGAGCGCTTTGCGTTTGTGGGGTTGGCGCGGGAGCGATGGACGGCGTGGCGGGAGCGGCGCGAGGCGGTCGCGGTGCCTGCGGAGATGCTCGATGAGGGGGGCGAGGCGTTTGGGGCCCGGCGCGAGAAGGCCGATGCGGCGCTGCGGCGGGAGCGCGAGAAGGCCGAGCGGGCGGCGGCCAAGGCCAATGGCGAAAGCGGGAACACGCTGCTGGCCGGGATCATGGCGTGGTTTTCGCGCAAGCGGGACGAGCCGGTTTCGATTGTTCCGGAGGCTGAGCCCGGGCCGCGTTCCATGTACGACGCAATGCCGAGGACCAATGTGGATGCGGTCCCGGTGACGGCGCTGGGCACCGCGGCGGCAGCGGCGGCTCCGTTTGCGCAGGCGCTGGCGGCGGCCGCGGCACCGCTGCCGCTGCAGCCGGATGAGCTTGATTTTGAGCCTGAGGAGGAGCCAGCGGTGGCGGGGCGGTTCGAGGAGGAGGATGAGCCGTTCTCGTTTGTGACGCGTGCAGAGGCGTTGGAGATGCCGGTGCGGGAGCCGCTGCGGATTGTGGAGGACTTCGACGAGCCGGTGATGCCTGAGTTTGTTGCGGCACCGTTTGTGGCCCCCCCCGTGCCTTTGTCGCGGCTCCAGCCCACCTCTCAGAATCGAGAGGTGGGACCCCTGAAACCTGCTCCCCTGCCGCAGGCTCCGGCTGCTGAGGCGATCTCCTTTGGCCGGCGGGCGGACTCGGATGCGAAGGCGGTGGCGATTACGGCGAAGTCGATCCGTGGCTACAAGCTGCCGTCGTCGTCGCTGCTGTACCAGTCGAACGAGACCGCCGTGGTGCGGGAGGAGGCGCTGCGCGATGAGGCGCGGGTGCTGGTAGAGAAGTGCGGCGAGTTTGGTGTCGATGGGCAGGTGGTGCAGATCAATCCGGGCCCGGTGGTGACGACGTTCGAGTTCCGGCCCGATGCGGGCGTGAAGTACTCGCGCGTGACCGGGCTGGCGGACGACCTGTGCCTGGCGATGGCCGCGGAGTCGATCCTGATCGAGCGGATGGCAGGCAAATCGACCGTCGGGATCCAGGTGCCGAACCACGACCGCGAGACGATCTGGCTGCGCGATGTGGTGGAGTGCGAGAGCTTTGCGCAGTCGAAGTCGAAGCTCGCGATTGCGCTGGGCAAGGACATCAATGGGCGCATTGTGACGGCGGATCTGGCCGCGATGCCGCATGTGCTGATCGCCGGCTCGACGGGCTCGGGCAAGTCGGTGGCGATCAACGCAATGATCATGAGCGTGCTGTTCAAGTCGACGCCGGAGCAGGTGCGCATGATCCTGGTGGACCCGAAGCGCGTGGAACTGGGCATGTACGAGGGCATCCCGCACCTGTTTACGCCGATCATCACGGAGGCCAAGCTGGCAGCGAACGCGCTGCGCAACGCGGTGCGCGAGATGGAGCGGCGGCTGAAGCTGCTGGCGGCGAACCACGTGCGCAATATCGACCAGTTCAACAAGCTGTTTGACCACGGGTCGGAGTATCTTTTCGAGGACGTGAACCAGGAGCCGCTACCGTACATCATCATCATCATTGACGAGCTGGCGGACCTTATGATGCTCGACCGTTCGAACGTGGAGGAGTCGATTACGAGGCTGGCGCAGATGGCGCGTGCGGTCGGGATTCACCTGATCCTGGCGACGCAGCGGCCTTCGGTCGACGTAATTACGGGGCTGATCAAGGCCAACGTGCCGACGCGCATGAGCTTCCGGCTGGCGACGAAGGTGGACTCGCGCACGATCATCGACGCGAACGGTGCCGAAAGCCTGCTGGGACGCGGCGATATGCTGTACCTGCCGCCGGGAACGTCTCGCCTGCAGCGGGTGCACGCGCCGTTTGTAACCGAGAAGGAGATCTCCGCCGTGACCGAGTTCTGGCGCGCGCAGGGCGAGGCTGAGTATGTCGAAGGGTTCCTGGAAGGGCCGAAGGATGAGAAGGACGAGGGCCAGGGGGCGAAGGGCGATGGCAGCGACGGCGGGAACGACGAGCTGTTCGACGACGCGGTGCGGCTGGTGTTCGAGTTCGGCAAGGCGTCGACTTCGCTGCTGCAGCGTCGGCTGCGGATTGGATATGGGCGCGCGGCACACCTGATCGATATGATGTACAATGATGGTCTTGTCGGGCCGGCGGATGGGTCGAAGCCGCGGGAGTTGTTGAAGTCTGCTGACTTTTATAAGGAAGTGGATACGGCTTTGCGGTAAGGCTGGGGAGTACGTGCACGGCCAGGACGGATAAAGAACGGATAAGAGTGGATTTGGCTTTGGTGCTGGTTTGCTCTTGTTTGTTTCCCCCAAGGTGTCGCGCAGGTTCCGCCCGCAGATTCCTCCGCTTCGCTACGGAATGACAACAAAAAGGATGCACTTGTATTTGTAGTTTGTTGTCATCCCGTAGGGATCTGCGGTTTGGGCCAGCACCCGGCTTCGTGGTTTACGGCCGATTGCCTATGGGTAGTGGCGCTCGAAACGCAGATTCCCTACGGGAATGACAAACAAGGAGGCAGAGACTCTCACCGTTGGGTCTCTGGGTCAGATCTTTTGGGCGGAACGGAAGGCTACTGCTCCCAGGGCCGCTACTACTGCTAGCAGAGCGAGCCAGACGATCCTGGGGTGGCGGTCGATGAGGGTGGTGCGGGGGGCGATCGTGGCGCGTGGGGTGTAGAGGGGGTTTTGCTGCTCCGCGCTGAGTTGGTACGCGACCGCGGCGCTGGTGGGATCGAAGGTGCGGGAGTAGTCGTAGACGGGTGGGTCCAGCTTCGAGTCGCCGTAGTAAAGGTTCGGCAGCGCGGCTGGGTTGGCGTCGAAGCAGAGCAGGCGCTGACGCATTTCAAGCTGTACGGAGGCAATTGCCAGAGGTTTATCGTCGCCGTTTTCGACCCAGACCTGCACGTCCGCGGCTCCGTCCATGTTGGCGCCGAGCGTGGCCGGGACGCTCAGGCTCTCTTCCCGCAGGTCGCGGCTGGCCTGCGTCAGGCGGATGCGCGTGATGGTGCCGGCGACTGACTCGCGCGACTCGCTGTCCTGGGTAGCGAGATTTTGCGGGTTGGGAGGGTTGGCGTGGGCGAGGATGGAGACGGCGCGGCTAAAGTTGGTGTGGTCGCCGGGCGCGAGGGTGAACGTGACGCGCTCGACCGGCACGTGCGCGGGCAGGTGGAAGTTGGCGACGGAGTGGCGGCCGACCTGCGTGATGGCCGTGGTCTGGGCGACGGGCGTGTAGAGGGTCTGGGCCTCGCGGCTGGGCGGGACTTCAGCTCCGGTGATGAGGGCGGGGTCGGCGGTGAAGGGGCGGCCGCCGGCACCGCTCATGGCCAACTCGACGTGCAGGTAGGGGAAGGTGGATTCAACCAGCCGCAGCGTGGTGCTGCGGCCCAGGCCGGTGCTGCTGAGATCGAAGAGGGTAAAGCTGCCGAGCGCGATGCCCTTGGCATCGGACGGTGTGCGGAGCCCCGTGACGGTAGCCGTCGCGACGAAGTCTGCTCCGCCCAGGTCGAGCTTTACGTCGGTGTAGGGCCGCGGCGGCATTGCGAGATCGAACGCGATGTGGCCCGCGCGCAGGCCCGTGTTGAGCACCTGCGCGGCGTCGCCCAGGGGCGCGGTCTGCGATGTGCTGAGCGCGTAGGGAACCTCGTGATTGTCGCCGAACAGGCGCACATCGGCGAGCGTCGGCGAATGAGCGTAGAGCGCGCCGTCGAGCAGCGCGCAGGACGGCCCCGGGACCGGGCTGGTCCCGGGCAGCACCTGCAGCTGGCGCTGATAGCGGAAGTAGCGCGGCTCCGGCGCGACATGAGTGTCGGCCTGCCAGAGCGCGGTAAGCAGCAGAGCGAGGGCGGCGAGCTTCACGGATGGACCACTTCAGCCGTCGGCGGGGGCGGGGTCTTGAGCCCGAGCCAGTCCTTCTGGTAGGCGTAGCTGACGCCCATCAGCACCGCACCCAGGCCCATCAGGCTGGCGACACGGTACCCGGCGCTGAGCCCGCTGATGTCGTACAGGAAGACCTTGCCGACGGTGAAAAGGAGCAGCGCGAGCGCCTGCCAGCGCACGAACGCGCTGCGCTTGACGAAGCCGATGGCGAGCAACGCGGCCCCGTAGGCCATCAGGAAGGCGGAGATGGCGAGCGCACGCTGCAACTCGGCTTCGCCGCTGGTGAACAGCGCGCCGATCTCCCGCACGAAGATGAGGATGGCGACCAGGTTGGCGAGGATGAACGTGCCCGCGGCGATAGGGCTGCGCCCCTGCGACAACCGGTACGCCGCATAGGTGTTGCCGGCCAGCAGCGCGAGACCCAGCAGGGCCGTGGCGAAATCGACATTGGCGAAGGCCGCGTGCGAAGACGATCCCCAGGAGAGGATCTGGGACAACGAGAGCAGCAACGCCACGCCGTCGATGGCAACCAGCGCGGTGGCCTGCACGCCGAGATCCTGGCGGCCGCGCGCGAGCCACGCCGCGCCCGCGAGCGTGACGACCGCAACCATCGCCGCGCCGAGATTGGAGGAGAAGAACGCCCGGTGATTCTCAAACAGCAGGTCCAGGCCCCAGTGCGCGAGCAGCGAGCCGAGCCCGAGCACGTAACCGCCAAGTGAGAGGATCCAGAGCGCCCTCGCGGGAGCCCTGTTCTCTTTCTGAAAGCGCGTGCCGGCCCAGTAGAGGATAAGTCCTTCGACCAGCCAGGCGGTCGTCAGGCTGTGGCCGCTGGCCTTGAGCGGGACCGCGACCGTCAGACAGATGACGGCGACGGCGAGGTACATGGCGCCGGCGATGGCCGCACGCTGCAGGCGCATGACGCCGAGGAAGACGGCGGCGAGCGCGACCATCAGGAACGCGAGCGACGTGTGCAGGCCGGAGTCCTCGAAGACCGAGTAGAGCGCCAGCGCGAGGGCGGCCGCGTCGGCCAGCGGGAGCAGCACGGGGATGAGCGCCGCGGGGCTGCCGGGCGCGGGCTCCGGCAGCGTGCTCCAGCCCTTGACGTTTGGCAGCGCAAAGATGACAAAAAAGAACGCGGCGAATAACGCTGTTTCACTCGACGCGCCGTTCCAGACCTCCGCGCCGCGAGTGTGGAAGAACTCCGAATACCACGCGATGAAGTAGCCCACGACCCCGGCGAAGGTGGGGACCAGCAGCCACTGCCAGGTTCTCGTCCGCAGCAGGTAGACAACGCCGAGCGCGATGGCGGCGAGATAGCTGAAGAGGAACGTCTCATGGTTGCCGCCGGAGTGGAGCAGCAGCGGCGTCAGCAGGCCGCCGGCGAGCGCGTACCCGGCCAGCAGCTTCGCATCCTGACGCACGGCCAGCCATGCGTTCCAGGCCGTGACCAGGACCATGGCCGCGAGCGCAACCGGCCCGGGCAACAGGTGGTAGAGCTGGAACGCGGCCCAGAGCGACAGGTACAACACGGCCGAGCCCACCGCCTTGAGCGAGTAGGAAAAGGCTGGGAGCTTTTTGCGGCGGAAGCTCTCGGACCACACGATCAGGCCGGCGCCGGCGAGCAGCCCAATGATGACACGTGCCGCCGGGCCGACCCAGCCGTGGTCGATGGCGAGCTTGAGGAAGTAGGCCGACCCACAGATGAGCGCCAGGATGCCGACCATGTTGAAGACCTGCGAGCCGAGGCGATCTTCGAGCGACTTGGGTGGCGGCGGAGGAGGCCTGGTTGACGTGACAGCGGGGCTCGCGGCCGCGGCGAGCGGACTTGCCGGGATGGGAGGAGGCGGAGGGGCAGAGCGCAGGCGGGGCAGCGCAGCCGGCGCCGGCCGCGCGCCACGCAGCTCCGCGACCATCCGCTCGAGATCCGCGACGCGCGCGGTCAGGGCGGCGAGATCGGCTGGAGTTGCGGCGAACTCGGGATCGTTAGCGTCCATTGCAGATTAGAGTAACGCGAGTTGCGGGCAAGCGGCACGCGGAAACTGATACCTTGCAGGATATGGCTTCGCTGCTGGTGATCGATGACGACGAGTTGAGCCGGGAGGTGCTGGTGCTGCTGGCAACCGAGGCCGGTCACACGTGTGATGCGGCCGAGTCTGGCGCCGAGGGTCTGGCGTGGCTCGCCGGCGGCGGCAAGGTGCCGGACGCGGTGCTGGCGGATATGCAGATGCCAGGCATTACGGGCGAGTCGCTGGCGCGGCTGCTGCGCGTGGCGTGCGGGCCGCGCACGGTTTTGCTCGCCATGAGCGGGTCGCAGCCCGCGGCCGAGGCGCTTGGTGGCTTCGACGGATTTCTGTTGAAGCCGTTCGCCATGGACGAGTTCGAGGCCGCGCTCAAGGGCCTCGCAGCTCAGGCGCAGGAACCGGCGCCGGCAACCGTGTTGAGCCAGAGCGTCTACGCAAACCTGGCGGCGAACATGCCCGCGGCCCAGCTGCGGGCGCTCTACACCATGTGCCTGGACGACGCGGGCCGGCGGCTGACCGCCATGGAGACAGCCGCTGCCGTGCGCGATGCGGACGCCTACGCCCGCGGCGCGCACGCCGTCAAGGGGGGCTGCGGCATGGTGGGCGCTCTGGAGCTTGCCGCGCTGGCCGGCGCCATGGAGACGGGCGGCCTGCCGGACGTTGGTAACAAGGCACCTTTCGTGGAATTTATGGCCGCCGTAGCGCGCCTGAGGCGTATGCTGGACGCGCAAACAGAGTAACGCGCAATCCCTTGCCTTGTGGCCTCGCCCTGGAGATTTGTCCCAATGAAGACTGCCCTGAAACGAGAGCCAGCCCCGCCGCCGTCGATCCGTATCGTCGTTGCCGACGACCATCCCGTGGTCCGCTTTGGCGTGAAAAACATGCTGATGAACGAGCCCGGCTTCGAGGTCGTGGGCGAGGCCGAGGATGGCGATGTGGCCATTACACAGACGCTCGAGCTCGAGCCGGATATCCTGCTGCTGGACCTGCAGATGCCGCGGCTGCCGGGTCTCGAGGCCATGCGCGCGATCATGACGCGCAGCCCACGGGTGAAGATCATCCTGCTGACGAGCACGATTTCGACCCAGCAGATTATCGAAGCGCTGCAGATCGGCGCGCGCGGCATCGTGCTGAAGGATTCAGTCGCTGGGGACCTTTCGCAGAGCCTGCGCGCGGTTCTGCAGGGCGATTACTGGATCGGCGGGGAGCGCGTCGCGAACCTGCTGAAGGCGCTGCACGAACTGATGCAGAAAGCCGCCGCGGTGCCCGAACGCAAGACCTACGGGCTCACGCCGCGCGAGCTCGAAGTAGTGCAATGCATCGTGGAAGGCTGCAGCAACAAGGACATTGCGCGGCAGTTTACGATCTCGGAGGAGACGGTAAAGCGGCATCTATCGAATATCTTCGATAAGACTGGGGTAAGCACGCGGCTGGAGCTGGCGCTGTTTGCGATCGCGCACAAGCTGGTGCTGCCGGATGGAGAGTGACGGCTAGAGCAGCCCGCATCGAGCGAGCCGCGGCCAGTTGCGCGCAGCGTGAACGACTCCTGCGACTTCCATGCGGCGGTTCACGACATACTTGTTCAAGCAGCGGCCTTCTGCATCAGGCGTCCGCGCTCGCGGAGTTCCGCGAACAGTTCCTCTGGATCGACGAACTCTTCTCTGTCGAGCGAGT
>CAXUDC010000097.1:11792-12947 GCA_964249685.1 uncultured Acidobacteriaceae bacterium
AAGCATGAGCATTCACCCTGTTTACGATGTCCTCGTCATCGGTGCCGGCCCGACGGGCCTTGCCTGCGCCATCGACGCGCAGAATGCCGGCTTTTCGGTGGTCCTGGTCGACAAGGGCTGTCTGACGAACTCGCTCTTCCACTACCCGGCCGGGATGACCTTCTTCACCACGCCGGAGCTGCTCGAGATCGGCGGCATGCCCTTCTCCTCGCCCAATACCAAGCCGACCCGCGGCGAGGCGCTCGAGTACTACCGCAAGTGCGCCGAGCACTACAAGCTGAACGTGATGCAGTACCACACCGTGCTCGCGGTCGAGGGCAGCGACGGCGACTTCCACGTTTGCACCGAGAACCGCTTCGGCCGCCCGGTCCCGCTGCGGGCGCGCAAGCTGATCGTCGCGACCGGGTACTACGACCTGCCGAACTACCTCGGCATCCCGGGCGAAGACCTCGCCAAGGTGCACCACTACTACAATGAGCCGCACCCCTTCTTCGGGCTGAATGTGCTCGTGATCGGCGGCAAGAACTCGGCCGCCATTGCCGCGCTCGACCTCTGGCGTCACGGCGCGAAGGTCACACTTGTCCACCGCGGCGCGGAGCTGCACCGGCACATCAAGTACTGGATCAAGCCGGATATCGAAAATCGCATCAAGAACGGCGAGGTGAAGGCTTACCTGTCGTCAAACGTGACGAACATTGCGGAAGACACCGTCACGGTCTCCACGCCTGCGGGCGAGCTGATGCTGCGCAACGATTTCGTCTTTGCTCTGACCGGCTACCACCCGGATTTCGAATTTCTCGAGCGGCTGGGTGTAAAGCTCGACCTTGATGACGACCGTGTTCCTTCGATGGACCCTGGTTCGCTCGAGTCCAACGTCCCTGGAATCTATCTGGCTGGGGTCATTGTCGCGGGCGAGCGGACGAATGAAGTGTTCATCGAGAACGGCCGCTTCCATGGCAAGCAGATTGCCGACTCGCTGCGGTCGAAATTGATGGTGAGTGCGCTTACTTAGAGCTTCCTCCCGGGCATCGTGCGGCGATGGCCGAACCGCAGATCCCTACGGGATGACAACAAAATACAAGTGCTGCCTTATTATCGTTTAGAGCATATTTCTCATAGCTATTCAGGTTTTAGCGGCAGTCTGAACCAAGCTTT
>CAXUDC010000098.1:0-5891 GCA_964249685.1 uncultured Acidobacteriaceae bacterium
ATCGCGGGCGAGATTACCTACGGGCTCGAGCGCATCGCGGGCTTCCTGCAGGATGTGGACTCGATCTACGACATCGTCTGGGCGGTCGAGCCGGATGGTCGCAAGGTCACGTACGGGGAGATCCGGCTGGCCGAAGAAGAGCAGTTTTCGGCCTACGGGTTCGATTATGCCGACGTGCCCTCGCTGTGGAAACACCTGGAGCTGTATGAGGCTGAATGCCTTACGCTGCTCGAACGCGCGAAGGGTTTCGACAAGATGCAGGCGCTTGAACTCAAGCGTTTCCCGGTGCTCGGGGCCTACGAATTAGCCCTGAAATGCTCCCAACTCTTCAACCTTCTTGACGCCCGCGGAGCTATCTCTGTGACCGAGCGCGTAGGTGTCATGGCTCGGATCCGCACCTTGGTCGTAGGAGTAGCCAAATCCTATGCAACCCAGCAAAGTCTAACGCCGCCCTCACCCAGCAATCCATCGGCTAGTCGCTAGTCCTGTAGTTACTAGTGACTAGTAACTACAAAACTAAAAACTCCCGATAGAAAGCAGGACCATGCAGGACTTCCATCAGCTCAACGTATGGCGCCGCGCCCACGCACTCGTGCTTCGCATCTATAAGGAATCCAGCAAGCTTCCCGCCAGCGAAAGCTTTGGTCTCACCAGCAATCTTCGTCGCTGCGCTGTCGGCATCCCACGTGCCATCGCCGAAGGTTGCGGTCGCGCCACCAGTCATGAGTTCGCGAACGATCTGCGCAAGGCGCGCGCCGTCGGACACGAACTGGAATACCTCCTTCTGCTCTGCCGCGACCTCGGCTTTTTTCCGGAGCCGCTCCATGACGAACTTCGCGACGAACTCATCGAAGTCGGCAAGATGATCTCAGGCCTCCTTAGACAAATCGCAGCTCCCGCCGAACCCGTACGATAGGAAATAATGTCAGACTTTCTCTTTGAAATCGGCCTGGAAGAAGTGCCCGCGCGCATGCTGGCCGGCGCACAGGCGGAACTGCTCAAGCGAACCGTTGCCCTGCTCGAACGCGAGCGGTTAGTCGAACCCGGCGTGCAAGCCACCAGCTACTCGACCCCGCGCCGCCTCGCCGTGCTGATCCCGGACGTCCGCGCGCGCCAGGAAGATCTCGCCGAAGAGCTCCTCGGCCCGGCGGTCAAGATTGCCTACAAGGACGGCGTTCCCGGCCCGGCGGCGGTCGCGTTCGCGAAGAAGTCCGGCGTAGTCGTCGAGCACCTGCGCACCGTCTCGACCCCGAAGGGCGACTACCTCGCCGCGACCAGCACCAAACCCGGCCGCACCGCCATAGAGGTCCTCACCGCCGAGCTGCCCAGGGAGCTCGCGGCCATCTACTGGGCCAAGAACATGTACTGGCGCGCCGGCAAGCCCGAGCGCTTCGTCCGCCCCGTCCGCTGGCTCGTCGCCCTGCTCGGTTCGGACATCGTGCCGTTCCAGTTCGGCGGGTATGAGGCCAGCCGCCAGACCTACGGGCACCGCGTCCTCTTTGGCCCTCAACCGATCACCCTCCAATCTCCCACAAGCTATGTCGCCCAGCTGACCCAGGCATATGTTCAGCCCGATGTCGAACTCCGCCGCCACACGATCCGCAAGGCGCTCGATCACGTCTGCCGCACGCTGCCCGGCACGCGCTGGCGCGAGGATCACACGCTCGTCGACAAGATGACCCACATGACGGAGTGGCCGTCGGTCCTCGCCGGCGACTTCGACCCCGCCTACCTGGAATTGCCGCAAGAAGTCCTCGTAACCGTCATGCGCGACCACCAGAACTACTTCGCGGTCGAGACGCAGGACGGCAAACTCGCCCCCCACTTCCTCGCCGTCCTCAACACCGTCGCCGACGACGCCGGCCAGGCCGTCATCCGCCACGGCAACACCCGCGTCCTGCGCGCCCGCTTCAACGACGCGCGCTTCTTCTGGGAGTTCGACCAGCGCACACTGCTCGAGGACCGCGTCGCGCTGCTCGACCACGTCACGTTCCAGAAGGACCTGGGCAGCTACGCGGCCAAATCCCTCCGCGTCGGCGAGGTCTGCCGCGTGCTTGCGCGCAAGCTCGACGAGGCCGGCGCGCCCGTCGACGAAGAGGCCCTCTGGACCGCCGCCCGCCTCGCCAAGACCGATCTCACCTGCGAGCTCGTCAAAGAGTTCACCGAGCTCCAGGGCGAGATCGGCGGGCTCTACGCGCGCGCCCAGGGCATTGAAAAGCCCGCCGCCGACGCCATCTACGATCAGTACCGCCCGACCTCGATGGAAGACCGCATCCCGCGCACCTGCGAGGGCCAGCTCCTCGCCATCGCCGACAAAGCCGACACCCTTGCCGGCCTGTTCGCGTTCGGCATGGAGCCAACCGGCTCAAAGGACCCCTTCGCCCTGCGCCGTGCCGCTAACGGGATCGTCAAAGTCCTCGCCGAAAGCAGCCTGCCCCTCACCCTGCCCGGGATCGTCGAAGCCTCCGGAGCCAGGCCCGAAGTAGCAGCGAAGATGACCGCCTTCTTCCGCGAGCGGCTCGACTTCTACCTGCGCGAAGCCAAAGGCCAGGCCTACGACGTCGTGAAAGCCGTGCTCGCGGTCGATGCCACCGACCCCCGCGACGCCGCCGCCCGCGCCGAAGCTGTCAGTGCAGTCCGCGGCTCAGAGGATTTCATCGCTGTCTCCGCCGCCTTCAAGCGCATGAAGAACATCCTTACCCAGGCCGACGCCGATCCCGCAAACCAGGTCGGCGCGCGGCTCGCCACGGCGCCCCTCGTTCCTGCCCAGCAAGAGCTCGTCACCTCCGCAAACGAGATCGCCGAAGCGGTCCGCGGCATGCGCCACGATTACCTCGGCGCTCTGCGCCTCGCCGCGACGCTCCGCCCCGCGGTCGATCGCTTTTTCGATTCCGTCATGGTCATGGACCCGGATCCGGGGGTCCGGCACGAGCGCCTCGCAGCTCTCCGCACCATCGTTCACCAGTTTTCCACCATCGCCGACTTCTCGGAGATCGTAACTGTCGGCTAGCCCCGTTTACCTGCAGGTGTGCTGGCCGCTCTTCGCTTTCCGCCGTCATCCTGAGCGTAGAGCAGAATCCCCGCCTTATCGCTGCGACTACACCTCAAGGTAAACGTGTCTGGCAAGCTGCAGTGCATTTGCCCCAAGATCCCTGCACAACTCCTGGATCATCCGCTGTACCTATCCCTTGTTGAATGAAAATCTTAGGATCAAACAGGGGGGCAGGGGGGAGTAAGCCCTCCTGCGACCTCCCGCGCTCGGCCGCATCCAAAGGATGCGAGTTACAAGGAGCCTTATGCCTCACCTGTTAGATCCCATTCAGATCGGCGAACTGCACCTGCCGAACCGCGTCATCATGGCGCCGCTCACGCGCCTGCGCGGCACGCCCGATCACCTTCCGACTGCCGTCATGATCGAGTACTACAAACAGCGCGCGAGCGCCGGAATGATCATCACCGAAGGCACGCCGGTTTCGCCGATGGGCGTCGGATACGCGCAGGTTCCGGGCATCTGGTCGCAGGAGCAGGTCGAGCTCTGGAAGCCGATTGTCGCGGCTGTTCACGCCGCAGGAGGACACATCCTGGCGCAGATCTGGCATGTCGGCCGCGTGAGCGACTCGAGCTTTCTAAACGGCGAGCAGCCGATCGCGCCGAGTGCCATTGCGGCTCCTGGAACCGTCACGCTCATCCGTCCCAAGAAGGAGTTTGAGACTCCGCGCGCGCTCTCGGTTGAGGAAATTTACGGAGTTATTGAGGACTTCGGCAAAGGCGCCCAGAACGCGAAGGACGCAGGCTTCGACGGTGTCGAGATCCACGGCGCGAACGGCTATTTGCTCGACCAGTTCTTGCATTCCGCCAGCAACCTGCGGCAAGACGAGTTCGGTGGTTCCGTCGCGAACCGGGCGAAGCTGCACCTCGCGGTTGCGGATGCGGCGATCTCGGTCTTCGGCGCGGGTCGCGTCGGCATGCATTTTGCGCCGCGCGGCGACGTGATGGGCATGGGCGACGCTAACCCTCGTGAGATCTTCACTTACCTTGCGACGGAGCTCGGCAAGCGGAAGCTGGCGTTCCTGATGGCGCGCGAGTCTTTCGGCGACGATCGCCTGGGACCGGACCTGAAGAAGGCCTTTGGTGGCGTTTACATCGCGAACGAAAAATACACGTTTGAGCAGGCGAACCAGGTGATCGAAGCCGGCGAAGCGGACGCGGTTGCGTTCGGCAAGCTCTTCATCGCAAACCCGGATCTGCCGGAACGCTTTGCCGTGCACGCACCGCTGAACGAGCCGAATCCTGAGACGTTCTACACGCACGAGGCAGCGGGCTACATCGACTATCCCGCAATGGCCTTGGTTCACCAGAGTTAGAAACCACAGCATTTGGGTGCCGCACTCATCTCGTTTTTCGCGATGAGTGGGGTTTCTCCTTCTGCTGCTCACGCTGCAGTTCGCGATATGCAATGGACTTCCCGACGCCGCGCTCGCGGGCAACACGCTTGAGGGCGTCCATCTCGCTCAGTGCGGTCTCCGCCATGACGAGTTTGACCGCTTCAAGAATCGTTTGCGGCTGGTCGGCGACCGCGGCGCTTTTGGGCAGATGCAGCATCAGGACCATCTCGCCGCGAACCTGCGCGCGGGCTGCGAGCGTGGCGCGGACCTCGCTTGCGGGTCCGCGCAGGAACTCCTCATGGAGCTTGGTCAGCTCGCGCGCGAGGACGACGGGCTGCGCGGGGGAGAATGCGGCCTCTATGTCGGCGAGCGCTTCGAGGATGCGGTGCGGCGTCTCGTAGAAGATATGGGTTCCGGGCCCGCGTGGCAGGGCTTCAAGCAGGCTGCGGCGCTGGCCGGATTTCGAGGGTAGGAAGCCGTGGAAGGTAAAACTTTCGGTTGGTAGCCCGCTTGCGATCAGGCCGGAGAGCGCGGCGTTTGCGCCCGGAACTGGAAAGACGGGAATTCCAGCTGCAATCGCGGCCTTGACGAGCTGCACGCCAGGATCCGCGATGCCGGGCGTTCCGGCGTCCGAGACGATCGCGATGCGCGCGCCGGCCTGGAGCTCGCGGACGAGCTCCTCGGCGCGGCCGGCCTCGTTGAACAAATGATAGCTGACGGTGGGCGTGTGCAGGTCGAAGTGGTGGAGCAGCTTCGCCGTTTGACGCGTGTCTTCGCAGGCGATCTTGTCGGCCTGGCGAAGGACGCGGAGCGCGCGTAGCGTAACGTCTTCTAGGTTGCCGATGGGGGTTGCGACGAGGTAGAGGCCCGGAGCTGAGGTTTTTTCTTCCACGTAAATAGTGTCGCCGAAAACGAGACAGTACGTTACGCGGATAAGAGCAGATCAAGGCGGATAGGGCTTGTGGCAGCTTTGGAGAAGCAGATCCCAGCGGGATGAAATGCAAAAGGGGTTGGTTTGGTCCGGGAGCAACAGGCGTTTGGTTCTCTCCGCCTTGATCCGCTCTGATCCGTCTTATCCGCGTAACGTCTTGTCTTTCGCGAAAAGGCTAAACTGGAGACTATGGCGGATCAGCTTTATCTTAGTTTGTGGTTTCCGAATTTTCGATTTGCGGGTCTGCCGGCGGCGGTGGTTGCAGTGCTGCGGCAGTTTTCGCGGATCAGTGGGTTGCCGCGCGTGGCGGCCGCGGCGGCTTATCCGGTTGGGTTCAGCGAGGTTCCGGTGTACCAGCGGGTGTATGTGCTGGATACGCGGTCCGAGGATGGGTCGGACTCGATCATCGAGACGGCGGTTGCGGAGTGCATGGAGCAGTTGCATGAGGACACGGCTTACGAGTTCGAGATGAAGTGGCAGCTCTGGACGTATGAGGCCGGAGAGGGTGGGCTGGACGGGGCGTGGAAGCGTGTGCCCCAGACGGTGAAGGTGCTGGCGTTCGGGCCGGAGTTCGA
>CAXUDC010000098.1:5901-9262 GCA_964249685.1 uncultured Acidobacteriaceae bacterium
TTGAGCAGAATGGGCAGATGCGGGTGGATTTTGGGCTGGATACTTCGTGGGTCTTTGACGAGGACGATGATGTCTGGGCGGATGAGGACGCGAGGAGTGAGGCGGCGGGGAAGATCCGGGAGAATGTGGAGATGTTGCTGGCGTTTACGTTGTCGGTGGAGAAGCACTGCGGGATCTCGTCGCGGCTGCTTTGGACCGAGAGTGGGGAGCCGCTGGTGGAGAAGCTGGTGGCGCGGTTGCAGAAGCTGAATTGAGGGTTTGGCCTTCAGAGCTTGTGGATTGGATTTGAAGAAAGCATTTTATGAGTTTCTAGTTGTTCGTTTTTCAGTTTTGAGTCGTGCGGAGAGAGTGGCCAACGGCTGGTGTCAGGCCGTTGGCCACTTGGTTTGGTTAGTTTAAGGCTGTCTTTGTTGCGTTCTTGCCTTCATAGGTGACGTGCCAGACGCTGCGGCTGCCGTCGTCGGTGACGAAGAGCGAGCCGTCCTGGCCTACCGTGACGCCGACCGGACGGCCCCAGACCTGGCCGTCTTTGGTGACGAAGCCGGTGAGGAAGTCCTCGTAGCTGCCCTCGGCCTTGCCGTCGTGCATGGGGATGCGGATGACCTCGTAGCCGGCGCGGTTCTGCCGATTCCAGCTGCCGTGCTCGGCGGCGAAGGCGTCGCCCTTAAAGGACTGGGGGAACTCGCCGACGGTGGGGTAGAAGACCATCTCGAGTGAGGCCATGTGGGGCTGGACGATGACGTCGGGCGTAGTGACTTTGGAGTGGACGTCGGTCCGGGTGCAGGTCTTGCCGTCTGGGGATTCAGTGCCGGCCTGTGGGTTGGCGGCGATGCCGTCGGCGCAGGGCGCAGGCAGGCGTGGGTCGGGCGTGCCGCCCATGTAGTACCAGGGCCAGCCGAAGAAGCTGTCCTCCTTGACGGAGGTGACGTAGTCGGGGACGAGGTGGTTGCCGAGGTTGTCGCGCTCGTTGGTGGAGCACCAGAGGGATCCGGTGACGGGGTTGATAGCCTCGCCGACGCAGTTGCGCAGGCCGGCGGCGTAGACCTTCAGGAACTTGCCTTCAGGGGTGTAGGCGAGGACGTCGGCGCGGTGAAATTCTTTCGGGGTGGTGTCGGGATCGTCGATGTTCGAGCCCGAGCCGACGGAGACGAGCATGCGGTTGTCGGGCGTGAAGACGATGTCGCGGGTCCAGTGGCCGCCCCCGCGGAGCTGCGCAAAGCCGGGGAGCTCGACCAGCTTTTCCGCCGGGCCGGTGGCGACGAGGTCGCCGGATTTATAGGGGAAGCGGACGACGGTGTCAGTGTTGCCGATGTAGACATACTTGGGGTTCGGGCCGGCGGGGTAAAAGGCGATGCCGAAGGGCAGGTTCAACCCGCTGGCGAAGGTGGAGATGGTCGTTGCCCGGCCATCGGGGCCTATGCCGCGCAGGACGTAGACCTTGTCGCCGTGCGAGTCGGACATAAAGATGTCGCCGTTGGGAGCGGTGCGGAGGAGGCGCGGCTCACGGAATTGCGAGGGCGCGGAGGGCACGGACGGGGCCTTGTTGTTCTGCGACGACGCTGCCTCGGTCGGCTTGTAATCGCCGCCGGCGTAGAGAGTGACCTTGAAGCCGGGGGGCGCGATGGGCCAGGCGTCGGCCGGCCGGGCGACGAGGTGCGGGCCGTTGTTGACGGCTTCGTCGGGCGCGGGTGCGGGCAGGTCGGCGAGGGTGATCTTGCGGCGGATGCCAGGTTTTTGCTGGTTCCAGTCGGCGAAGGCGGCCTGACCTGTTACGGTCTGCTGCGCGCAGGCGGCAACGGGGAGGGCTAGGAGGGTGACGGCGAGGAGCTTTTTCATGGTCGGTCTCGGGGGCTTAGGTGTTTGGCTGATGGTTGGATGCCAGGGAGCCCGCCCACGATCACCCATTGCAATCGGCCCGGGTGATCATGGGGCACCCCCTGTTGAGATTTGGTTATGGAGGGTCTGATTAAGTCTATCTATCGCCCTCCCGTTAGAGCGCCGGGGCTAAAGCCCCCTTCATTCAAGCGGGCTTGTTCGTGGGACTAAAGTCCCACGCTTCCACCCAAGTACTTACTCAGAGACTTCTTAAGGTTGGGTTAGGTGCTTGAGGGCTTCGGTGGGGATGGTGGCGGTCAGGGTGGCGCGGTCCTTGTGCTGGACGATTGCGAGCGAGTCCATGAACTGGCGGATGGCGACATCGTCCGGGGTGCGGGGGGTGGGCTGCTGGACCTGCTGGAGGTTGCGGGCGAGGGTCAGGAGCTGGTTGAGGGTGTGGGTGGTCTGGGTGGCTTCGGCGTCGTCCCTGGCGATCTGGTCGATGCGCAGGTGGAGCGCGTTGGTGTAGTGCAGGCTGGCGACGAAGGTGGCCTCGGCGGGCATGGGCAGCTCGAGCCCCATGGCGCTGATGCGGCCGTTTGTCGCGAAGGGCAGGCCGATGTGGCCGATGGCCCAGGCGTCGCGGGCGAAAAGCGGCACGTCGCCGAAGCGGGCGCCGAGCAGGGAGGAGCCGGTGAAGGGGCTGGCGGCGGCGCGGCTGCGGTCGAGGATGGAGTGGATCTGCTCGGGCGTGGGCATGTTGGAGGCGGCGATGAGGTTGTAGCCGAGGATGGCGACGCGGAGGGTGCGGTTTTCCGACGGGACGGCGTAGAGGGTGCGACCGGCGTAGTCCTCCTTGGCGGTGGCGTGCGCGGCCAGGTAGCGGGTGAGGCGCGGGGCGTCGAAGCGGCCCTCGAAGACTTCGGAGAAGGCTACGGGGCCGTTGGGTCCGTCGGGGTTGGGCATGGAGTGAAGGGCGAAGGCGACCTGGTCGAGGTCGCGCTCGAAGTCTACGCCGGTCTGGTCGATGAACTGCTGGTAGGAGCGGGAGTGTGGCAGGGGATTGCGGTCGAAGTGGGTGGCGGCGCGGATGGGGCGCAGGTTGAGGAAGACGATGGCGTCCGATTCCGGGAGCAGCCGCGCGACCTCCGGCGGAGCCTTGAAGCGGAGGTAGGCGGCGGCCGCGAGCAGGCAGAGGATGAGAAAGGCGGCGAGGAGACTGAAGCGGGTTCGCTTGCGCATCTGGGTAGAAGTGTACAGAAAAACCCAGGTCTCAGAAGCGAGACCTGGGCACCCGAAGTTGCGGCTATTTGCCGAGTTTGGCTTTGAGGACGTCGCGAGCGTCGAAGGCGATCTGGTAGAGGCGGCCAAAGGTGGCTTCCTTGGCGCGGTCGAGCGTGACGCTCTGGCCGGGGGCGGTGGGGTTCAGGCCGGCTTTGCGCAGGTAGCGATTAGTCCGGTACGCGCCGATGGTGGCGTTGTTGCGGCGCTTGAAGTTGATCGAGACGGAGACGGAGACGTCGGGGCCGTTCTGCAGCCAGTGGGG
>CAXUDC010000098.1:9362-12943 GCA_964249685.1 uncultured Acidobacteriaceae bacterium
TGAAGTTGATCGAGACGGAGACGGAGACGTCGGGGCCGTTCTGCAGCCAGTGGGGGAAGATGGCCGGGTTGAAGACGCCGTTGCCGGGCGCCAGGGTGTACTGCCAGTCGCCTTCGGGCATGCCGGCAGGGACCTCGATGCGGGGGAGCGCGCCGGTCCAGTACTGCTCCATCTGTTGCGAAGAAAGGACTTGTGGGTCATCGCCATTGTAAATATAGACGAGCTTGGTGCCTTGGGTCTGGGCCAGGAAGTTGGTTTCGCCATCCATGTGGTAGGGCGTGATGCGACCCGGGGAGGTGACAAAGATGGTCATCGTGGGGTCGTAATAGACCTTGGCGATGTCGGTGGCGGCGAGCGCGGAGAGCTGCGGGATGAGGTCCAGCAGGACGTCGCGGTAGACGGGTTCCTCGTGGATGCGCTTGAGGATGACCCAGTTCTGGCCGCTCTGGATGGAGGCGAGGGCATCGACGAGCGTGGTGCCTTCCGGACGCTGGCCGAACCAGGAGTCGCGGTTGGGGGTGCCGGATTCGAAGTGGGATTTTTTCGCCTTGGCGGGGTTGGCGTTGATCCGTTCGGCCGCGGCGAGCAGCGCGTGAAGCTGGAAGGCGGGGTGCAGGTGCAGGTTGTGGCGGAACTGGAAGGGCAGGCGATCGAAGTGGCCGGCGAACAGGGCTCGGTCCTCGAGCTCGTTTGGGAGCATGGGGACGGCGGTCGCTAGCGACGGTTCGGTAAGGGTCATGGTGGCCATGGTACTCCCCGGGGGCGGCGAAGTGCCGTGCCTTGTCCCTGTTGTAGCTGGCGGTGGGCGCCGGGCGAATCCCCTGAAGGTGCTACTCGGAGATGGAGAAGGTGTAGATCTTGCCGCCGTTGGTGACGTTGCCGGTGCCGGGGGGCAGCACGCCGTACTCGCCGCCGGGGGTGTCGCGCGGGACGGAGAAGGCGTAGGTGTGGGCCGCGATTTTGACGGGGGCGAAGGGCTGCTCGTCGCGCTGGGCGCCGCCGGTCTGGTGAAAGACGCCGCCGGTGAGGGTGCGGAACTCGCGGTCGTGGGAGTTTAGGCGGAAGCGGAGCAGGTCGTACTCGGAGCCCTCGACGCCTTCGGGGGTGTAGATGAGGAACTCGATCGGGCGCGGCAGCAGGAGCTTGGATTCGGTGCCGGAGACGACGCCGTTGCGGTCCTCCTTGACGATGTTGTGGGTGAGGGTGGACTTGATGAAGCCGCCGGATTTGATGTGGACGATCTCGGATTCCATGGGGACCCAGGCGCCGCGCGCGTCCTTGTAGTAGACGCCGATGTCGCTGACGGGCGAGATCTGGGTGGCGACGGGTTCCGCGGGCGCGGTGAGGGGCGTGCGGCGCAGGGGGCGGCGGACGCTGGTCGACATGGCGGTCAGGACCTCGTTCGAGAGGCCGCTCTGGTGCAGGAGGATGAGGTCGTCGGGGCCGGTCTGGTATTGGCCGGGCTGGTTCTTGATGGTGGCGACGATGAGATCGTCGGAAAGCCCGGCGGCGTGCATGCGCAGGATGGTGTCGTTGGACATGGGCGGGGCTTCGCGGGCTGGCGGGGGGAGAGCGCCGACGGACTGGGGTCCTTCGATGACCTGCGGGGCGTCGGAGACGTGCTGCTGCGCCGCGAGCGGGGCATAGGCAAGCGCGGGCAGGGAGAGGAGCATGAGCAATCGAAGAAGGGCGCGCTTCATAAGCAGGGGCCAGGAGGTGACGATTACCGGGTTAGACGGGCGAACCCTGCCGTGGGGTGCGCACGGCAGAGGTTATTCCGGGATGCTGAAGGTGTACATCTTGCCGGCGCTGGCGGCGTTGGAGCTGGTGAGCGAGCCGGGCGGCAGGATGCCGTACTCGCCGACGGGGAGGTCGGCGGAGAGTGTGAGCTGATACATGCGCGGCGCGAGCTTGACGGTGGTGAAGGACTTGGCGTCGCGCTGGGCGCCGGTGGAGTTGTGGAAGACGCCGCCGGTTTCGGAGCGGAACTCGCGGTTGTCGGAGTTCTGCCGGAGCTTGATCAGCTGGTACTCCTCAGGCGAGGTGCCTTCGGGGACATAGAGGAGGATGTCGCTTTGCCGCGTCAGGGCCATCTTCGCGGTTTTGCCGGGGATGTGGCCGTTCTTATCCTGCTTGACGATGCCCTGGGAGGCGATCGCCTTGAGGACGCCGCCGCTCTTGAAGTTGATGATCTCCGGCGAAAACTGGGTCCACGCGCCGGCGCTCAACTTGTAGTAGACGCCAACCTCGTCCACGCCGGCGATGGCGGGTGCGGGACCGGCTGCGGCGGCGATGGGCGTGGCTGCGCCGCTGGCTTTGCTGAGCATCGCGCCGAGCACGCGGTCGGAGATGCCGGCCTGCTTGAGACGCATCAGGTCGTCTGCGCCGGTGGTGTAGGCGCCGGGCTGCGTGTTGATCGTCTGGACGATGAGGTCGTCGCCGAGCCCGCCCTTGACGAGCTTGATGACGGCGTCGTCATCGAGCGCCTTCTGTTGCGCGTGGGCAAAAGGGCTGAAGAGCAGGGCGGCGGAGAGGCTCAGGTGGGCAAGGACGCGGACGGAAGGCAAGGTGAGTGCTCCTGTGAAAGGGTGCAACGTAGGGGATGCCGATAACCTTAGCACGGGCTCGTCCGGGTTGCGAAGCATTTTTACGCAGGCAGCGGAGTTGCGGGCGACCGGGGCCGCGTGCTAGATTTGCATCTGCGGCCCCTCAGCGCGCGCACGTTCGCAAGGCTTTTGCGGCAGTGCGGTGCCGGGCGGGACGCAGGCTGTTTGGGCTGGCGTAGCTCAGCTGGTAGAGCATCTGATTTGTAATCAGAGGGTCGGGGGTTCAAATCCCTTCGTCAGCTCCATTTCTGCCAGACCGGTTCATTCAGCTGCAACAAGGATTCAGGTTGTGCTGCTTGTCCCTTCGTGGCCCAGGCGTGCCACACTACCCTCATCGGTTCTGTTTTGCGAGCGGTTGCTGTGTTTGCTTGTGTGTGAAGGTTTGGGCAGCGACGATGTGCACAGGTGGCCGAGCGGTTAATGGCAGCAGACTGTAAATCTGCCACTCTTCGAGTTACGGAGGTTCGAATCCTCCCCTGTGCACCATTCACTTCCTGGGTTCGGTCAAGAAGGAGCGTTTGCGTGGATTTCAGCCCTGCCGGTACCGGACGCATGGTTGTCGCGCTCGGCATGCTGGGAGCGTTGGCTCTATCGGCATGGTTGACGATGGAGCCAGGCAAGTATCGCGACCTGGTGTTTGTGCTGGAAGCCTTTTTTGCCTTTCGTGTCGGTCTGGGTTGGTTGCGGTCGCGCGGTTAGGATAGAATGGCAGAGTTGTTCGTAGGAACGATGCTGGCGTAGCTCAGTGGTAGAGCACTCCCTTGGTAAGGGAGAGGTCGAGAGTTCAAGCCTCTCCGTCAGCTCCAGAATTTTAATGCCAGGTGTAAGCCCTGGCGAAAGGGCAGGGCTTTGACCCTGCCACAGTAAAGAGAGCAGTAAAGGGGCTTTAGCCCCGGCAGGGCGGGAGTAACTCAGTGGTAGAGTCACAGCCTTCCAAGCTGTTGGTCGCGGGTCCGATTCCCGTCTCCCGCTCCA
>CAXUDC010000099.1:0-7096 GCA_964249685.1 uncultured Acidobacteriaceae bacterium
CTCGGGGACGTTATCGAGCATGCTTACCTGCCGGCTCATCATCCCGATGCAGTCATCCTGGCCGCCTCCTGGAACGACGGACATCTGCCGGCTCTGGCAGCTGAGATCAAAGAGCTGCAGCAACAACACCTGACCGTCATCCTCGTCGGACCCGAGCTCCAGTTCGATTTCCCCCTGCCCGCTCTGCTCAGCACCGAGATGCGGCGGCAGGACTCACCCAAAGTCCTCGGCGAACGCATCAGCGAGCACCTCTACTCCACCGATATCCTCGACCGCAAGATGAAGCTGCTCGCGGAAACCGAGTGGAAGGTCAGGTACATCTCCGCATTCGACACGCTCTGTCACGATCCACCCGCCCCGGAACCATCGACCAACCAGGGCTGCCCACTGTTCACCCCGCAACGCGATCCCATCGTCTTTGACGCGCACCACTACTCTCACTCCACCTCCGTGCTCGTCGCGCAAACGCTTCGTTCGCGTGGACAGCTTCCCTAAAGCTTCGCCAGCTACTCCATCGATCGCCACCCGCCCAATACATAGCCCCAACCCTTTCCACTACGCAAAACCCACCCCCAACAACCGCGCTATCCTATCTACACGGGGTGCCCCATGTTGTCCGCAGCTTCATCGCGGCAACGTGGGCGCAATCAACCAACCCCGCCCCAGGAGGGAACACAGCGCCGCATGGTCTTCCCCTCCAACCCTCAGCTCACCCGACTCTTCGATCCCAGGCAAAAGTCCCTCCTCCGCGCCAACCTCCTCGTCATCGCCAGCGTGCTCGCCGCGCTCTTCCTCTCGGACTTCCCGCACAACCGTCCCACCCTCCTGCTCGTCCTGCCCGCCTTTGCCGCCATGGCCGGCACTGTCGACACGGTCCGCAACATGCGCCGGGTCTACAGCTTCTACCACGCCGGCGTCATCCTCTGCATCTACATGGACCTGATGGCCGTGATCCTGATCCTCTTCTTTCTGCTCTACCCGTACAGTCATTTTCTGGCGTCGTCCCGCTGACAAAAGGGTATACTCGCTTCGACAGCAATCCCCCCTTCGTCGTACGGAGCGCAACTTGATCAAAGGATTCCGGGAATTCATCCTTCGCGGCAACGTGCTCGATCTCGCCGTCGCCGTCATCATCGGCGCGGCCTTCACCGCCATCGTCAGCTCGCTTGTCACCAATATCATCACGCCCTTCGTCGCGGCCATCGTGGGCAAGCCGGATTTCTCCGCGCTCACGCTCAACGTGAACGGCGGCATCATCAAGTACGGTTCCTTCCTCAACTCCGTCATCGACTTCCTGCTGCTCGCCACGGTTGTTTACTTCTTCATCGTCGTCCCCATGAACTACATGCTGGCGCGCATCAAAAAGCCCGTCACCGCCGAGATCACCACCAAGACCTGCCCCCAGTGCATCTCCGAAGTCTCCCTCCTCGCCACCCGCTGCAAATTCTGTACCCAACCCGTCTAGCCACGGCGACCCTTGAAATACCGCTCTGGGTGCCCATTCATCGCAGCTTCACCGCGATGAGTGGGGTGTCTCCCTCCCCATCATCCAAGCACCCCACGTGTCCCATTCATTGCAGCCTCATCGCGATGAGTGGGCACCCTCCAACCCACACCCCCGGAGACCCCTTTGACCCGCCTAGCCGCCGCCGCTTTCCTCCTCCTTCCCGCCCTCGCCGTCGCCCACGCCCAGCAGGTCTTCGGCTACCGCGACTTCTCCCAGCAGGCCAAATGGGACGCCACCTTCCTCGCCGTCCCCGACCCCGTCCTCGCCGGCCAGCACCTCAAAGAGCTCACCAAGGCCCCCCACTGGGCCTCCTCCCCCGAGGACTACGCCACCGCTCAGTACGTCGAGCAGAAGTTCAAAGCCGCCGGCATCACCGACACCAAAATCATCCCGTATAAAGTCCTCCTCAACAAGCCCGTCAAGATCGTCATCGAGGCCTTCGACGCCAGCGGCAAAAAGCTCATGTCCGGCCCCACCCCCGAGCACGTAGGCCCCGCAGACGGTGGCGACCCCTTCCAGGACGACCCCCGCGTCCTCCCCGCCTTCAACGGCGGCTCGCCCTCCGGCGACATCACCGCCGACGTCGTCTACGCCAACTACGGCTCGCCCGCCGACTTCAAGCGCCTCGCCGACCTCCACGTCGACGTCAAAGGCAAAATCGTCCTCGTCCGCTACGGCGGCAACTACCGCGGCATCAAGGTCTACGACGCCCAGCTCGCCGGAGCCGCCGGCGTCCTCATCTACTCCGACCCCATCGACGACGGCTACGCCAACGGCGACAAGTACCCCAAGGGTCCCTGGCGTCCCGACTCCGCCGTCCAGCGCGGCGCCATCCAGTTCCTCCCCATCTACCCCGGCGACGCCACCACCCCCGGCGTCGCCTCCACCCTGGACCTCCCCGACTCCAAGCGCATCCCCGCCGACAAGATCCAGGCAAACTGGCCCTCCATCCCCGCCAACCCCCTCTCCTACCTCGACGCCGCCCCCATCCTCCAGGCACTCGCCGGCCCCAACGTCCCCCACGCCTGGCAGGGCGCGCTTCCCTTCGCCTACCACGTCGGCGGCGCAGGCTCGGTCAAGGTCCATATGCACTTGGAGCAGGACACCAAGCTCCGCGTCATCTGGGACGTCATCGGCACCATCCCCGGCAGCGACCCGGCGGAGAAGAACAACTGGGTCGTCGCCGGCAACCATCGTGACGCCTGGGTCTACGGCGCGGTCGACCCGAACTCGGGAACCGCCGCCATGCTCGAAACCGTCCACGGCCTCGGAACCCTGCTCAAAGCTGGCTGGAAGCCCAAACGCACCATCGTTATCGGCAGCTGGGACGCGGAAGAAGAAGGCCTCGTCGGCTCCACCGAGTGGGTCGAAGATCACATGAAGCAGCTCGACCACGCCGTCGCCTACTTCAACACCGACGTCGGCGTCTCCGGCCCCAACTTCAACGCGTCTGCCGTGCCCTCGCTCAAGCAGTTTGTTAGAGAGGTAACGCGCGGTGTTTCCGCCCCCCAGGGCGGCACCGTGTACGACCAGTGGCTCAAGACCCAGACCGCCCGCCAAACCGAAAACGAGGACGAAGGCGGCAGCACCCGCGGTGCCCGCCCCCGCCGCGGCGGCATGGAGGAAGGCCAGGTCCGCGTAGGCGACCTCGGCTCCGGCTCCGATTACACCCCCTTCTTCCAGCACGCCGGCGTCCCCTCCACCGACATCGGCTCCAACGGCCCCTACGGCGTCTACCACTCCGTCTTCGACAACTACAACTGGTTCATCAAGAACGCCGACCCCACCTTCGTCTACGAGCAGCAGCAGGCCCGCGTCTTCGGACTCGAAATCCTCCACATGGCCGACGCCGACGTCCTTCCCTACGACTTCGACACCTACGGCAAGAACATCCAGGGCTACATCACTCAGTCCGAAACCCGCGCCACCACCGCCAACCTGACCCTCGACTTCACCGCGCTCAAAGCCGCCGCCGCTCGCTTCGCCACCGCCGGCACCGCCGTCCACGCCCGGCAGCTCAGCCCTGCAACCGACGCCGCCGCCCTCAACCAGCAGCTGCGCTCGGCTGAAAACGCCCTCCTCGACCCCGCCGGCCTTCCCCGCCGCGACTGGTTCAAGCACCTCGTCTACGCCCCCGGCGAGTTCACCGGCTACGCCGCCGTCGTCATTCCCGGCGTCAACGAGGGCATCGACGCGAACGACGCCCCACGCACCCAGTCTCAGATCGCCCCGCTCACCGCCGCCCTCAACCGCTCCGCCGCCATCTTGGAACAGGCCGCTAAGTAAACCCCGGGTGCCTTGTTCCAGGCAAGGCACCCATCTGCACCAGCTGAAGTAACCCATCTACAACTTTCGAGGGATTACGTTAGTTCTCAAGTGGTATGTCCCATTTTGGGACAATCAAGCATTCTTGACTTCAAGAGGCGCAACCAAAGCGCCCATCCTGGAGGTTCCCCCTTGGTTCACGATCTCGTCCTTGCCCTCGTCTTTCTCTCCATGATCATCGCCCCTGCAATGGTAGCCATGCGCGCAGACCACGAAGACGAAGAAGCCTAGGACTCCCAACCGCCAAAGAAGTCCAGGACCGCAACCGCCAAAAATCCAGGACCGCAACCGCGAAAGAAGTCTAGGGCGTACCGCCAAGGGGTGCCCCATGATCACCGCAGCCTTATCGCGGTTATCGTGGGTGAGTCACCATAACACTCCCTGCTTCTTTGATTGTCATTCCCGCAGGGAATCTGCTTTTGGACCGCCACAAACCACTAGGTAATCGGCTATAAACCATTTACCTCTCTGCCGCAATACAGCACCACTCAAACCGCAGATCCCTACAGGATGACAACCAAAATGCAAGTGCCGCCTTAGTTGTCATTCCGTAGCGAAGCGGAGGAATCTACGGTTCGGACCAGCACCACAACGTCGGGTACATCCCAAGTCGAACCGCAGATCCCTACGAGATGATAACCAAAATGCAAGTGCTCGCCTTTTGTTGTTATTCCGCAGCGAAGCGGAGGAATCTGCGGGTCGGACCAGCACCACATCTACGGAAGCTGGAGTACAGCAGCAGTCGACCGCATATTCCTACGGCGTAACGTAGCTCCGCACTGATAAACCCCTACCCACGCAACGCCATCTGCTCCGTCATAATCTGCGTCAGATCCGGCTTCTTCAACCCAAACTCACTCTCATTGAACTTGTCCACCTTGCTCGACCAGTTCATCGAGCAGAACTTCGGCCCACACATCGAGCAGAACGCCGCTTCCTTGTAGTAATCATCCGGCAGCGTCTCGTCATGCATGCTGCGCGCCGTCTCCGGATCGAGCGACAACGCAAACTGCTTGTCCCAGTCGAACGTGTAGCGAGCGTGTGAGATCGCATCGTCCCGGTCCCTTGCACCCGGCCGGTGCCGCGCCACATCCGCGGCGTGCGCCGCAATCTTGTACGCGATAATGCCATCCTTGACATCTTTCTCGTTCGGCAGTCCCAGGTGTTCTTTAGGGGTCACATAGCAGAGCATCGCCGCGCCGTGCCAGCCGATCATCGCCGCGCCAATCGCGGAAGTAATGTGGTCGTAACCAGGAGCAATATCCGTTACCAAGGGCCCCAGCACATAGAACGGAGCCCCGTCGCAAAGCTCCACTTCCTTGTCCACCTGCAGCTTAATCTGGTCCATCGGGATGTGTCCCGGGCCTTCGATCATCACCTGCACATCGCTCTTCCAGGCCTGCCGCGTCAGCTCGCCCAGCGTCTTCAGCTCGGCAAACTGCGCCTCGTCCGAAGCATCTGCCAGGCAGCCAGGCCGCAGTCCGTCGCCGAGCGAGTAGGAAACGTCATACTTGGCCATGATCTTCGTGATCCGGTCGAAGTTCGTATAGAGGAAGTTCTGCTTGTGGTGGTGCGTCATCCACTGCGCCATGATCGCGCCGCCGCGGCTCACGATGCCCGTAATCCGCTTCGCCACCAGCGGCACATACTCGACCAGAACGCCCGCGTGGATCGTGAAGTAATCCACGCCTTGCTGTGCCTGCTCCTCGATGACCTCGAGGTAAACATCGATGTTCAGGTCCTCGAGCCGCTTCACCCGGTTTAGCGCCTCGTACAGCGGCACCGTGCCGATCGGCACCGGCGAGTGGCGCAGAATCGCCTCGCGAATCATAGGAATATCGCCGCCGGTCGACAAATCCATCACCGTATCTGCCCCATAATGTACCGCCGTATGCAGCTTCCGCAGCTCTTCGTCCACGTTCGAGCTCAGCGCCGAGTTACCGATATTCGCATTGATCTTGCACAGCGATTCCACCCCAATCGCCATCGGCTCCAGCTCCGGATGGTTGATGTTCGCCGGAATGATCATCGTGCCCTTGGCGATCTCACTGCGCACCAGCTCGGCCGGGATCTTTTCCTTCTGGGCCACATAAGCCATCTCTTCGGTAATCAGCCCCAGCCGCGCAAAATGCATCTGCGACATGTTTTCGTCGCCCGTCCGCGCCGCCTCCGCCTTCCGCTTGACAATCCACTCCGCACGCCCCACGGGCACCTGATAATCGTTTCCGTTGCCATTCAAGCTCATTCGAGTCCCCTGCGGCAGAAGCCAGCGTTATCGAATGAGTATACCGCCGAACGCGTCAGCATTCCCGGATAGTCCATTCATCGCAGCAACATCGCGAGGAGTAGGGTCTCTCCTGCCCGCCACGGATCGGCTAGAATAGAGGCAGTCATGCAAAAAGGTCATTCGCGCATCGCCATCGCCACCGTCATCATCCTCGCCGTCGTGAGCTGGCTGGCCTGGACTGGCGTGCGCGACAACAAGAGCTACTACGTCACCATCACCGAGCTCCAGGGTATGGGCAACAAGGCCTACACGCGCCATCTCCGCGTCGCCGGCAACGTGCAGCCCGGCAGCATCCACCGCTCCGGCGCCGGCGCCAACTTCGCGCTGCTCGAGCAGGGTAAGCTCCTGCAGGTCGTCTACCAGGGCTCCGAGCCACCGCCGGACACCTTCAAGGACGATGCTCAGGCCCTCGCCATCGGCACCTACGGCCGTGACGGCGTCTTCCACGCCACCCAGCTCCAGGCCAAATGCGCCAGCAAGTATGCGCCCGCCCCAGGCTCGCGCCCACCCTCGGCAACACCTGCGACAACCGCCTCGGTGACACTTCCGACCCGTTAGCCTTTTGTGTCATTCCGTAGCAAAGCGGAGGAATCTGCGGTTATGACCACCCCCCAACCCACCGCCACCCTCCACAACGTTTCGAAGACCTTCGGCACCCACGCCGCCCTGCGCAACGTCAGCCTGACGCTAGAGCCCGGAACCATCACCCTCATCCTGGGGGAAAACGGAGCTGGCAAATCCACGCTTCTGCGCTTGCTCGCCGGGCTGTCCTCGCCCACGCACGGCACCCTGCAGGTCTTCGGTGCGCCGCCGGCCCAGAACCGCCATCGCATCGCCTACATGTCGCACGCGCCCATGCTCTACGACGAGCTGACCGCGATCGAGAACCTGCAATACTTCGCCAGATTGGCCCGCACCGCCGTGGCGTGTGCCTGCGCCAGCGGCTCGCCGGAGATGGCGCTGCGCGCCGTCGGCCT
>CAXUDC010000099.1:7196-8564 GCA_964249685.1 uncultured Acidobacteriaceae bacterium
ATCGCCGACCGCACCCTGACCATCAGCCGAGGTGCCCTCACGCCAGAAACCAGCCAAAACCAGGGCGGCATGCACGCGCACAGTGCACAATAGAAGCAGCCGATGAAGCCCGCCCCGACCGCATCCAAAACCAACGCCACCCGCCTGCTCGACACCCTCGCCATCGCCTACGAGCTGCGGCCCTACGAGGTCGACCTCAACGACCTCTCCGCGCCCAACGTCGCCCGCAAGATCGGCCTGCCGGTCGAACAGGTCTTCAAAACCCTCCTCACCGAATCCCCCACCGGCGACCACATCTTCGCCGTGATGCCCGGCGACCGCGAGCTCGACCTGAAGAAGCTGGCGCACGCCGCGGGCGCAAAAAAGCTGGACCTCGCCCCCTTGAAACAGGTCAAGCCCCTGACCGGCTATCTGCGCGGCGCCGTCACCCTGCTGGCCGCCCGCAAGCCTTTCCCGGCCTTCGCCGACGAGACCATCGAACTCCACGACCTCATCAGCGTCTCCGCCGGCCAGCGCGGCCTGCAGCTCCTGCTCGCGCCCGCCGCCTACCTCTCCGCCACGCAGGCCCAGGTAGCCGACCTGACCCGATGAACTTCGCCCGCCAAACCCTCGCGCACCTGGCCAAGGATCTCCGCCTGGAGTGGCGCTCGAAAGACGCCCTCACCGGCATGCTCTTCTTCGCGCTCCTGGTCGTCGTCGTCTTCGCCATGGCATTCGACCCGACCGCCGCCACCTCGCGCCAGATCGCCGGCGGCATCCTGTGGATCGTACTGCTCTTCGCCGCCACCACGGCGCTCAATCAGTCCTGGGCGCGCGAGACCCGTAATAACGTGCTCGACGCGCAGCGCCTGGCCCCGTCCTCGCCGGCCGCGCTTTTCCTTGGCAAGGCGCTGGCCAACATGCTCTTCGTCTCCGCCGTAGAGCTCGTCATGGCACCGTTGTTCACGGTCTTTTACAATCTGCGCGCGCTCGGGCAGCCCTGGCTCCTGCTGCTGGTCCTGCCGCTCGGCACCTGGGCCCTGGTGCTCAACGGAACCTTCTTCGCCGCGCTCAGCCTGCGCACCCGGGCGCGCGAGACGATGCTCCCGCTAGTGCTCTTCCCCATCTCGATCCCCGCGCTACTCGCCATGGTACAGGCTACCACCGCCATCCTGACGGGCGAGTCCGACCCAGGCCTCTGGATCAAGGACCTGCTGGGCTATGACATCGTCTTCACAACCATCTGCTTGCTCCTCTTCGAAACCATCCTCAACGCCGAGTAGAGATAGGGCATTTAGGAGCGCGAGTCCAAGCGAAAAGCAGTTCTCACGGGATGACAACAAAGTACAAATACTGTGCCTTTGTTGTCATCCCGTAGCAAGGTGGAGG
>CAXUDC010000099.1:8664-12773 GCA_964249685.1 uncultured Acidobacteriaceae bacterium
TACCGCTTCACCAGGTGTTCGACCGTCACCTTCGCCCCGCTCACGAATCCCGCCACCTCGCGCCCTGGCTGCGTGATCCCATGCTCGATCGCTTTGCCCAGCCTGACCGTTGCATCGAGCGCGCCCGTCACCAGGCCGTTCACGCGATCTACCTGCGCACGCGTCTTTTCATTCACATCCTGCACGGCAGCGCGCACGGTCTCGTTCGTCTGTTTCACCGTCTCGTTCGCGGCAGAGACCGTCGGCCCAAACTCGGCAACCTTGTCCTTCGCCATCGTGGAGATCTCCTCCACATGACCCGTAATCGAGTGCACCTTCGTCGTAATTCCAACAATCTGCGGCGTAAGATCGCCGATCAGCGTCTGCACCTTGACTGTGATGTCCTTGACCGTCGGCGTAAGGTCGGTGATCAAGGTCTCCGTCTTCGCCGTAATCGACTTCACGGTCGGGGTCAGGTCTGCGATCAGCGTCTGCGTCTTCGCCGTAATGTCCTTGATCTGCGGCGTAAGATCGTCCACCAGACCGTGCGACTTCTCGACAAACGGCAACACCTTACCCTTGATCTCGGCAATCTCGGCCAGCACCGTCTTCTGCGCCTTCAGCAGGCCAAGCGCCACGCCAACTACCGCGGCTGCCTGCACCAGCAGCGCAAAGGCAGCCAAACCGATAAACACTTCCAGCAGCTTCGAGTTTCCGCTGTTGATCGAGTCCGTCTGAAACAACATCAGGGTATGTGCAGCCATCAGCGACTTGCCGGTCCAAACGCCCGCAGCCAGTGTAGTCATCGGTACTTCTCTCCTCGCAGACGCCGGTTCGGCTCCTGCCTTTCACCACTATGTACGAGAAAAGGGCGAACCAGGTTCAACGGTTCGCCCTACCCTTCAGATCGTTCTAAAAACTTACGAAGCAGCCTGTTCTTCCGGGGTGCCAGCCTTCGACGTGTACGCTTCCTTACCCGCGTCGATCGCCGCCTGCACTGCAGCCTGCTGATCGGTCACGAGGCTTTTGCCCTTCTCGACATACTGCGTCCACTGCGAGCGGCCCTTTTCGTAATACTCCTTACCCTTGTCGACATAATCGCCGGCAGCCTGCTTGCCCTGATCGACATACTCATTTGCCTTGTCGAGACCCTGCTGGGCCAGCACGCCGGCTTTCTCCTTGGCGTCCGCCGCGCTCTTCGCCAGGTCTTCCCGGGTCTCAGTGCCGGACTTCGGCGCGTAAAGAACGCCAACCAGTGCTCCCACACCCAGACCTGCCAGAAACCAACCCAATCCGCTCGTTCCGTTATCGTCAGCCATTGCAGTCTCCTCTTTATCCTGATCTAAAATCGTACCGCGTCAAAACCTGCCCTGCATTCCACCCGAACTACTGAGGTAGGCCGCCGCAGCGTTGCACTCATCTGTAGCGTTGCGCGAATCCAAAGCGTTGCACTAAGGAAGATGCCCTCCGTTTGATGTGGGTTGCGCGAGGCGATAAAAGTGCCGCAGAATGTTATGACGCTACACTTCCTCAGGCAGGCCAGCCCGAACAGCCCGCAGTGCGTCCAACCAGCAACTCGCCGCGAAAGGAACCACCATGGTCTCTGCTCCCTCCTTGTGCCGCTTCCGCTTCGCGGCACCCTCGTCTTGCCTCTGCGCCGTCCTGCTCGTCTGCGGATGCAAGACTGCCCCACCGCCGCCGGACGATGCAGCCCTGACGCGCAACAGCCAGGCACAGATCAGCACCGACACCTCCCTCTCCGGCCAGCAGATCACCGTCGCCGTTTCGGGCGGGGTCGCCAGCCTGAACGGCACGGTTCAAAACGATGCGCAGAAAACCATCGCCGCGCGCGACGTCGCCGGCGTGTCCGGGATCAAGCAGGTGCAGAACTACCTGGGCGTCGGTACGCCACCGCCCGTCGCCGCGACCGTCACCACGCCGCTGCCCACACCCATCCCCGTGCCCGCCGCACCCGTGCCCCCGCCCGCAACCAGGATCCCTCTGCCCACACGCGCGCAACTCGCAGCGCAGGCCAAGGAGCACAACGCCTACGACAACAACCGCCAGCCCGCGCCCGTCGAGCGCCCGCAGCAGGCCTACACTCCCCCGCCCCAGCCGCTCGCTCCCACCCCCCCGCCGCAGCCCGTCTTCCGCAACGTAACCGTACCCACCGGAACCACCATCCCGGTCCGCGTCACCCAGACGCTCGATAGCGCCACCACCCAGGAAGGCGATGCCTTCTCGGGAGTCGTCGCCTCGGACGTCGTCATTGACGGAGCCACCGTCATCCCCGCCGGAGCCACCGTCTCCGGCCAGGTCGACACCGTTCACGAGGCCGCCCACTTCAAAGGCTCGTCCCTGCTTACCGTCTCGCTTGCCACCCTCAGCCGCCGCGGCGACCGCCTACCCATCACCACCGATCCCTACACCGTCCAGGGCAAGGGCCGCGGCACCAACACCGCGGAAAAGGTCGGAGGAGGAGCCGCCGTAGGCGCCATCATCGGCGGCATCTTCGGCGGCGGCAAGGGCGCCGCCATCGGTGCCGGAGCCGGCGGGGGCCTCGGCGCAGGAGCCCAGGCCGTCACCAAGGGTCAGCAAGTCCAGATTCTCTCCGAAACCGTAGTCCGCTTCCACCTGGCCGCCCCCCTAACCGTCCGCACCCGCAACGACTAAAGGGAGAGGAAACACAACCGGGTGCCGGGTGCCCCATTCATCGCAGCTTCACCGCGATGAGTGGGGAGTATCCACTCAAACTGTACCGCCCCCAATGACCACCCTCAACCAAGGCGTACTGGTTCATATCCTTATCCGGCACCATAAAGAAAGGAATCCTTACCATCTCAAGAGAGAGGAGCTCCCCGCCGTGCCCCAGGTTCTCACCATCGAGCACACCACTACCGCCGGCCCTCTCTCCCTCTGGCACCTCCTCTCGCTCGACGCCCCCACGGTCGCCACGCTCTGGCTCTGCTTCGTAGCCCACGTCACCCACACCGCGCTCCCGCCCCTGCTCGCCCCGGCCATGTTCCTCGCCGTTTGGATCCTCTACGCCGCCGACCGCCTCCTCGACACCGAAGCCCTGGAGCCACGCCACCACTTCCATCACCGCCACCGCGCCGCCTTCCTTTCAGTCATGGTTCCCGTAGCCGTCACCGTCGCCGTCCTGCTCACCCACACCCGCCTGCCGCTAGCCTACTTTCCCCTCGCCGCGATTCTCCTCCTCTGGCTCGCCGCCGTCCACCTGCCCCGCGTCCCCGCCTCCGCCCGCCTGCCCAAAGAGCTCGCCACCGGCCTCCTGTTCTCCGCCGCCATCTTCGCCCCGGAGCTGCCTCACCAAGCCATCCCAGCGCTCCTCTTCGCCCTGCTCTGCGCCCTCAACTGCGCCTGGATCCACGCCTGGGAGACCCCGCAACCCACCCACCCCGTCACCCGTATCCTCCTCCGCTACCTCCCCCAGCTCACCGCCGCGCTCCTCCTCAGCCTCCTCCACCCCACCCCGATCGCCGCCGCCATCGCCCTCGCCGCCGCCGCGCTGCTTACCCTGAACCACTTCCGCCACCGCCTCGCCCCCACTACCCTCCGCGCCGCCGCCGACCTCGCCCTGCTCACCCCCCTCCTTTTCTGGGCCGCATGACCCAGCCCCCCAACTTCGACCGCATCGCCCCCCTCTATCGCTGGTGCGAGTACCTCACCCTCGGCCCCCTCCTCGAGCGCACCCGCGCCCACCACCTCCCCGCCCTCGCCACTCGCCGCCAGGCCTACCTCCTCGGAGACGGCGACGGCCGCTTCACCGCCCGCCTCCTCGCCCGCTACCCCGCGCTCCACGCCCACGCCGTCGACCTCAGCCCCCGCATGCTCGCCCTCCTCCGCGCCCGCGCTACCTCCCCGCACCTGAAAACCACCGTAGCCGACGCCCTCACCCTCACCCCGTTTCCCACCCCCGACCTCATCGTCACTCACTTCTTCCTCGACTGCCTCACCCAGCCCCAAACCGACACCCTCATCCCCCACCTCGCCGCCCATAGCGCACCCGACACCCTCTGGCTCGTCTCCGAGTTCCACGCCCCCCCCCGCCCCCCCCACCACCCCCCCCCCCCCTCCATCCCAGCCCCTTACCCAGCGGTCCCGATCCC
>CAXUDC010000100.1:0-3105 GCA_964249685.1 uncultured Acidobacteriaceae bacterium
GCCTGTCGATGGAAAAAACCGAATCCACCTTCAGCCCCCGCGACCGCATCGGCCAGCTCACCCTGCGCAACCTCGACATCACCGACACCCGCGCCAAGCTCCTCACCTACGCCAAAGCCGGCCTGATCACCCTGAGCAAAGGCAGCGAAATGCCCCAGCTCACCACATCTGAAAAAGACTAACCGGGTGCCCCAGGTCTCGCTTCTGAGACCTGGGTTTCCAGCATCACCCATTCCGCCGAATAGCCTCCAGCACATGCTCCACCGCTTCCTCTTTGAAGTAGGAAATCTTATGAACCTCCTTAGCATGCTCTTCAATCTTCGGCAGCATCTCCTCTTCCGAAGCCCCCGTCAACGACCACTCACAGTCATAACCAACATCCTTGCAATGAAACGTCTTCCCATCCGCCATGTCCTTCACCTCACCCCTTGAGATGGCGCAACCCGGCCCAGAGAACACCACGAACATGACAGATTCCAATCCCACCAAAATGTGGTCCGGCCGTTTCCGCGACCCACTCGACCCCACCTTCGAAGCCTGGCAGCGCTCCTACCCCTTCGACCACCGCCTCCTCCCCCAGGAGATCGCGGCCTCGAAAGCCCACGCCAAAACCATCGCCGCTGCCGGCATCCTCAACCCGCACGAACTAGAAGCAACCCTCAACGGCCTCGACGCCGTTCTCACCCTCGCCGACCCCGCCGCCAGCGACGCCGAGGACATCCACCACTTCGTCGAGCTCCGCCTCCAGCACTGCATCGGCCCGTTAGCCCTAAAGCTCCACACCGGCCGCAGCCGCAACGAGCAGATCGCCACCGACATGCGCCTCTTCGTCCGCGACAGCATCGACCACACGCTCACAGCTCTCAGCTCATGGCTGTCAGCTCTTCTCGACCTCGCCGAAGCCTCCGGCACCCAGGTCATGCCGTCCTACACCCACCTCCAGCGCGCCGAACCGGTCCTGGTCGCCCACTGGCTTCTCGCCTACGTCAGCATGGTCGAGCGCGACCTCACCCGCCTCGCCGACTGCCGCGCCCGCCTCAACTTCTGCCCGCTAGGCTCCGGAGCCATCGCCGGCGCCACTCTCGCGCTCGACCGTACCATCGCCGCAAAGGAGCTGGGCTTCCACGCCCCCACGCCCAACTCGATCGACGCCACCTCCGACCGCGACTTCGCCCTGGAATTCACCCAGGCCCTGACCACGCTCGGCCTGCACATCTCCCGCTTCGCCGAAGAGCTCACCCTCCACGCCACCGCCGAGTTCGGCTTCCTCGACCTCCCCGAGGCCTTCTCAACCGGCAGCTCCGCCATGCCGCAGAAGAAAAACCCCGATCTCACCGAGCTCATCCGCGGCAAATCCGCCCGCCTCTTCGGAGCCTCCGCCACCCTCGCGATGCTCATAAAAGGCCTGCCGCTCGCCTACAACAAGGACCTCCAGGAAGGCCAGGAGCCCGTCTTCGACGCCGCCGACACCATCGCCGGCATCCTCTCCGTCCTGCCCGCATTCACCCGCGCCCTCAGGTTCCGCCCCGCAGCCCTCAACGCGGCCGCCGAAACCGGCTACCTCAACGCCATGGCCGCCGCAACCTACCTGTCGAACCGCGGCGTACCCTTCCGCAAAGCGCACGAGATCGTAGGCAACGCCGTCCGCCTTGGCCTCGAAACCGGCACCGAGCTCAACACAATTCCCCTCGAAAAACTCCAGCAGCTATCCCCCGAGTTCACCACCGATTTCTACCAGGCCATCACCGTCGAAGCCACGTTAGACTGTCACGATGTCATCGGCGGAACCGCCCGCCACCAAGTCGCCGAGGCCCTCGCATCCGCCCGCCAACGCCTTACATCGAATACAGTCTAGTGCTCTCGTATTTTATTGTCATTCCGTAGCAAAGCGGAGCAATCTACGATCGTAGCGCCCACGAACTCAACATCAGGAAGAAAGCAAACAACCGCATCGATAACAAGGCAGAAGTAACGTAACCCAACCATGACCACCCTCTTCCCCGCCGCCATCCCGACCGCACCCGCCCTCTCGGATTCGACCTCCACCAAGTCGTCGCGTCCGCGCGTAGGCTCCGCCGTCACCCGTCCGGCCAAGCTGCAGGACGCGATGGCCATCTACGACCTCGTCAACTCGCTCTCAGGCGACGGCACGCTGCTGCGCCGCAACTACGCCGAAATCTGCGAAAACATCCGCGACTTCATCATCGCCGAGAGCCCCGCATTGGAAGGAACGGCAGCGCATTTCCTCGGTTGCGGTGCCCTCCACATCTACGGCCCGCACCTGGCTGAAGTCCGTTCCATTGTCGTCAAGCCCGAAGCCAAGGGCCAGGGCGCCGGCGGCAAGCTCCTCCAGGCCCTGCTCGAAGAATCCGAGTACCAGGGCATCGCGAGCGTCTGCCTCTTCACCCGCATCCCCGACTTCTTCTTTCACTTCAACTTCCGCGTCGCCGACCGCACCACCCTGCCCGACAAGATCTACAAGGATTGCCAGACCTGCCCGCGCCTCTACGCCTGCGACGAAGTCGCCATGGTCCGCGGCCCGCTTCCCCGCATCGCCGTCCTCGGCCCCGCCAAGTTCCCCGAGCCCGAGCTGGTCAAACTCCACACCGGCGTGATACCCCACAAGTAACCCGTTTGACTCAGAACTATAAACTAACAACTAGAACTCATGACTACGCCTTCTCACCAGGCATGCAAGAACCCATCCCGCTCCGCCAACCGCACTGGCACTCCAAACAGCTCACCCAACCGGCCCTCCGTAAGCAGCTCCTCCCGAGCCCCATCCGCCACAATCCTTCCATCCGCCATCATCACCACCCGCCGCATCGCCGGAATCACGTCCCCCAGCTGGTGTGTAATGAGCAGCATCGTCGTCCCCTTCTCCGCCAGCGCCACCATCAGCTCCCGCAGGTCACGCTGAGCCGACAAGTCCAGCGCGTTCGAAGGCTCATCCAGCAGCAAACATCCAGCCGAAGCCACCAGCGCACGACCGATCATCACCCGCCGCTGCTGCCCCGCCGACATCGTTCCAAAGACCTTGTCCCGCAGCGAAACCGCGTCCACCAGCTCCAGCACCTCATCGGTCCGCTCTTCCATTGCGGCGGT
>CAXUDC010000100.1:3205-7226 GCA_964249685.1 uncultured Acidobacteriaceae bacterium
ACGTTCACGTGCGCCAGCTCCAGAAACGAGGCCATCCAGAACTCCTTTATTTGCTTCTCATCCCCGCAGGGATCTGCTTTTCTTCCAAAACCTGCACTCTCGCTAAGCCGAAGGCCAATCCAGCGGCTGCTCCAGGCGTCGCTCCAGCACCTTCAACTCTGGGTCAAAGTCGGCGATCCCCGCAATCCACTCCGCGCCTTCCGCGTAAGCAGCCTCAGGAATGAGCCCGATCAGCTCCCCTTCTGCCACCGTCGTCCCGCACTTGTGCGCCAACGCCGCCACCGCCGCAAACACCTCCGCCATCGGAGTAATCCGAAAATCCGTCACATTCATTGTCACCTGCGCGCGTCCATTCGCCAGCACCCCGAGCGCCTTCACGCCCTGCATGCCGCCGGAAGAAGCTCGGATATCTCGAGCGATCGCGCGTGCATGCGAGATCTCCGATCCAAGTCCAAGGTAAACGTTGTAAGCGATGAGGAAGCTGCGCGCTCCCACCACGCTCGCGCCGGCGGTCGCGTGCAGCTCCGGCCCGCCGACATCCGGACGGCGCATCGCATCCTTCAGCGCCGCCTCGCGCAGGCCTTCAAACTGCCCGCGGCGCACATCCTCCAGCTGAATCCTGTCCGGCCGCAATGCAGAAGCGCCGTAAAAGTAAACCGGAACCCCGAAGCGCCGCCAGATCTGCATCCCAGCCTGCCGCGCCAGCACCGCGGCCTCCGCAATCGAGATCCCCGCGACCGGCACAAACGGGATCACGTCCGCCGCGCCGATCCGCGGATGCACGCCAGTCTGCCGCGTCAGGTCGATCAGCTCCGCGGCCTTGCCCGCGCCCGCTATCGCCGCTTCCACCACGGCGGCGGGCGCACCTGCAATCGTCACAACGGACCGGTTGTGGTCCGAGTCGAGCGAGAAGTCCAGCAGCCGCACGCCCTCGACCCGCATCGCCGCGACGATCTGCCGCACGACCTCGGGATGGACGCCTTCGGAGAAGTTGGGAACGCACTCGAGGATCGGTTCGACACTCATCACAAGCCCACAATCAGCCAACCGTTCATTTCCACCACGTGTAGCCGATTTGAAACTGCACAGACGCGTTCACCCCGGGATTGCGGTCGCCCAGAGACGCCGACGAGATGTGCTCGCCGTTGGCGCTGAAGTCGATCGAACGGTCCTTGCGGGTAAAGTAGTGCAGACCGACTCCACCTTGCGGCGTAAAGTTCCAGACGCTCGTCTCGCCGTTCGGCCCGTTTGCATTGATGTCGAGCGGATTGGTGCTGCCGTACGCGGGAAACTTGTGGTTGGTCCAGAGCACGCCTCCGGCTGCCTGAACCCAGGGCGTAACGCGGCCGCGCCGCGCCAGGTTGATGCGCAGGATGATCGGCGTAATGCTTGCGCCGGTAAACGTTCCGCCAACCGTGTACGGCGCGCTCGTGACGACGGCGGAACTGCCCGCGATCGGCATGACGGAGACGCGCTGGAACTTCGGCGTGAACGCCTGCCAATATGGCAGCACCTCCACCGCGTACTCGAAGTTGGCGCGGAAGATGCCCGAGCCGAAGTTGTTGGTCAGCACGCGGCCAGCGTGAACACCCGCGGCGAGGAAGTGAAAGCCGCCGCGATTGTCGGTGACTCCATTGCCGCCTTGAAAAAAAGCGCCATATTCCGTAGGCTGGCGCTGGCTTGCCGTGTCGAGGACGTTCTGTGCGGACGCCGCGATGCTGGTCAGCGCCGCGGCTGCGAAGATCAGTTTGCGCACGGTCAGCCCGCCATCTGGGCTTCGTCGAAGTCGAAGTTGCTGTAGACATTCTGCGTGTCGTCTAGGTCTTCGATGGTCTCGAGCAGACGCATCATCGCGGTCGCCTGCGTGCCTTCGAGCCTGGTGTACGTGCTCGCGATCTTGGTGATCTCGGCCGTTTCGGTCTTGATCTTCGCGGCCTTCAGGGCGTTCACGACGGCCTCAAACTCAGCCGGATCGCACAGAATCTCCCACGTCTCGCCCTCGTCGTTCAGGTCTTCGGCGCCAGATTCGAGCACGATCTCCATCAGCTTGTCCTCGTTCGCGGCGTCTTTTTCGATTGAGATCACGCCCTTTTTCGAGAACATCCAGGAGACCGCGCCTTCCGCGCCCAGATTGCCGCCGTTCTTTGAGAACGCGTGACGCACCTCCGAGACCGCGCGATTCTTGTTGTCCGTCAGCACTTCGACGATCAACGCCACTCCGCCAGGACCGTAACCTTCGTAGGTGATCTCATCGTAGGACAGGCCTTCGAGCTCGCCGGTGCCGCGCTGGATGGCGCGCTTGATGTTATCCGCGGGCATATTTTCCGCTTTTGCGGCGAGGATGGCGGTGCGCAGCCGCGGGTTTCCGTCAGGATCTCCGCCGCCCGACTTGGCTGCGATGGTGATTTCCTTGATCAGGCGCGTGAAGATCTTGCCGCGCTTGGCGTCGGTCGCGCCTTTTTTGTGCTTGATGGTTGCCCATTTACTGTGGCCGGACATTGCTCTACCTCGTTTGCGAGAATCTCAACCTACGGATTTTAGCAGGTTCTGGGGTGGGGGTGCCCCCCCTCCCCCGTTTGATCCTAAGATCTTCAAAGCACGTAGGTTAGATACAACCCCGATCCAGGCGCGCAGATGGGCGCAGGGTGTCCTGCAGCGGCGTTTGTCAAGTACCGCTAGATGATCTCAGGGCCGAAGAGGTCCTTGTGGGTCTCGCGGCGGCGGATCAGGTGGTGCGTGTTGCCTTCGACCAGTACCTCCGCGGGACGGGGGCGCGTGTTGTAGTTGCTCGTAAGGCTCATGCCGTACGCTCCGGCGTCGAGGATGGCGAGCAGCTCGCCGGGTCTGGTTGCGGGCAGCGGGCGGGCGCGGGCGAAGAAGTCGCCGGACTCGCAGACCGGGCCTACGATGTCGACCTGCGGACGCGGGGCCGCGGCGGTGGGCTCCCGGACGGGGACGATCTCATGGTGGGCCTGGTAGAGCGCGGGGCGGATAAGGTCGTTCATGCCGGCATCGGTGATGACGAAGGTCTTGTTGCCGTTTCTCTTTGTGTTAAGAACCTCGGTAACGAGCGCGCCTGCCTGGGCTACGAGGAAGCGGCCGGGCTCAAGCAGCAGGTGCAGGCCGAGATGCTGGGTGGCACCGATGATCTGCCGGGCGTAGTTGAGCACGGCCTGCTCTGGGGAGAAGTCCTGGTCGCCGTACTCGATGCCGAGGCCGCCGCCGGCGTCGATGTGGGTGAGGGTGATGCCGTCTGCCTTGAGCTGCTGGATCAGGTTGGCGACGCGATCGAGGGCCGCGCCAAAGGGGTCGACGGCGCGGATCTGCGAGCCGATGTGGACGCTGACGCCGGTGGGGATGAGCGATTTGGACTTTGCGGCCTGGCAGTAGAGCTCGCGGGCCGCGTTGATGTCGATGCCGAACTTGTGCGCGCTCAGGCCGGTCGAGATGTAGGGGTGGGTCTCGGCGAAGACGTCCGGGTTGACCCGGAGGGCGAACCGGGCGGGGCGGCCGAGCACCTTGGCGCGGGCTGCGAGCAGGCTGAGTTCGGCTTCTGACTCTACGTTGAAGACGAGGATGCCGGCGGTGAGCGCGGCGTCGATTTCGGCGACCTGCTTGCCTACGCCGGAGAAGACGGTTCTGGCGACAGCTGGCTTTGCGGCCTTGACGACGCGGGCGAGCTCGCCGCCGGAGACGATGTCGAAGCCGGTGCCTTCACGCGCGAGCAGGCGCATGAGGGCGAGCGACGAGTTCGCCTTGACCGCGTAGCAGATAGTGTGAGGAACTGCGGCGAAGGCAGTCTGGAACATCCGCAGACGGGCCAGGATGTGGTGCTGGGAGTAAACATAGAGGGGAGTGCCGTACTCCCTGGCCAGGTCTGGAAGCGGGACGGAGTCACAGTGGAGGAGGCGCTTGCGATAGTGATAGGGACGGGGGTTCTCGGACATAGCTCTAAATTAGGAGATCATAGAACGCTGTCAGGGGAAAGTGCCCGCAAAGATCACATGGGTCCTGCCACCCT
>CAXUDC010000100.1:7326-12632 GCA_964249685.1 uncultured Acidobacteriaceae bacterium
AGCTATCCATTGTGCCCAATCAGTGAAGATTCAATAGGTTTGGGTGGGGTACTGTGGAGGCACCGGGGCAGACGGGGTGTAGTTGCGCGCGGGCGGGAGCGCGTAGGGAGCGTCCGGGAGCAGGAGCCAGGCGGCGATGTAGAGCACCAGGCCAATGCCGCCGGTGAAGATGGTTCCGACCACAAAGAGAATGCGCAGCAGCGCTACGTCCCAGCCGAAGTGGATGGCGAGGCCGGTGCAGACGCCGGCGACCATGCGCGGCGAGCGCGGGCGAACGATGCGGGCCTGTGGGGCCAGGGGGCCGGGCGCGGGCAGGGCGTGGGCGCCGCAGGAGGCGCAGAAGTTGGCTTCGTCGGGCGATTGCTTTCCACAGCGGGGGCAGAACATAGGCACTCTCCTATGGTCCTAGTGTGCAGGAAGGACCGTTGAGAAGGTGTACGACTGTTGGGGGAGGAAAGTTCCGTTGGTGTGGAAAAGAGGGGTGTAGGGAGATGTCCCACTCATCGCGGTGAAGCTGCGATGAATGGGGCACCCAATACCTTTTAACCTTACCTGGGTTCCAGGGTTAGAAGATCTGGAAATTTACTTCTACGTTCATTTCTACCGCGACGGGGTGGCCGTTCTCCATGGCGGGCTTGAACTTGTACTGGCGGACGGCTTCCATCGCCTTTTCATCCAGGCCCAGGCCGATGCCGCGCAGCACGCGCACGTGCGTGGGGTGCCCGCTGGCGTCGACCTGCAGGTAGACGAGGACGTTGCCGGCGACCTTCGCCTTGCGGGCTTCTTCAGAAAACTCGGGCTCCGGCGCGAAGAGCACCACGGGCGCCGAGACACCGCCGCCGATGCGGCGCAGCCCGCCGCCCATGTTGCCTCCGCTCCCTGGGCCAAGGCCGTTGCCGTTGCCCGAGCCGAGACCGCTGCCCTTGCCGTTGCCCATGCTCATCCCGACGAGCGGGCTGTTGGGCATACCGAAGTTGGGCACGTCTGACTTGGCCATCTTGATGTTGGGGTCCACATCGACCGTCACGGGCGGGGTCAGTTTGGCGTTTTCAACTGCGGCCTTGGGCGGGTTGAGCTGCTCCGGTTTGAATTGCGGTGGGTTGCCCTTGGTGACGGGCGTAGGGCCCTTCTGGCCGCCGCCTCCGCCCATCGTCTGTAGCTTGGGCGGAAGCGGCGGCGGTGGGGGCGGCGGGTCGACCAGCGAGATCTGCTGCACATGCGGCGGCGGGATGATGCCGACCTTGCGCGCGGCGATGTAGAAGATGAGCGCCACGATGGCGATGTTGATGATCAGCGAGATGGTGGCGGACGTGGGGTCGCGCTTGACGACCATCCTGTCGAGCGAGCCGAAGACGACGGGTCGCTCGGAAATCGGAGCGGGACCTGAACTCGGGAGTGGAACTGGGTTGGCCATAGAACGTGTTTGCCTCGGCGCGTGCGCCTACTGGATTTGCAGGTTGCGGATACGAGTTGCAGTGTGCGGCCGAGGGCAAGCGACTGCGCGTGATTCTACAAACTATATCTGAAACCCGTCTGTCTATGGTTTGACGTTGAAACGGGGCCAGAAGTCACTTTGATTTCGAGGGTTCCCTTGCGGGGGCCTGGCGGTTCATTCCACCTCTCAGGTTCGAGAGGTGGGGCACCCAGTTCTCGGTACAATATAAGGATGGCTGAAACGCTGAAAAGTACGTTGAACCTGCCGCAGACGACGTTTGGAATGAAGGCGAATCTGCCGCAGAATGAGCCGGCGCGGCTGGCTGGGTGGAAGCACGACGACCTGTATGGGCAGATTCGCGCGGCGCGGGAGGGCTCGCCGAGATTCATCCTGCATGACGGCCCGCCGTATGCGAACGGCGCGATCCACCTGGGCCACGCGCTGAACAAGTGCATCAAGGATTTTGTGGTGAAGACGAAGACGATGGCGGGGTTCGACGCGCCGTATGTGCCGGGTTGGGACTGCCACGGGCTGCCGATCGAGATCAAGGTGGACGAGCAGCTGGGGCGCAAGAAGCTGGAGATGCCGGCGGTGAGCGTGCGCCGGGCCTGCCGGGAGTATGCGCAGAAGTATGTGGACCTGCAGCGCAGCCAGTTCGAGCGGCTGGGAGTGTTTGGGCGCTGGGCGAATCCTTACCTGACGATGTCGTTCGAGTACGAGGCGGCGATTCTGGAGACGTTTTTTGCGTTCTTCGAGCAGGATTTTGTCTACAAGGGGTTGAAGCCGGTGTTCTGGTGCATCCACGACCAGACGGCGCTGGCTGAGGCGGAGGTGGAGTACGAGATGCATACTTCGCCTTCGGTTTATGTGCGCTACCGGCTGACCTCCGCGCCGGAGGTGCTGGACGCGAAACTCGCCGGGCGGGAGGTTTATACGATCATCTGGACGACGACGCCGTGGACGATTCCGGCGTCGCAGGCGGTGGCGTTCGGGCCGGAGATGGAGTATGTGGCGCTCGACTGCGGGGCTGCGGTGTATCTCATGGCGGGGGCGCTGGCCGAGGAGGTTGCGAAGCGCTGTGGGCTTCAGGGTGAGGTGATCGCGCGCTTCAATGGCAGCAGGATGGACGGGACCACGTTCCAGCATCCGTTTCTGGACCGGGTCGTGGTGGGGGTGACAGCCGACTATGTGACGGCGGACCAGGGTACCGGTGCGGTCCACACGGCGCCGGCGCATGGCGTGGATGACTTCTACACCGGCAAGCGGTACGGGCTGCCGGAGGTGCAGTATGTCGACAACTCGGGGCGGCAGATGCATCTGCCGGAAGCGTTTGCGTTTGCGGGGATGACGGTCTTCGAGTCGAACCAGGGAATTACGGAGCTGTTGCGGGAGCGTGGTGCGCTGCTGTCGGCTTCGATGTTCGAGCATAGCTATCCGCACTGCTGGCGGTGCCATCACCCGGTGATTGTAAGGGCAACGGAGCAGTGGTTTATTGGGATGGAGACGCCGATGGCTGTCGAAGACCCAGGTCTCAGAAGCGAGACCTGGGGCACCCAGGGTGGCGGGGCGAAGACGACTACGTTCCGGCAGCGGGCGCTCGATGAGATCAGGAAGGTGGTTTGGGACCCGGCGTGGGGGGAGGAGCGGATCTCGAACATGATCGCTACGCGGCCGGACTGGTGTATCAGCCGGCAGCGGATCTGGGGGGTGCCGATTGCCGTATTTCTTTGCTCGCGGTGTGGCGAGCCGCTGCGGGATGCGGCGGTGAATGCGTCGATCGTGGAGCTGTTCAAGCGCGAGTCGGCGGACGCGTGGTATGTGAAGTCCGCTGCGGATATGCTGCCTGCAGGGACGGCCTGCGGGGGGTGCGGCAACAGTGAGTTCCGCAAGGAGATGGACATCCTGGACGTGTGGTTCGAGTCCGGCGCGAGCTGGCATGCGGTGCTCGATGCGGAGGAGGAGCTGCGGTTCCCGGCGGACCTTTATACGGAGGGCGGGGACCAGCACCGGGGGTGGTTCCACTCGTCACTGCTCGAAAGCGTGGCGCTGCGCGGGGTGGCGCCGTACCGGACGGTGGCGACGTCCGGGTGGACGCTCGATGAGCAGGGGCGAGCGTTTTCGAAGTCGCTCGGCAACGGCGTCGACCCGGTGGACGTGGCGAAGCGGCTGGGCGCGGAGATCATCCGGCTGTGGGTGGCGTCGGTGGACTTCCGCGAGGATGTCGCGGCGAGCGAGACGTTGATGCAGCGCGTGGGCGACAACTACAAGAAGCTGCGGAATACGTTGCGGTTTCTGCTCGGGAACCTGCATGACTTTGTGCCCGCGACGGATGCGGTCGGGTTCGCGGAGATGGAGCCGCTGGATCAGTACATCCTGGCGCGGACGGCGGAGCTCGATGCGAAGATCCGCAAGGCGTATGACGATTTTGAGTTTCACCGGGCGTACCACGCGCTGAACGAATTCGTGAACACGGACCTGAGCGCGCTTTACCTGGATGTGCTGAAGGATCGGCTGTATACGTTTGCGCCCAAAGCTCGCGAACGGCGCAGCGCGCAGACGGCGCTGTGGCGGATTGCGGAGGCGCTGACGAGGCTGATTGCGCCGATTTTGAGCTTTACGGCGGATGAGGTGTGGGGGTTGCTGCCTCTCGTGGAAGGAAGGGAGAGCAGCGTGCACCTGGCGCTGTTTCCGGACCTGGCGGATATTGTGCCGGGCAACGAGGCTTCGCTGGAGGCGGACTGGACGAAGCTGCTGGAGATTCGCGAGCAGGTGCTGGGCAAGCTGGAGTTGTTGCGGGCGGGCAAGGAGATTGGCAAGTCACTTGAAGCGGGCGTGACGATTGGGCCGGCGACCGCGGAGGATGAGAGTCTGATGACGAAGTATGCAGCGGCGCTTCCGGAGTTGTTCAACGTGTCAGAGGTGACGGTTGCGGCGGGCAGCGAAGGACTTCTGAACGTCGATGCTTACAAGTCGGCGGCACCAAAGTGCGAGCGCTGCTGGCGGTACGTGGCTGAAGTGGGCGACGACGCACGCTTCCCTACCGTCTGCCTGCGCTGTGCTGCGGCGTTGGAAGCGGTCGGCTTTTCCCCCTATGACGTGGCCGGTGGCGAGGTGGCGGCATGAGGCCTTCGATGGATGCGCGGCGCGATTTCCGGCCGTGGCTGCTGTTTGTCTCGGTGATCGTGGTGGTGCTGGATCGGCTCTCGAAGATGTGGGTGGTTAAGCACGTCGAGCGTGGAACCTTCATCACGCTCATCCCGAACGTCTTTCGCATCTCGCACGTGCACAACACCGGCGCGGCGTTTTCCATGTTCGCGGAGTCGCTCTCGCCGCTCGTGGTGCGCAACGTGCTGATCGGGTTTTCGATCCTCGCGGTCATCGTCGTGATGGGGATGATCTGGCGCGTGGGCCGGCTGTTCAGCTGGACCGGCGTGGCGCTGGCGCTGATCCTGGGCGGTGCGGTCGGTAATCTCTACGACCGGATAAAGTTATCCTATGTGGTGGACTTTCTCGAGGTGAAGATCGTGCGGTATCACTGGCCGGACTTCAACCTGGCCGACTCGGCGATTGTGGTGGGGGCGTGCCTGCTGCTGCTCGAGATCTTTCGCGCGCAGCCGGAGGATTAGCGCTGCCGACAAGGAGGCCTTATGCACTTCAGCAACTGGAATGTTTTCTGATTCTCTCCTCTTCCTCGCAGGAAGCTTTTGGTACTACATCCTGCGCTGGCGGGCTGATGGTGCAAAAGGAGCCGCAGAAGGTGTCTGGCTTTCTGATCCCGCCGGGCGCGAAGGTGCAGTGGGAGCACGACGACCACCAGAGATTCGAGTCGGTCGAGCTGCCCGGCACGACGGTTGAGTTTGGCTTTCAGGTG
>CAXUDC010000101.1:0-12520 GCA_964249685.1 uncultured Acidobacteriaceae bacterium
CCCGCAACCGCCCTAAAAACTCCACCAGCTCCTCTGCCAGCGGAGCCTCCGCCTCCACCTCCTCCCCGGTCCGCGGATGCGTAAACTCCAGCCGCTCCGCATGCAGGAAGTTCCGCTCCAGCTCAAGCACCCCGTCGCCTCCATCCACCCTCCGGATCACATGCGGAGCCCCGTACAAAAAGTCCCCTACTACCGCGTGCCCCAGCGACTGCAGGTGCACGCGGATCTGGTGCGTACGCCCCGTCTCGATCTTCACCTCGACCAGCGTAAACGGCCCGTACGGCGTCGTAAGCCGCTCCAGCACATGCACATGCGACACCGCCGAGCGCCCATCCGCGCGCCTGGTCGTCATCCGGATCCGCCGGACCAGGTCTCGCGCGATCGGCAGCGTGACCGTCGTATCGTCCTTGGCGAGATGCCCATGCGCCAGCGCCACGTAGGTCTTGTGCACCTCGCGCGCGGAAAACATCTCGCCCAGCTTGCGATGCGTCACATCGTCCTTCGCCACCACGATCGCGCCCGAGGTCTGCTTGTCCAACCGATGCACGATCCCCGGCCGCAGCGAGCCACCCACATCGCTCAGCGACTTGCCCATGTGAAACAGCAGTGCATTTACGAGCGTCCCGCGGTTGCGCTCATCATCGGTCGACCCCGCCCCGGCGTGCACCATCATGCTTGCCGGCTTGTTCACAATGGCCAGGTACTTGTCCTCAAACAGGATATTGAGCGGGATGTCCTCGGGCGTCGCATGCAGCGGCTCCGGGTTCGGCTGGCCCTCGATCTCGATCGCCTCTCCCCCCTTCAGCTTGTCTTTACTCTTTGGAACGAGACCGTCTACCTTCACCTGCCCGCCATCGATCAGCAGCTGCACCCGCGCGCGCGAGATCTCCGGCAGCGCCTGCGCCAGGTACAGATCGATCCGCATGCCTGCCGCGGCCGGGTCCGCTGCGAAGCTGCGCACGTCCGCGTCTTCGTCCTCAAACTCCAGCACCGGCACGATCGCCGGCATCTCCGGCTCGGCAAAACGGGTCGCCACATACTCCGGCCGCACCGACCGGCGACGTTGACCCTTGGGCAGCATACTATTCGAAGGCATCCTCTTATCTTAGCCCTCCAACCCCGGGGTGCCCCATATTGTCCGCGGCCTCATCGCGGCAACGTGGGCATAATCCCCAGCCTCCGCTCCATAGCCGTAAACACAAACGAGAACCCACAAATCACCATCCCCACCGCCACCCACTGCAAATCATCCAACCCAGCCTGCGAGGACCCAGGCTGCCGTACAAAGCTCAGCAAAAACTGCCCCACCCCCGCCCCAATCAGCCCGAACCCAGCCGTCTCCCCCGCCCGTACCGACCGTCGAACCCACCCACAAAGCCCAACCGTCATCCCCAGCGCCACCCCCGCCGCGTACAGCGCCACCGGATGCAATGCGGTCCCCTCGCCCGGCAAACGGATCCCTAACCGAAACGGCATTCCCGGGTCAGACCCCTCGGCAAAGTGGCCAAGCGCCAGAAAAAACCACACCAGCGTCGCACAAGGAGCCCAAGCATCGAGCGCGGACAGCGCCGGCACCCGCTTGATCCAGAGCCAAACCAGAGTAGCCGCCACCGTCAACACCAGTCCGCCCGCAGTCAACGAAGGCACGGTCAGCAGCAATAAAGGATACGTACGAAACGCGCGCAGGTTCGTCGCCACCAGCAGTACCCGCGAGAGCACAAAGGCCGCCAGCACCGCGAACAGCCCCGCATTCCACAACCGCTCCGGGTCCAACCCGACCCAGCCTGCGGTACGCTCACTCAGCCCCAGCGCAAGCATCAGTCCGACTGCGGCCAGCACGCCGAACGTGGGTAAGGCAAGGCCGCCGAAATGAGCTAAATAGGGATGCAAAGTGCTGTTTGAGTTCGCAAAAACGACAAGGCGGCTTTACAAAATGTAAAGCTTACCTGACATCACTTTCAGGCGGAAGGAAGCAAAACCGACCCGCTTGGCCGTACGACGAAGCGCAGGTGAACCCGTCTAAGACGGCGGGAACTAGCCGTGGCTCTTTAGGCTTTCCGGACTGGCGGACATAGCACACCGAGCTGTTTCAACGAGCCAGATCCCTGTTCAATGAATATTGGTTCAACCTGCGTTGTTCGCGTACCTGCGTTGCAGGCCGGTCGCTTAGGTTGGATAGTACCCGGGTCCTGGGCGGAGCGCAAGTCAAGCTGTGGAAGAATTTTCACCAGCCGCTAACTGGCCCGGCGAATAGGCTCTTCATACTCGTCGAACACCTCGTCAAGCATGCCGGCGAGCGACGCCGAGCGACTCTGCACGGTCGTATGCGACTGCCGCAACGAGCCCGCCAGCACGTTGTAGCGCTCGCGCAGGCACTCCAGCTCATCGGCGATGTTCAGCGATGCGAGCACCGCCACGCGCAGTGAATCGACTGTGCCGCCCTGGGCGGAGACCGCGCGCATCTTGCCATCGACCAGCGTGGCGAGCTGCTCGATGTAGGCCGGGTCGGTCCCACGCAGACGATAGATCTGGTCGTAGATATCGACCGAAATCGACTCGTTTACGGGGCTTTCGTATCTTTCTTCGTCGGGCAAGGAGTCTCCTTCGCGGGCGATTTAGATCAGTTCGTCCATCTGCTGCAACATCTTTTCGACACGTAGCCGGACGGAGGTGCGCTCCTGGTTCAGGGTCGTGATCTGGGTCTGGGCGTCGTTGGAGGCGTGCTTGAGCGATTCGAGCTGCTCGCGCAGGGACGCAACTTCGGCCTCGGCTGCGGCACGGGCCTCGCGCTCGCGCCGTACGATCTCGACGGCGCGTAAAACTCTCTGTTCCAGCGCCTGGAACTCGTCTGCGCTGATGGCTGGGCTGGTATCCACGTTGATAAGGCTCTCCCCAGACCTAGTATAGAACTGGTAAACGTGGAATACAGGTGACGAATCCGGTTCGCGCCTGCGCGTTCGCGGATGAAGTACGGGTGTGCCCCATGATCACTTGAGCCGCAGGCGAGAGTTATCGTGGGCCCAGGCAGTTCGGCCGTGGCAGACACCGCAGGAGACCAACCCCACGATAACCTCGGCTTTGCCTCGGTGATCATGGGGCACCCTTTTTAGCTGTCGCGGAGGGTGCCGCCGAGAATTTGCAGCGCGGCGATGATGGCGGCCCACCAGCCGGTCAGGTCCGCCTCGCCAAGTGTGCGCGTGGGCGACTGGAACGTTACGCGCGTGAGCGAGGAGTACACGCCAGGGAACTTCTTCTGGTCGCGCCAGATTTCAACCGGCTGGATGCGCTGCAGCTCCTCGATGCCAAGGGCACGGATGGCGGCTTCGATCTGACTCCAGAGGATCGCGTCGGGGAAGATGAAGGAGAAGTCGCGCTCGACGGCCTGGAAGCGGGAGAGCTCGTGCGCGGTGGACCGGCGGAGCGGGTACTTGAGCAGGGCCGCGAGGCAGACCTCGGCCAGGTAGAGGGGCTGACGCAGCTTGCGACGCGTGGCCTCCGCGTGCGCGAGCTGGCCGAAATGCGCGAGGATTTTGCCGTCGATCTCGAACGCAGCGGCGCGGCCTGGCTCCCAGGCCTGCGGCAGGTAGCGCGTCGTGACGGTGGGTGGTGGGGTATCGAAGAGGCTGAAGACGGACTCGAGCACACTTTTTAGCTCGTAGAACGGCGCGTCCGCAGCGAGCATCACGGGCGGCGCGGGGAGGACGGCACCGGTCAGGCCGAGCGCAAACGACGGCAGCTCCTCAACCGTTTCCTGCGAGCCGGTGAAGCAGGCGCCGGCCTCGAACAGGCGCGCGGTGAGCACGTCGCGGGTCAGGTTCTGGGCGAGCATCGTGACCATGCCGGGCAGCAGCGACGGCCGCAGGTTGGCATGATCTTCGCTGAGAGGATTTTCAAGCGCAATCGCAGGGCTGTGCGGGGCGTAGAAGGCCGACTCCGCCGCGCTGGCAAACGTGCTCGAGAGCGCCTCCGTGTAGCCCAGTGCAAGCAGACGCGCGCGAATGGCCTGCTCCGGCCGGGCACCAGGGTGCGCGACGACCGTACCCGGCGTGGGCAGCGTGTTGGCGAAACGGTTGTACCCGTAGACGCGCGCGATCTCCTCGATCAGGTCGATCTCACGCGCCAGGTCGAGCCGCCAGGAGGGCAGCGTGACCAGGTAGTTCTCGCCGTCGCGCGTTTCGAGCTTACAGCCCAGCGCCGAAAGATACTGATGCACCAGCCCCGACGTGATGCCTTCCGGCGCGAGCGTGGTGCCGAGATGCCGCCGGACCTGCAGGACCGAAAGCCGGATCGGCACGCGGCCTTCCGTTGCGGCCTGATGCTCCGGGATAAGGACATCGACCAGCGGCCCGGCGAGCGTGCCGCCACAGGCCTGCAGGATCTCGCGGCTGACGAGCGCGTTGGCGACCGGGGCTGCAGCGAAATCAGCACCGCGCTCGAAGCGGTGGCTGGCATCGGTGTGGATCAGGTGCCGGCGCGAGGTGGCGCGGATGGCCGCGGGCTCAAACCAGGCGGCCTCCACCAGGACGTTCCTGGTTTCGGCGGTGATCATGGTGTCATGACCGCCCATGACGCCGGCGAGCGAGATCGCCTTGACATCGTCCGCGATGACGAGGTCGTCGGCGACCAGGATGCGGGTGCTGCCGTCGAGCAGCTTGAGCGACTCGCCCGCGTGCGCGCGCCGCACGACGATCCCACCCTCGATCTTGTCCAGGTCGAACGCGTGCGTGGGATGGCCCATGCCGAGCAGCACGAAGTTGGTCGCGTCCACGGCGTTCGAGATCTGCTTTTGGCCAAGCTCTTGAAAGTAGTGCGCGACGGGATCCTCGCTGGGTGCGATGCTGACGCCGCGAACGACCTGCGCGGTGAAGCGTCCGCAGAGGTCCGGAGCGTCGATCCGTACCGGAAACGGGGTGGCTTCCATGGCGACCGGGAGCGCGGTTCCGAGCCGATGCAGCGGCACGTTGTAGATCGCGGCCACCTCGCGCGCGACGCCGTAGTGGTTCATCGCGTCGACGCGGTTGGTGGTGATGTCCATGTCAAAGAGCGCGCCGTCGGAGTCGCCGGAGGCGTCCGAAAGCTCGAAGACGCCCTCGGCCGCGATGCCGCGCAGGGTAAGGTCTTCGGCGAGCTGCGCGTCGTCGACATCGAGAACGGGAAGATAGGAGCGGAGCCAGTACGTGAGGATCTTCATGGGGCTCTGCCGATTATAGTGAGTCGTCACGGTACTCATGCTGCTGCGCTCCGTGGAGGAGGCGCTTGATCACGATTTGTGTCTTTGTCGTGGTGTAGAGGGCCAGAAACCTAGTTCCGGGCACTACCCGTTGCCTTACAGCTGGATTCCGAGTAACAGTTCCAAGCGCCGGGAAGTTCGCGAGCATTTCGAGCGAATGCCAGATGCGGTCGTCGTTCCTGTCAGCTGCCGCCGCACCGTTATCTTCATAGATATGCTGGTAAATGAGCTGCCGTTCCAGCATTGCGCGCTTCGACCACTGCACGATCACCGATCGGCCTTCCTCGCAAGGAGCGCTTCCCGAAATTTCAAAAACTCCGCCTGTGCGGTCTTTGCATCGACGCCTTCATCCGGATCGTCCAGTGCCATCTGGACCTGAGCATCGAACCATGATTCATAGGCGGGATCGACCCTGGGCTCCACTCTAATGACGATATTGGTCTCGCCACGTTCGATCACAATTTCCGAAACATCGACAAGCTGGCTCAATAGGGCGGGCCAGTCACGGGCTGCGTCCGCTTCGGATAAGTGGAGAGTGGCCATACGCAATTCTAACGCCGCCCCTTGATGTTGCCAGTGTAATCAACGCGCAGGTTACGGATGGGGCAGGTGCCGTTCCCAGATCGACGCATACCGTTTTCCCGCCGCGCGTGCCAAGCTAGACTGACTACGGGAGAACTCAGATGGCGGTTGCGATCAGGCGCGTGATGGAATGCGATCAGACGATCTTTCAGCGGGACCTCAACGTCCTGCCGTACGAGATCGGCCACACCCTCGCTGGGCACCCGCTCTTCCAGCTCCCGGCGCTGGTCGAGCTCGCGCAACGCGTGGCCGCCCGGCGCAACCCGCACATGTCCGGCGGCGACGCCTACTTCAACGAGGGCGCGGTCGATCCCGGCACGCGGCCCGTCTACGAGGACACCTCCGAGGGCCGCAGCGACGACGAGCGCGCGCGGGTCGCCACGCTCGTGCGCAAGATCGAGTCCGCCGAGGCCTGGATCATCCTGAAGCATATCGAGCGCGAGGACGGCTACCGCGAGGTGATGGAGCAGGCCGTGTGCGACGCGCTCGAGCTCGCCGGGCCGGCCGGCCGCGCGCTGCTGCGCAAGATCAAGTGGTTCGAGGCGATCGTCTTCATCACCTCGCCCAATCGCGTGACCGAGTACCATATCGACCGCGAGTGCAGCTGGATTATGCAGATTCGCGGCGACAAATCCATCCACCTCTTCGACCGCGCCGACAAGGACGTCGTGCCCGAGCAGGAGCTCGAGCGCTTCTATACGGTCGATAACAAGGCCAGCGAGTACAAGCCGCACCTGGAACACCGCGCGCTCGTCTACGACATGACCCCCGGCACCGGCGTCCACATCCCGGTCAACACGCCGCACTGGCTCAAAAACGGCAACGGCGTCTCGATCACCCTGAACGTCAATTTCCAGTTCCATGATGACGTGGTTTCGAACCTCTACAAGGCCAACTACTACCTGAGGCGCCTGGGCCTGACGCCCGCCATCCCGGGCCGCAACGAGCTCGGCGACCGCATGAAAGCCCTCGCCTTCACCGCCGCGCTCAGCGTAAAGCGCAGGCTGAAGAAGGGCGACGGCGTCGTCCCGCCCGAGGCTCACGCGCAGAAAAAACGCATCGCCGCCATGGTAGCCGCCCGCTCCTTATAGTCTGGGGTGCCCCATTCATCGCGGCCGTATCGCGATGAGTGGGATTACTCCCCTAGGGAGCGTCTGTTAAGTCTATCCATCGCACTCACCTTAGAGCGCCGGGGCTAAAGCCCCTTCAATCCATTAAGCTTGTTCGTGGGACTGAAGTCCCACGCTTCCACCCAAGTACTTCATCAGAGACTTCCTAGAACCCTCCACCCCTACAACCGAAGAAATATCCTCTTCCGCCAAAGCCACCAATTCGGCAAAAAGCAAACCACCACAAACACACAAGCAAACCCCAGCGAAGTATTCACTGAACTTCCGTGCCGCGCAAACAGGTGCGCATAAGGCCAGTTCCAGGCCGTCGACATCCTCCCATCCGCCCCGGGCACCTTCCACGCCAGCAGCGTCAGCACGATCAGATTCGACAGCACAAACGCCGTAATCGCGTTCGACCCGTACACCAGCATGGGCCAAAGCGCCGCCCGCACCACGCGCGACCGCCGCTGCAGCTCCAGCGCATCGAGCCCCCAGTACGCGACGCCGAGCGCCGCCAGCGAAAGCCCCCCAGCGACCAGCACATACGAGCTCGTCCAAAGATTCTTGTTCACCGGGAACCACCGCCCCCAGAGCTCGCCCGCCGCAAACGCAAGCGCGCCCGCCGCCAGCAAGCCATCCCGCGTCTTCGCAGCTATCCCACCTGGCCGCCTGAGCCACACCGCTGCCAACACGCCGAGCAGCGTGGTGGCGACTGCCGGCAGCGTCGACAGCAGCCCTTCCGGATCGCGCGTGTGCTCATACAGCCGGCCCGTGTGCAGCCAGCGCTGCGTCCATGCGTCGAACCCGCGATCCATCCACGCGGTCAGGTTGTTGTTCGGGTCCAGCAGCGGAAAATCCACCAGCGGATGCCCCAGACCGGGCACGTTCGCAAAGCGCATCAGCAGCCAGTAGCTCAGCAGGATCGACGCCGCGACAATGCCCAGCGCACGGGCACTGCGGACATACAGGAACAGCAGCCCGGCCGCGAGATAGCACGCCGCAATGCGCGTGAGCACGCCGAAAATCCGCAGGTGCGTGAGGTGAAAATGCGGGTAAGCGGTGAGGAACATCTTGACCGCGAAGATGATCACGGCGCGCCGCAGCATCTGCAGCGCGATCGTGTGCCGCGGCACGCCCTTCGCCACGCGCGAGCTTACCGCGAAGACGATCGAGCAGCCTACAAGGAAGAGGAAGTTTGGGAAGACGAGGTCGGTCAGGGTCCAGCCGTTCCACTCCGCATGGTTGAGTTGCGGGTACACGTGCGCCCAGTCGCCGGGGTCGTTGACCAGGATCATGAACGCGATCGTGAGCCCACGCAGCGCGTCGATACTCGTGATCCGGGTTGGCGTCGTCGTCAAAGCCACGCGCCGAGGGTAGCACAACCGCCCTGGGGGTGCCCCATGATCACCGAGGCGAAGCCAAGGTTACCGTGGGCGCAGTCACTTCAATCCTTATCCCACCAGCTCGATCCCGGCGCAATGCAGGAAGATCGCTTCCGTCTCCAGCTCATCCACCGTATACCGAATCCGCCCCAATCCATCCGAGCTCACATCCTCCACCCGCAACAGCGGCAGCTGCTCGAAGCCCTCGCCGGTCGCGTTCAGCTCCAGGTTCTGCACGTCGTGGCAGACCAGCGTCTTGGTCACGCCGGCCGGGTTTGCGAGCGTCAGCCGCAGGGCAAAGCGCGAGGTCGCGTCGTCGAACGACAGGTCGAACCCGCGCAGCTCCGTGTAGCCCCGCAGCGCGCGCGTCGTCGCCGCGGCCTCCCCATCCTGCTCGATCGAAACGACGCTCAAGCGAACTGCTCCAGGAAGCGCATGTCGCCCGAGTAGAAATAACCGATATCCGACACCCCGTGCAGGATCATCGCGATGCGCTCGACGCCCATGCCGAAGGCGAAGCCGGAGACCTTGGCCGGGTCGTACGGGGTGGGGTCCAGGCCCAGCCGCGTGCGCTCCGCCGTGACCGCGTCGAAGACCGCGGGGTCGACCATGCCGCAGCCCAGCAGCTCGATCCAGCCCGAGTGCTTGCATTTGCGGCAGCCCTTGCCGCCACAGAAGATGCACGAGATCTGCACGTCCGCGCTCGGCTCCGTGAAGGGGAAAAAGCTGGGGAAAAAACGCGTCTTCACCGCCGAGCCGAACAGCGCGCGCATGGCGTGGTCGAGCGTGCCTTTCAGGTCGGAGAACGTGATATCCGGCCCCACGCAGAGCCCCTCTACCTGGTGGAAGATCGGCGAGTGCGTCGCGTCGGCCGCGTCGTTGCGGTGTACCTTTCCCGGGATGACGATGCGCAGCGGCGGCACCTGCGCGACCATCGTGCGGATCTGCACGGGGCTGGTGTGCGTGCGCATCAGCAGGCGGTCGCGGCTGGGCTTGGTGCCCTGCCCGGCGATCTGGAGCGTGTCCTGCGTGTCGCGCGCGGGGTGGTTCGGGGGAAAATTCAACGCCTCGAAGTTGTAGAAATCGCTCTCCACCTGCGGGCCCAGCTCGGTAGAGTAGCCGAGCTGGTGGAAGACCTCGACGACCCGGTTCATCGTCTCGAGCAGCGGGTGCGCGATGCCCGGGGCGCGCGCCGTGCCGGGCAGCGTGATATCGAGCGGCGGCAGACCGCCTGGGGCTGCCGCGAGCGTTGCCACCTTGGCCTGCTTTATGGCTTCGTTCAGCTCGTTGTAGCGGACGCCCGCGGTGCGCATCAGGTTCGCGACCTTCAGGCGGTCGCCGAGCTGCTTCATCAGGCCGGCCTTACGCCCGGTCCAGCGCAGCCGGAACGCCTCGAGCGCGTCGGCGGTCGACAGGCTCTGCGCTTCCTCTTGGACGGCGGCGATCAGCCCATCGAAGCTCGCGTCGAGGTTGCTCTCTCCAAGCCCGGCAATCAGCTCTTCCACATTCTGCATCGGTCCAGTGTATCGCGGCGCGCCTTGCTGGCTATGATCCCCAGCGGGGGCCGCTTCAAATCAACGCACCCGCTCGAGCTGCCACTCCAGGTTCGCCTTCACCGCCGGCCACTCGCTCGCGATCACGCTGTACACCACCGTATCCCGCAGCGTGCCGTTGGGCGCGACCGAATGATTGCGCAGCACGCCGTCCAGCTTCGCACCCAGCCGCTCGATCGCCCGCCGGCTCTGCTGGTTCATGAAGTGCGTGCGAAACTCGACCGCAATGCACCCCAGCCGCTTAAAGGCGTAGGTCATGAGCAGCAGTTTTGCCTCCGTGTTCAACCCCGTGCGCTGCACCCGGCGCGCGTACCAGGTGGAGCCAATTTCGACACGCCGGTTTGCCGTATCCACGTTCATGAACGTCGTCATGCCGGCGATCCTGCCCTCCGCGTCCATGACGGTCCAGGGCACCATCGCACGGGAGGCGAGGAGCCCGAGCCGGCGCTCGATCTCTGCCCTCATCCTCTCCGGGCTGGGCGCGAAGGTGTACCAGAGCTTCCACAGTTCGCCGTCGCTCACGGCCTGGCCCAGGCCCGGCTCGTGCTCCAGGCTCAGCGGAATGAGCCGTACATGCTGGCCTGCCAGCTTGGTCGCTTCGAACATCGATATCTCGCTTCTTTATTTGTCATTCTCGTAGGAATCTGCGTTTGGAGCGCCACCAGATCTGTAGCAATCAGCTCTCAGCTCTCAGCTCAAACTGGTCTAATCCCCCGCGACCGGCTGCTCGATATGCTGAGGCCGTGTGACCCGTTTCGGCTTGCGTCGCTGCGCGGAGAAGCCGCGCATGCGCAACTGCAGTCGATCGAAGAAGAGGTAAACAACCGGCGTCGTGAACAGCGTGAGCGCCTGCGACACGATCAGCCCGCCGACGATGGTGATGCCCAGCGGCCGGCGCAACTCGCTGCCGGTGCCCGTGCCCAGCGCGAGCGGCAGGCCCCCGAGCAGCGCCGCCATGGTCGTCATCATGATGGGACGGAAGCGCAGCAGGCAGGCCTCGAAGATAGCCTCCTCCGGGCTCTTGCCGTGCTCGCGCTCCGCCACCAGCGCGAAATCGATCATCATGATCGCGTTCTTCTTCACGATGCCGATCAGCAGGATGATGCCGATCATGGCGATCACGCTGAGGTCGACCTTGAACAGCAGCAGGAAGAGCAGCGCGCCGACGCCCGCGGAGGGGAGCGTGGACAGGATCGTGAGCGGATGGATGAAGCTCTCGTACAGGATGCCGAGCACGATATAGACCGCCACCAGCGCCAGCAGGATCAGCAGCGGCTCACTTTTGAGCGAGGCCTGGAAGGCCTGCGCGGTGCCCTGGAAGCCGCCGTGGATCTCGGCCGGCATGCCGATCTGTTCGCGCACCTTTTCGATGGCCGCGGTCGCGTCGCTCAGGCTCGCGCCTTGGGTCAGGTTGAAGCTCAACGTCGCGGCAGGCGTCTGCGACTGGTGATTGACGCTGAGCGGGATGCGCTGCGTTTCAAAGTGGGTCACGGCAGTGAGCGGAACCATGGCGCCGGTTGTGCTCTTGATGTAAATGTTCTTGATCGCGTCGGGATCCTGCTGGTACTGCTGCGCGACTTCCATCACGACATGGTACTGATTCAGGGGCTCATAGGTCGTCGAAACCTGCGCCTGCCCGAAGGCGTCCGAAAGAGTTGAGTCGATCGCCAGCGCGGACACGCCGAGCCGGCTTGCGGTGCCGCGGTCGATGACTAGTTGCGTGCGCAGACCCTGGTCCTGCTGGTCGGTAGCGACGTCCTTCAACTCGGGGATTTTCGTCATGGCGGCGAGTAGTTTGGGCGACCACTCATTCAGCTCGTCCAGGCTTTCGGTGGTCAAGGTGTACTGGTACTGCGTCACCGTACCCCGTCCACCGATGTTCAGCTCCTGCGCGCTCTGTAGATAAAGCGTCACGCCGGGAAACTGCGTCGTCTTGCGCCGCAGGCTGGTGATGATGTTCTCCGCCGTCTGGTCCTTGGCTTGGCGCTGGGCGTCAGGATCGAGAAAGACGAACATGCTGGCAGAGTTCGAGCCGCCACCCCCGGGGCCGCCGCCGCCGAGGAACATCATGACGTTCAGCACGCCTGGCTCCTTGCGCACGATGTTGACCATCTCGGTGGCCTTGGCGCTGATGGCGTCGAAGCTGACGTCCTGCTGGCCGCGGATGGAGCCCGAGAGACGCCCCGTATCCTGCTGGGGAAAGAAGCCCTTGGGCACGATGCCGTACAGGTAGACCGTGAAGAAAAAGGTGGCGACGGTGATGCCGAGCACCAGCTTCTGCCGCTTGAGCACGGCGCGCAGGCCGCGTTCGTACTCGCTTGTCATCCAGGCAAAGGCGCGCTCGCCCAGGTTGTAGAGCTTGCCGTGGATGACCTCGCTGTGCGGCTTGAGGAACTTCGCGCTCAGCATGGGCGTGGTCGTGAGGCTCACGATGAGCGAGACGAAGATGGCGCCGGAGAGCGTCACCGCGAACTCGCGGAACAGCCGCCCGACGATACCGCCCATCAGCAGGATCGGAATGAAGACCGCGATGAGCGAGATGCTCATCGAGAGCACCGTGAAGCCGATCTCTTTCGACCCCAGCATGGCCGCGTCGTAGGGCGTCAGGCCCTCTTCCAGGTGGCGGCTGATGTTCTCGATCACGACGATGGCGTCGTCGAC
>CAXUDC010000102.1:0-12432 GCA_964249685.1 uncultured Acidobacteriaceae bacterium
GCGGGGACGAAGTCGAAGTTGAAGAGCATCGTGCTGCCGAAGGGGCGCATGGCGGCGACGGGGAGCAGGAGCATGCGCTCGCGCTGCGTGGTGCCGGGGCCGGGGGGCATGGGGGCCTCGCTGAGCAGGGCACCGTTGACGTAGATGCGGAGGGCGGAGCCGCGGGCGAGGGATTGCGCGTTGTACTTGTAGGTCAGGCGCAGGTCTAGGTTGTCGCGCTCGCCGTAGAAGAGGTCGGGCGGGACGCGGAGGTAGAGGGGCAGGGACGCGCTGGCGTTGGTGCGGAGGCCGGCTGGGGTGCCGGAGGACCAGAGTGATTGAAGGTTGTCGGTCGACAGCCAGCGGGGGGCGTCGTCGGGCTTGCGCTGGGCGGGGAGGGGAAAGTCGCCGATGCGGGCGCTGTCGCCGAGCTTGGGGGGCGCGTCGCCGGAGTCGAGATTGGCGACGGTCATCAGGGCGAGGGCGCGGGCTACGTTGAGGAGCTGGGTGTCGTCGTCGCCGGCGAGGACGAGGAGGCTGGCGGCGGGGTCGACGGGGCTGGTGCGGAGGCTCATGGAGGCGCCGCCGGTGGGGATGTTCATTCCGGCGGGAAGGCTCGCGGGCGAGTTGCTGAAGACGACGGCGTTGCCCCCGGGGAGCTGGCCGACGACGGTGCGGAAGCGCACGGGCTTCGACGTGGCGAGCAGGCCGAACCAGGAGGCGACGACGGCGGCGGCCTGCAGGGTCTGCGGGGTGGGCTGGGTGGGGAAGGCGAAGGTGAGGGTGGTGGCGGTCTGGAGGTCGCGGTCGAGCAACGGTAGCGGGAGCAGGCTGAGGTCGTTTTTGAAGGGGATGCGGTCGCCTGCGATGAGCACGGTGGAGGTGGCGCCGATGTTCGCGAGGGCCACGGAGCGGGCGCGGGATTCGACCTGAAGGAGGGTGCCGCCGGTGAACTCGAAGGTGAGCTCATTGTTGCGGACGAGGAGCTCGGGCGGCAGCGGGAGGGCGAGGAAGGTGTACTCGCCGGCGGCTTGCGGGACCTCGGGCGAGGCGATGTCGGCGATGGGAGTTTTGTTGAGCGAGACGCGGATGAGGCCGGTGCGGGGGAGCAGATCGGCGCTGAAATGCACGGTGAGGTTGAGCGTGGCGGCGGCGGGCACGCGGGAGTGGCCGAGCACGAAGCCGAGCGACTGGTAGGAATGGGGGCCGTGGAGATCGAGCGCGCCGTGCACGCCCATGTCCTTAAAGGTGATGCGCTCATCGGCTTTTTGCGCGGTGAGCAGCGGGGTGGCGGGGACGTGCAGGGAGAGCGCGGGCGGGGTGGGGGCGGGGTGCGGGTCGGGTACGCTGAACCGGACGGGTCCGGGCTGGGTGTCGGTGTCGTCTTGCGGGCCGCTGGCGGGGGGCGGGGTGGTGCCGGGGAGGATCGCGCCGGGAATCTGGGCGTGCGCGGCGAGGGTGCACAGGGCGAGCAGCAGGGTTGCGATGGCGGCCTTGCCCATGGGAGCGGGGGCTTGCGGCTGGCGCGCGACAAGGCCGCGCAGGATCTGGCCCAGGCCCGTGCAGGAGAGGCGCAGGATGCGGGCGAGCGAGAGCAGCGGGCGGTCGACCTCGGTGGCCGTGCGGGCGCTGATCCAGGAGTCGGCGCGGGAGTAGATGGCGCAGGTGAGGGTCTCCTGCTCGGCGATGGTGGTGGCGTCGAACTGGAGGCGCACGCTGCCGGGCTCCAGGCCGACGATGTGGGCGTGGACCTGCGCGTCGCCGGTCTGCATGGGGAAGGAGACGGTGAGGTGGGCGCCGAGCGTGAGGTCGGTGCGGTCGGTGTAGGCGAGCTGCGTGCCGCCGACGGCGATGTCGCTGGTGATGCCGTTCAGTTGCTGGCCGTTGAGGTGCAGGCGGACGGGGATGCGAGCGGGGATCCGGACGGAGCCGCGGCGCTGGCGCTGCTCGTTGGCGACGGCCGCGGCGACGCCGAGGATGATCATGTTGAAGACGATCCAGACGACATTGGACACTACGGTTCCGGGGTTCTCGAAGTGTGTCGACCAGAGCCGGTAGGGTACTGCGCAGAGGCCGAGGAAGTTGGCCAGCAGGAGCCAGGCGGTGGGCGCGGCGATGTCCCTGTCGTAGGTGGTCTGGTCGAGCGTGGTGCCCTTATCAGTGACGTTGAACTCGCCCAGCTTCGGGTTGATGAGCGCGAGCAGCGTGGGCATGAGGATGTAGGGCGCGAGGACGGTCTCGTAGATCTCGTTCCAGAACGAGTGGCGGTGCCTGCCCTGGATGCGGGAGTTGGTAATGCTCGAGAGAACGAGGTGCGGCATGGAGTAGGCCAGAATGGCGATCCAGTAGCCGGGGATGATGTTGAAGCCGCCCAGCATGTAGACCAGCGGCGAGCAGAGAAAGATGATTCGCGGGATGGCGTAGAGGAAGTGCAGCATGGCGTTGAAGTAGCACAGGCGCTGGGTAAACTTCATCCCGCCGCCGAAGAGCGGGTTGTCGGTGCGCAGGATCTGCACCATGCCGCGCGCCCAGCGGACGCGCTGGCCGACGTGCGCGGCGAGGGTTTCGGTCGCCAGGCCGGCGGCCTGCGGCAGGTTGATGTAGGCCGTGTTCCAGCCTTTTTTCTGCATGCGGAGCGAGGTGTGGGCGTCCTCGGTGACGGTCTCGGTGGCGATGCCGCCGACCTCGTCGAGCGCTGCCCGGCGGATGACGGCGCAGGAGCCGCAGAAGAAGGTCGCGTTCCACAGGTCGTTGCCGTCCTGGATGATGCCGTAGAAGAGCTCGCCTTCGTTGGGGATGGATTTGTAGCGGAGCAGGTTACGTTCAAACGGGTCGGGCGAGTAGAAATAGTGCGGGGTTTGTAGCATGGCGAGCTTCTGGTCGGCGAGGAACCAGCCGACCGTGACCTGAAGGAAGCTGCGCGTGGGGACGTGGTCGCAGTCGAAGATGGTGACGAGCGGCGAGTCCATCTGGGTGAGGGCGTGGTTGATGTTGCCGGCTTTGGCGTGGTTGTGTTTTTCGCGGACGACATAGCCGATGCCGGCCTGCTCGGCGAAGTCGCGGAAGGCGGAACGGCTGCCGTCGTCGAGGAGGTAGACGTGGAGCTTGTCGGGTGGGTAGTCCATGTTGTTGGCCGCGAGCGCGGTGTAGCGGACGAGCGCGAGCGGCTCGTTGTAGGTGGGGATGAGGACGTCGACGTGGGGCCACTGCGCCTCGTCGGCGGGGAGCGGGATGGGCTTGCGGCGCAGGGGGGAGCTGGTCTGCAGGAAGCCGAGGACCATGATGAGGATGGTGTAGGCCTCGGCCGCGAGCAGGATGAGCATGAGGACGGTATCGATGGTGATGCGATGGTTGGATTCATCGGCGAAGAAGCCGAGGACCATGTGGAGGCGCCACCAGGCATAACGGAAGGTGGTCGCGAGCGAGAAGAGCATGAGCGCGAGCGAGCCGAGCTGCGAGCGGGACGTGGCGCTGATGACGAGGGCGAGCAGGATGCTGAGGCAGCCGAGCACGATCTGCTTGGGCCAGCTGAGGTACAGGCTGATGAACTGCGCGATGAGGAAGAAGCTGAGAAGGGAGACGGCCAGCCGGAGGAGTTGGGTGGAACGGCGGCGCGTGCCTAGGAAGACGCTCATGCAAGGCGTTATCGGCGGCGGGGTGGAAGTGTTTAGGTGCTCCTCAACAGCGCCGGGGCTAAAGCCCCTTCTTTGCAGAGCGACTTAGTCGTGGGACTAAAGTCCCACGCTTCCACCCGGGTACTTCCCCTTAGCTGGATTACAGCACTGGTCAAAACGCAGATACCTACCGAATGATAACAAAATACAAATGCGAATACAAAGACAGATACAAGGCGCTTTGTTGTCATTCCATAGCGCAGCGGAGGAATCTGCGGTTTGGACCAGCAGTCCACTTGCGGGTTGGATCGTCTAGCGCATGAGGTGGAAGACGAAGACGCCGCCCGCGGTCAGGCCGAGGACGGCGGCCAGCATCAGGACGAGCTCGAGGGTATTCTGCCGCTTATGCTTCAGCAAGTCCTGGCTTGCCTGCGCGTAGCGGCGAAGTTGGCTGGCTTTGATGGTGGGTGCGTCACTTCGAACGAATGGCATAACTTCCTCTCGTAACCGCAACGTGTGTTGATGATGCGGGTTGCCGCGTAAGGATGGCATAAGGGGTTGTTGCACCGAAAATGCTCACGACGCGCGCCGGTCTATCAGCCTTGGATCTGCGCCGCGGCGAAGCTGCGAACGGATGCGGGCGGTGATCTCAGCCAGGCTGCGGGGGATGGTGACGTAGTCGTCGGCACCGGCCTCGAAGGAGGCCAGGATGACACTCTCGCGGACCTCGGTGGAGAGGACGAGGATAGGCGCGCGCGAGCTCTCGCGCAGGTGCCGGCAGACGTCGGCCAGGCCGGGGAAGCTGCTTCCGCAGACGACGCCGATGAGGTCCGGCTTCCACTGTCGTGAGCCGTTGAGGGCGTCCGGTGTGTTGAAGACGAGGCGAACGGTGTAGCCCTGGTGCTGGAGTGACTCGTAGAACCCGCGGATGAATTGAGAGCGGTGATCGAGCAGCAGGATGCGCGCGCCATGAAACTGCCCGAAGCTCTCCGCGGCGTTCTCAGAAACGATCATGGAAGGGCTCCGGGCTGTGGTGTGACTGGCGGTTGCTGTAAGGATCCAGCAACCGCGGCTGTTTTAGAAGTCGTAACGGAGAGCGAACTGCCCGGTACGATTGCCTGCGTTTTCCGCTGTGGTGGGGGCGGTGAGCTGGCCGAAGGTAGGCTGGTCGATGGCCGTTACCGGAGGCGCGAAGTTGGTGTGGTTGAAGACGTTCGTGAAGGTGCTTTCAAAGCGAATATGGGAGCTGTCGGTGATGCGGAATTGCTTGGCTACGCCGAGTGACACGGTCTTGGTGCCCGGCCCCGCCAAGGTGCCGACCCCGGCGTTGCCGAAGCGTCCGGCGTTGACTGGAGTGGCCTGGAAGGCGGCGAGATTGAAGTAGGCAAGGCGGCTGCGGTTGGCGGTGAAGTTGCTGGAGACCTGGTCGGGCCGGGCGAAGGCTCCGCGGCCGGCGACGCCGGTGTTGGACTGGTCGGAACCGGGGCTGATGCTGGGCGTGAGGAATGGACCGGACTCAACCAGCGTGACCGTGTTGAGATCCCAGCCGCCCAGCAGGATGTCCTTGAAGCCGCCCCCGTTGAGGTAGGCGCGGCCGTGGCCGAAGGGCAGTTGCTCGATGGCGGTGAGGAGGAAGCGGTTGCGGCGATTGCCTTCCACGTTGCCGTAGTCGGAACGGGTGTTGAAGCGGTTGGTGATTGGCACGCCGTAGTTGACCTCGCCGGCGAAGGAGCTGGGATTATCGCCCTGGTTGTCGGCGAGGTTTTTGGAGTACGTGTAGTTGGCGTCGAAGTAGAGGCCGTGCGCCATGCGCCGGGACACGTCCGTTTCAAGCGCGTTGTAGTTGTCCTCCCCATGGTTGAAGGTGGTGTAGAGCTCGTCCCAGTTCTGGTAGGGAGCGCGGCTGTCCACATAGGGCCCGTTGGTGCCGGCGGCGTAGGAGTTGTAAGGCGTGGTGCTGGGGTGAATCTGGTTGAGGTCCTCTGTAATGCTGAGCCGGTAGGTGTGCTGGCCGACATAGCTGATGCGCAGCGAGTCATTCCTGTCCAGCTGGCGCTCCAGGGTCAGGTTGTACTGGTTCGCCTGGGGGTCGCGATAATTGGGGTCGACGCCCTGGTCCAGGCTGCCGCCGCCGAACTGCGGGCCGGTGCTGGTGGGTGGCTGCGTGTTGGGAAACTGCACGCCTGTGTAGGTATGCAGGTTGGAGGTCGGATTACCGCTGTTATTGAAGGAAAGCGGCCCGAGGTTGGTGAGGGTGTACACGCCGAAACCGCCGCGGACAACGGTGCTCGTGTTGTTGAAGGGGCGGTAGGCAAAGGAAACGCGCGGCTGCACGTTGCCCTTGTAAGTCTGGCGCAGGCCCTGCGACACGCCATCCTGCGAGGCGGTGACGGAGTTGGAGCAGGGCAGGGAAGCGGTGAGCATGGGGCCGCCTGTCGGCTGGTAGGCGACCGTCGTGACGCCGAGGTTGCAGGCGTTGAAGGACTGCTGGAACGCAAGGTTCGAGGGCTGAATGTGCTGCTGCTGAAGATAGCCGGCGAGGTTGTCAGGCACGACGATCGAGTTGGTGCGTTGATCGAAGTTGGCCAGGTTGCCGCCATCCTCAATAAAGGGCGGCAGCAGCGAGTAGCGCAGGCCGTAGTTGATGGTGAGCTTGGAGTTGACCTGCCACTCATCCTGCGCGAAGAAGCTGGTCTCGTATGCGGTGCCGCCTACGTCCGGGCTGGAGACGGCGAAGTAGCTGGTGGTGGGCTGTCCCTGGAGGAAGAGGCCGAAGGCGTTCTGGCCGGGGGTGCCGTTGGCGTTGGTCTGGGTGGGTTGGAAGGTGAAGTCGCCGAAGTCGTCGGAGTTATACACGGGGGCGAAGCTTTCCAGATCGAAGTAGCGCACGCGGCGCACGTCGACTCCGCCCCGCAGGGTGTGCTTGCCGAGGGTGTACGTGACGTTGTCGGCAAACTGCAGGGTGTTGGACTTGGTGACGCCGGTCTTGTCGCGGCCGATCGTCTGAAAACCGGTGCCGTTGCTGAAGTTGAAGGTTGGGAAGGCGTTGGTGAACGGGTGCTGGCTGATGTCGACGTTCTGCAGGCCAAGCTGCTGCAGGGCCGCGGCACCCTGGATGGGAAAGCCGACGCCGGTGAGCACGTTGGTCAGGCCGAAGCGAAACTCGTTCAGGAGTTTGGGCGTGAGGGTGTACTGGTAGGAGACGATCAGGCTGCGGTTGTGAATGCTGTCCTGGTCATTGGGCAGGAACGGGTTGATGGCATCCTGCAGGATGTTCTTGCGGCTGAAGCGCGCGTAAAGTACCTGTTTGGAACCGAAGGACTGGTCGACGCGGATGTCCGCGCCATCGGTCTGGGCGGGCGTGGGGGCGAAGGTCTCGTAGTTGGGGGCGCCGCCAGCGGCATTGGCGATGTTGGGCAGCGGGATGAAGTTCAGCAGGGCCTTCGCGGTGGGGTTGATGGCGGCCGCTGGGATGTTGGCTACCGGAAGGCCGGGGGTCGTTGCACCCGCACTGTTCGTGCCGCCACCATCGGTGAGGCCGGTCAGGATGCCGTTGCGCTGGTCTGCCGTGGGGACAAGGTACTGCTCGTTGACGGAAAGAGTGCGGCGGTTTCCTTCGTAGTCGAAGAAGAAGAAGGTGCGGTCGGTGCCTCTGTAGAGGTGCGGGATGTTGACGGGACCGGAAAAGGAGCCGCCGAAGGTGTTGAAGTTCTTGGGGGCCTTGCCGTTGAAGCCGTAGGGGCTCGCGTCCAGGGCCGAGTTCTGGAAGTACTCAAACAGGCTGCCGTGATACTTGTTGCCGCCGCTCTTGGTGGTGAAGGTAACGTCGCCCACTTGCGAGAACTCCGCGCTGTTGTTGAACGCGGTGATCTTGACGGCGGCAATGTCTTCCTGCGAGGGATAGGCATCGTTGAGAGGACCGTTCTGGCGCACGTTGACGGTCGAGATGCCGTCGACGGAGAAGTTCACCTCCGACCCGCTGGACCCACCAAGGGCGATGTTGCCCTGGCTATCCTGCTGGACGTTGGGCGAAAGTGTGAGCGAGCCAAGCGGGCTGGTGGTGACGGCACGGTTGTTCAGCGGCAGCTCCGTAATGAGCGCGTTGTCCTTGGTGTCGCTGATGGCGGCGTTCTCGGTATTGATCTGGTCGGGGTTCGCGACGACCTCAACGGTGGTGGTATCGGAGGAGACGGCCAGAGTGAGGGTCAGACGCAGGTCCTGGCGTGCGTCGAGCGTGACGCCCTTGAGGCTGAGCGCGGAGAAGCCAGGGTGAACGCCCCGGAGCGAGAAGTGGCCGGGCTTGACATTCTCGAAGAGGAACGCGCCGGTCGCGTCCGCGGTGACGGTGCGGTCGGTGTTCTCGTCATCGCTGTGCAGGACGACACTGGTGTCCGGCAGAGAAGCGCCGGAGGCGTCGACGGCCGCGCCGCGGATGCTGCCGAGCGTGGACTGCGCGTGGAGCGAGCCGGCCACGGCCAGGCAGAGGCAAAGCACGGGAGTGCGACCATGGATGGAGGTGATCAGGTGCGGCCTTGACTGGTCGGCTACCCTGCCGTCCGAAAGAAGATTGCGCGATTTCATTGGAAGCCTCATGTACACCCTTGCGGGCGTGAACTTGATTACAGGCTCAAATGCATAAGGGAGGCATCATGCGGAACGCCGCGGTTTCCTCACGGAATCCTGATGTGGGCCAAAGGGGGGAGGCGCTTGCCCCGGCGCGGAACTGTGCGTCATGATGGAGCCATGAGCGAAGGTGCACGGTCTTTCCCGCGAACGCACCTCTCGGGCTCGAGAACCAGGCGCATCCTGACGACTTGCGCCTGCGGTGCCCTGGCCGGTCTGCTTGCGCTGGCCGCGTTCTTGGTTCATCTCAACCTGTCCTCGGTCGGCTCGCTGGAGCTGCTGCTGGTGGTCATCTGCGCGCTGCGCTGGGGCTTTCCGGAGGCCACGGCCGCGTCCCTGGTGGCGACGGCCGGCATGAACTTACTTTTTATCCCGCCCCTCTTCAAGCTCACCGTAGCGGACCCCGCGAACTGGGTCTCGCTTGTCACGTTTGAGATTACGGCGGTGCTGGTGAGCCGGTTGTCGACCAGCGTGCATCTCCACGCGGTGGAGGCCGAGGCGCAACGCAGGCGAGCCACGCGGCTGTACGAGTTCAGCAGCGCGATCCTGCTGATCAACGGCGGCGCGCAGGTCCCGGAGCAGCTCTGCGCGCTCATCCGCGAGATTATCCAGGTGAAAGACGTCCAGTTGGTGCTGCTTCCCAGGCCGTCGAACTACCTGCAGACCGGCGCGGGCGGAGAACCGGCGGCAACGCCGCAAGCGCTCCCCAACGAGCCGGCGGAGTACGCGGGCGACGTCGCCAGGCGCACGCTGAGGATCGGCACGACCGCCATCGGAACCCTGATCCTGAGCGGCTGGGAGAATGAGCCGTCGCTGGCCGATGCCGTCGCCTCGCTCGCGGCGATTGCGGTCGAGCGCGCGCGGGCGGTGCAGGAAGAAAGCCGCGCTGAAAGCGAGCGCGATACCGAGCGGCTGCGCACGGCCGTGCTCGACGGGCTGGCGCACGGCTTCAAGACGCCGCTCACGGCGATCCAGACCGCGAGCTCAGGCCTGCTTGCGATCGGCGATACGAACGCAACGCAGACGGAACTGATCTCGATCATCGACGAGCAAGCCACGCTGCTCAACACCCTGACCACCAGGTTGCTCAGGACAGCGTCGCTTGAGAACCGGCAGGTGAGCCTGCGCAAGACGCCGGAGTGCCTGAACGCATTGACCCGGCAGGTCGTCACGCTCAGCGAGCCCTCCGCTCGCACGCGCATCCGTTTCCATGCCGGCAGCGAGACGGCCCGTTGCCGGGTCGACGCGGAGCTGGTCCGGCTGGCGATCGGCCAGATGGTGGACAATGCAATCAAGTACTCGGACATTGGGACGGAGATTGCGGTGGGCGTCACGGAGGACGAGACCGCGATGCTGGTGACGGTCGAAAGCATCGGAACGCCCATCCGCCAGCAGGAGGTCGAGAAGATCTTCGAGCGCTTTTACCGCGGGTCGAACACGGCAGGCGGGCCGTCCGGGACCGGGCTCGGGCTGTCGATCGTGAGCAAGGCGGCGGCCGCGCATGACGGGCACGTGTCCGTGCAGATTGAGGGCAGGAAGAGCAGGTTCTGCCTGAGCATACCGAACCAGGAGAAGGCGCATGGAGAGCACGCAGGGCACGATCTTACTCGTAGAGGATGACTCCGCCATCAGGCGCGGTCTGCGCGCGACCCTAACGGCGATGATGTTCGACATCGGCGAGGCCGCGACCGGGGAAGAGGCGCTGATGCGGCTGCGCATGGTGAAGTACGACGCCGTGCTGATGGACCTGAACATGCCCGGTATGGGCGGCGTGGAGGCCTGCAAACGGGTGCGCAAGGAGTTTCCGCTGATCTCGATCATCGTGGTGACGGTGCGCGACAGCGAAGAAGACAAGGTGGAGGCGCTCGACGCGGGCGCGGACGACTACGTCACCAAGCCGTTCCAGATGCGGGAGCTGGCGGCGCGGATCAGGGCTTCGGTCAGGCGGCGGCGCATCCCGCAGCAGGCCGAGGACCAGGTGGTCGTGGTGGGTATCTATGAGCTGCATCCCAGCCGCCGGGTGCTGAAGAAGCGCGGCCAGGAGGTCCGGCTTACGCCGACGGAGTTCGATCTCGTCGCCTACCTGATGACGCACGCGGGGCACCCCATCCTGCACCACAAGCTGCTGAGCTCCGTGTGGGGTTCGGAGTATGGCGAGGAGCGGGAGTACCTCAGGACGTTCATCCTGCAGCTGCGCCGCAAGCTCGAAGACGACCCGGCGAACCCAACCTATATTCGCACGGTCAATTACCTGGGATACGTCTTCTACGATCCTTCGCACGACGAGCCGGCTTGAAGGTCCTTATGCCTTGCTTAGACCCAGCCTCTAGAATTGTGAACGACAGACCGTAGTTGAGCGGAAAAGCTGAGCAGAACGGCGGAGCAGAAACATGGCAATGTTTGATGTACTGATTGGCAAGCCCCTTGCGACGAGCGAGGAGCGAGCGGAGCATATCGGTCCGATCTCCGGTATTCCCGTATTTGGGCTCGACGCCCTCAGTTCCGCCGCATACGGCCCGGAAGCCGCGCTGACGCTGCTCATTCCGCTCGGGATGGCGGGCATCGCGCACATCGTGCCCATCAGCTTTGCGATCATCGGGCTGCTGGCAATCGTCTTCTTCTCCTACCTGCAGACCATCGACGCCTACCCCCACGGCGGCGGCAGCTACACGGTTGCGAGCGAGAACCTGGGCGACAGCGCCGGCCTGTTCGCCGCCGCGGCGCTGATGATCGACTACGTCCTGAATGCGGCCGTGGGGATCTCCGCTGGCGTGGGCGCGCTGGTTTCGGCGTTTCCGAACCTGCAGCCGCATACGCTCGCGCTCTGCCTGCTGATCCTCGCGGTGCTGACGCTGGTCAACATCCGCGGCGTCAAAGATACGGGCTCGACGTTCCTGATCCCGACCTACCTGTTCATCGGGTCGCTGCTGCTGGTCATCGGCGTCGGTGCGTTCAAGGCAATCGCGGCGCACGGCCACCCGATCGCCGTCGTCGCACCGCCCCTGTTGCCCCCGGGCATCAGCCTTCTCTCGCTCTGGCTGCTGCTGAAGGTCTTTGCCAGCGGATGCACCGCCATGACCGGCGTCGAGGCCGTATCGAACGGCGTAAACGCCTTTCGCGAACCCACGCAGAAAAACGCCAAACGCACCCTGACCATCATCATCGTGCTGCTCGGCATCTTCCTCGCCGGTATCGCGCTGCTTTGCCGCGCTTACGGGATTGCGGCGACCGACCCCAACGGCCCCGGCTACCAGAGCGTGCTCTCCATGCTGATCTCGGCCGTGATGGGCCGCGGCTGGTTCTACTACATCAGCATCGGGTCGATCCTGGCCGTGCTCGCGCTCTCGGCCAACACCTCCTACGCCGACTTTCCCCGCCTGACACGCGCCATCTCCGAGCGCGACTACCTGCCGCATGTCTTCAAGATCCGCGGGCGTCGCCTGCTGTACTCGCACGGCATCTACGCGCTGGTGGGCTTTACGGCGCTGCTGCTCATCCTGTTTCAGGGCGTCACCGACCGGCTGATCCCGCTGTTTGCCATCGGCGCTTTCCTCGCCTTCACCCTCTCGCAGGCCGGCATGGTGGTGCACTGGAAGCGTGCCGGCGGCAAGGGTTCGGGTCGGCGGATGGTCATCAACGGCATCGGCGCGGTGGCGACCGGGATCACGCTGGTGGTCGTGCTGGTCGCCAAGTTCACGGAGGGCGCCTGGATCACGGCTATCCTGGTTCCCGCCCTGATCGTCACCATGAGCGCCGTCAAGCGCCACTACACCCGCATCGCGAAGGAGATCGCGGTCGACCGGCCGATGCGCCTCGACAACCTGCTGGAGCCGTTCGTGATCGTGCCCGTGGATCGCTGGACCCGCATCACCGAAAAAGGCCTGCGCTTTGCGATGAAGCTCAGCGACCAGGTGCAAGCAGTCCATGTCGACGCCGAGGACCTTTACCACGAGGTCGAGGCGAGCTGGGCCCGGGACGTGGTGGCGCCGTTCCACGAAGCGGGCAAGACGCCGCCGGAGTTCGTGCTGCTGCCGTCGCCTTATCGCTTCGTGCTGATGCCGCTGGTGGACTACATCCTGAAGGTAGAACACGAGCATCCCGACCGGCAGATCGCCGTGCTGGTCCCGGAGCTGGTGGTGAAGCACTGGTGGCAGACGCCGCTGCATAATCAGCGCGCGCAGGTGCTCAAGCTGCTGCTGCTGCTGCGTGGGAATCA
>CAXUDC010000103.1:0-12277 GCA_964249685.1 uncultured Acidobacteriaceae bacterium
GTCGGAGGCGAGGAGGTAGAGGTCGCCGGGGCGGGGGTCGAGGTGCTGGATCTCGGGGTCGACGTGGGGCTGCGAGCCGACGGCGCGCGTGATGATGTTGCGCATGGGGTGGCGCTCGGCCTCGAAGGCGGTGATCTCGCCGAGGCGGAGCTGCTCTTCGACGAGCGAGTGGTCGGCGGTGAGGGGCGTGAGGGTGCCGTCGCGGAAGAGGTAGCAGCGGCTGTCGCCGACGTGGGCCAGGGTGAGCGACGAGAGGCGCTCGGCCTGGGGGGGCTCAAGCAGCAGCGCGACGAGCGTGGTGCCCATGCCATAAAGCTCCGGCGACCGGCGCGAGTAGCCGTAGACGGCCTGGTTGGCGGCCTGGATGGCGTCGTCGAGACGGATATCCGGGGTGGGCGTGCGCGGGGTCTGGTCGCGCTTGGGGCTGAGCGACCGGAGGAAGCTGTCGACGGCCATGCGGCTGGCGACCTCGCCCGCGGCGGCCCCGCCCATGCCGTCGCAGACGACAAAAGCGCCAGAGGCAAGCGAGGCCTCGCAGGCGTCCTCGTTGCCTTTGCGAATACGCCCGCGATGCGAGAGCATCGCGAAGTTGACGGGTTTTGCGGAGTTAGGGGCCATGGGATTGCGATGGAAGCGCTGGCGAAAACGAGACACGGAGTTTCGCAGACGTCCCAGACTGCCCATGCTATCAGTGTACGGGGTGAGACTGCAGGTGGGAGCGCTGTCCCTCCAGGTTAGTGCAGCAAAGTTCCGTACTGCTTCTGCAGCGGGGTTTGCGGCGATGCGGCCGCTTGCTTTAGTTGGAGGTCTAAAAGTTACGATCGTTCATCTGACCGAAGACCATCACCCGCTCCTGGTCCGGAGGAATCGGGTTTCCCTGGTCCAGTTCCCGCACGCGTACCGGTAGAAGTCATCGCAGGCATTCACCGATTGATCGATCAAGAGATATACAGCGAGTGCAAGGCCTTTGGGGCAGCGGGAGTGCTCTCCATTTGCTGTGCTGCGGCGAGGGCTCCGCTCCGACAGCAAGAACGTAAGCCTGGGGATGAGAGTTTTTCTTCGCATCAGCGCCTTCCGTCTTCCCGATCATGAGTGTGCTGTCCTGCAGTTTATACGCAACAAGCAGGTGGGGTGTGCGCTGAGTATACTGGACCGCAAGGCCTGCGGCGATCTCGTACCGCATGATGAGCCTGCCCTATGCGAACGCTGCAGACTGTGGAGTCTTGCAGCGTCTCCCTACCCGAGCCGTGCGACCCCTTCCGCATTCTCGCGCCGTCATTCCTTGCAAGCGCGGCGCGTTTGACAACGTATAAGCTATCGTTCCCATAGGAGTTCAGCATGCTCAAGATGACCATTCTTCTACGCCGCAAGGCAGAATTGAGCCACGACGAGTTCGTCGCTTACCACCGGAATCAGCATGCCCCCTTGTTCAGCTCGCTTGCGGAAGTCAAGCAGCACGTACGGCGCTATGTCCAATGCCATGCAACCGGCGACGTGCTTCCAGGACTGCCGGACAACCACATCGATGGCTCCACGGAACTCTGGTTTGACGACCTCGCCGGCATAGCCGGAGTCTTTCAATCCGAGAATTACCTGGCGACGATTCGTCCGGACGAGGAGAAATTTTTGGACCTGCACGCCTGTGAGTTTCTCCTCGGGACGGAGCACGAAGTGATTCCTGCAGCTCACGCCTGACAGCTAGGGAACCCTCTGATGAAGTACTTAAGTGGAAGCGTGGGCCTTTAGACCCGTTCACCTCAAAGTGTAGCTACCGTTCTTCCTTTCGCGCCGTCATCCTGAGCAAAGCGAAGGACCCCCGCATTGTTGCTGCGGCTACACTTCAAGGTAGCGGATTTGAACTTTTTCCTCGAAAGGTGGAGCGATGGTTCGAACCGCAGATTCCTTCGCTTTGTTACGGAATGACAAAAGAAACGGCACTTGTATTTCATTGTCATCCCGTAGGGATCTGCGGTTCGACCGGTGCTGCACTACCCGGAAGGAATGCTCTAAACCGGGTTGCCGGGTTCTGGAGCTACCGACTGGAAGCCAGTCGTCTCATACCGAGTCGTTAGCTTGCCGTTGGCGACCGTGCAGACGGTGAAGCCTTCCGGCGTACCCCAGCGCGGGCCGTGCCACCAGTTGCCGCAGACGGCGCCGGAGGTGATGAAGGGGATCCCGCGCCAGAGGACAGTCTCGTTCAAGTGGTTATGCCCCTGCAGCACGGCGAGCGTGTTGTAGCGGGCCAGCAGGTCGATGACTTTCGGCCCGTTGATAAAAGGGGCGGGCGAGATCTTGCCGCCCGCCGGCGCATAGGCCGGGGCAGCCGTGACCAGCGGGATGTGCGTCGTGACGACGACCGGCGCGCTCGGGGGCAAGGCGGCCAGATCGTGGGCGAGCCAGTCGATCTGGGACTGGTCGATCCGCGGCTCGTACGTCTTGCCGATCAAGCCGATCGAGTCGAGCACGATGAAGTGCACGCCCTTGTGGTCGAAGGCGTAGTACGTCGGGCCGAAGCGCTCCGTAAACATCGTGCGAGAGTCTTCGGGCGCGGTGGCGATGGCGAAGACGTCGTGGTTGCCGAGCGTGTGGTGCACCTTCAGGCCCAGGTCCTGCTCGGTCTTGGCGTATAGATCGTAGATCTGCGTGGCGCGCTCGCGCGGAACGGCAGTGGCGTCGAAGACGTGGTCGCCGCCCTGGATGGCGAAGTCCATGCCGCGCAAGCTGGCAGCCTTGCGCATGGCGAGCGCGGTGCCGTGGGCGGCGTCGAGCTCGGGCTGGGTGTGAGAGTCGGTGAGGAAGACGAAGCTGAACGCGGGGGCAGCGGCCGGCAGCGCGTGGGCGGCGGCGGTGGCGCCGAGCAGCGAGAGAAAGTGGCGTCGGTTGAGGTGCGACATGGTTTCGATCATACTGTTGGATCGCTCGGCGAGGCTTACGCCCACGATAACGTTTGCCGGCGGGGGTCGATGATGACGGGGCACCCCGTTTAGAATGGGGTATGCGGAACTGGGTGATGCGGGTGTTGATTGCGGTGCTGGCGCTGGGCGGCATCGTGGATAGCGGGCTGGCGCTGCGGGTGCATTACGCGGACCCGAACTCCGCGCCGGCCTGTGCGGTGGACGAGCACTGGGATTGCGGCGCGGTGAACACATCGAAGTATGCGGTGTTTCCGCCGAGCTCGCTCGATGACGACCCGGCGAAGAAGAAGCTGCAGGTGCCGGTAGCGGCGATCGGGATCGCGGGCTACACGCTGATGCTGCTGCTGGCGATTACCGGGCGCTGGTGGGCGCTCTTGCAGATCTCCGAGATCGGCTTTGCGGCGGCGGCTTTTCTGACCTATCTTGAGGCCTATGTGATCCGCAAGTGGTGTATCTACTGCCTGTGGTCGCAGGGCATTGTGACGGCGATCGTGCTTGCGACGATTGTGGCGCTGGTGCTGCGGCGGCGTGCAGGGCACCGACTGAACGTGCCGGTGCCGGCCGCGGACAGGGTGGTTTAGCCGTGGCGATTACACGCGAACAGACGCTCGATTGCCTACGGTCGGACGACCTGATCGGCATCGGCATGGAGGCCGACGCGGTCCGGCGGCGGCTGCATCCGGAGGGCGTGGTGAGCTACGTCGTCGAGCTGAGCGACGCGCTTGCGGCGGAGGCCTTCGAGCGCGGCGCGACCGGGCTCGTGCTGCGCGGCGCCGGGACGCTCGAGGAGTTGGAGGCGCGGCTGCTTACGCTCGCGGAGCGCTTCCCTGCTCTTTGGGTTGGCGGGCTTTCGGCGACAGACATGGTGCGGGTCGCCGGGACGGCTGGAGTGGCGGAGGCGCTGCGACGGCTACAGGGCGCGGGGCTGCGGTCGCTTGAGGGCTGGGACGCGCAGGTGCTCGCGGAGGGTTTTCGCCGCGGTGGGTGCTCGGCGGCGGAGTGGTTGGAGGTGCATCGCGCGGCGCATGCACTGGGTTTGCCGACAGCCGCCACCTTGACGTTTGGGCAGGGTGAAACGGACGAGCAGCGGGTCGCGCACCTGGAGCTGCTGGCCGCGCTGCAGGCGGAGACCGGAGGGTTCCGTTCATTTACGCCGGCAGGCCATGTGCACGATGTCGCCAAGGGCGAGCGCTCGCTCGAAGAGGCGACCAGCGTGGAGTACCTGAAGGTGCTGGCGATATGCCGGATGCGGCTGGAGTCGATCGCCAACGTGCAGGCCAACTGGCCCACGCAGGGCGTGAAGGTGCTGCAGATGGGGCTGCGCTTCGGGGCCAACGACGTGGGCGCGGCTGGGCTCGAACCCGGGACGAGCGAAGAGGATCTGCGGCGCATGATCCGCGATGCCGGGTTCAAGCCGGTGGGCCGGGATTCGGGGTATGGGGTAATGTTTCTGGGCTAGACGCAACCCATCGCCGTGCCGATGAGCGCGGCGAGTTGGCACACCCTGGTATGCGAGAGTTTGCGCTGTTGCGCGGCAGGCGGCGAGAGGCTCGCGCGCGGCAGGGTGGTAATGTTGTCGGCCTGGGCGGAGGAGTCAGCCTGCAGGCCAGTCTCGCCCATCTTCAGGATCAGGTGCGCGGGCCGCAGGAGATTAATCGAGGTGGAGAGCGGAACCACCAGCACGGAGTTGGAACGAGGATGCTGGTTGCGGCCGTCGGGCGAGACGATGAGGACCGGTCGCCTGCCCTTCTCGGGCGGGTCGGTCGGCAGGTTGGCCCACCAGACCTCCCCGCGTGCGGGAAACCTTGGCGCGGCAGGCGTCACTTCTCACTCTCCGCACCTTTGGCAATCTTAGCGGCTTGAACTTCAGAGAACTGGGCCCAGGCAGACTCCTCCTCCAGGTCGTTTTCAGACGCGACATTGTAGAAGGCGGTATACGCCGCGTCGATCGAGGCCCGGGTATGCGCCAGGTGCGACTCCCGTAGGATCTGGTCGAGCGCCTCGGAGTCAGAGGCGATCTTGCGCGTCTTGCGCACACGCCGGATGAACTGTTCGGCTTCGCGCGAGATGCTGTAGCTCTTCTTGATGCGCGTGTTAGGATTCGCGGTCATACTTTTATCCTACTCTTATCCGACCTGCACTAAAGGATCGTCTGCGTGGTTCGGGTAGAATCGAGCGAGACCCTTTCCTGGAGCCTTTTCTGCCTTCTTCGCTTGCATCGTCGGTTTGGTTCCACGCTCTGGGACTTTCCCTGATCGCCCCCAAGGGCCTGGGCCACTACTGGAAGACGCACTACGCGGACCAGACCTTCAAGGGCCTGTACCAGTTGACGCCCTTCGACTACGCGCTGCTGACGCCCTACTTCATCGTCATGATCATCCTGGCGTTCTACGGGCTGCACCGTTATCAGCTGGTCTGGCTGTATTTTCGTAACAAGAAGAACGCTGCAAAGTGGAGCGAGCCGACGATGCGCTTCCCGGAAGGCGAGCTGCCGTTTGTGACCATCCAGTTGCCCATCTTCAACGAGCAATTTGTCATCCACCGTTTGATCGAGGCCTGCTGCCGGCTGGACTATCCGCGCGACCGCTTCGAGATCCAGGTGCTCGACGACTCGACCGACGAGACGACCGAGGTAGCGCGCGGCATCGTCGAACAGTATGCCGCGGGCTACAAGGGCCTGCCGCCGCAGCCGATCTTCTACCTGCACCGCGAGAACCGCTACGGATACAAAGCCGGCGCGCTCGATGCCGGGTTGAAGACCGCGCGTGGAGAGTTTGTCGCCATCTTCGACGCGGACTTTGTGCCGCCACGCGACTGGGTCATGAAGGTGATCCACCACCTGGCCGAGCCCGCGATTGGCATGGTGCAGACGCGCTGGACGCACCTGAATCGCAACTATAGTTTTCTGACCCAAGTAGAAGCGATCCTGCTCGACGGGCACTTCGTGCTGGAGCATGGCGGCCGCTCGCGAGCCGGCGTCTTCTTCAACTTCAATGGCACGGCGGGCATGTGGCGGACAAAGGTCATCGGCGAAGCCGGCGGCTGGCAGCACGACACCCTGACCGAGGACACCGACCTGAGCTATCGAGCGCAGATGTGCGGGTGGAAGTTCAAATACCTGCAGGATGTCGAGTGCCCGGCCGAGCTGCCGATCGAGATGACCGCCTTCAAAACCCAGCAGGCGCGCTGGGCCAAGGGGCTCATCCAGACCGGCATCAAGATCCTGCCGCGCGTGATGAAGAGCGATATGCCGTGGCACACCAAGCTCGAGGCCTGGTACCACCTGAGCGCAAACCTGAGCTATCCGTTGATGATCGTGCTGAGCACGCTGCTGATGCCGGCGATGATCATCCGCAGCTACCAGGGCTGGATCCAGATGATGCTGATCGACTTTCCGCTGTTCATGGCGAGCACGATGTCAGTCTCGTCGTTCTACCTGGTGAGCCAGAAGGAGCTATTCCCGACCAAGTGGTACCGGACGTTTCTCTACCTGCCATGCCTGATGGCGCTCGGCGTCGGCCTGACGATTACGAATACGAAGGCCGTGCTGGAGGCGCTGCTGGGGGTGAAGTCGGCGTTTGCGCGCACGCCCAAGTACAGCGTCAAGAAGAAGGGCGAGAAGAGCCAGGCGCAGAAGTATCGCAAGCGGCTGGGGATTGTGCCTTGGATCGAGCTCTCGATCGGTTGCTACTTTGCCTTTACCGTCTACTACGCAATTACGCGGGAGAACTACTTTACAGTGCCATTCCTGCTGCTATTTGTGTTTGGGTACTGGTACACGGGGCTGCTGAGTTTGCTACAGGGACGATTTGAGAGGTTCAGTAGTGGCCAGGAAGCACATGAGAAGCCGTATCCGGTTGGAATTTAGACCCGTTTGCCTCGGAGTGTAGCTGCTGACCCTTGTTTTCGCCGTCATCCTGAGCGGAGGTCTAGCCGCAGGCCATGCGAAGGACCCCCGCATTGTCCTTGCGGCTACACTTCAGGTAAACGGGTCTATGTGAAGAGAGTAACCCCACGATCACCGCGATAACGCTGCGGTGATCATGGGGCACCCCTTGAGTATCTGAGTCTCGGTTGAGGTTAGAAGCGGATACCGATCTTGACCGGCAGGTAGGCAGTCCGATTGGCGTTTTGCGGGTACTCATCGTTCACATTGGCCGATGCGGGCGCGTTGTTCACGTTGGCGAGGGTAATGCCGGTGCGCGACGAGTTGAGCATGTAGACGTAGCGCACTTCGGCGAAGAGACGCTCGCCGGCGAAACGTGACGGCTTGTAGGTCAGCCCGAAGCCGCCGTTGAAGCCGGGTGCATTGGACGTGTACTGATCGATCGACTGGTTGGCAGTGTACTGGTACACGTTGCCGAAATAATCCTCGTAGTAACCGGTCGAGGGAACCGTGAAGTTGGCGGTCTTGTGGTAGAAGCCCACGCCGCCGACCACATACGCACCGAGCCCCTGACCTGAGTAAACGGTATAGACGGGATTGAGCGTAAAGGACCAGATATGGCTGCTGCCGTCGAGCGAGGAGAGGGGAGCGACCTGATTCGCAGGCGGCTGCGTGGAGTTGTAGAGGGCAATTTCATAGTTATAGAGGTTTAACTGGTTCAGGAGATTGTTACCCTGAAAGCCGAAGTTGTCGTAGTCGAACTGCACCATCAGGGCAAAGTTCTTGTTGAAGTTGCGGCCTGCACCGACCTGGAAACCATAGCTGGTGTTGGTATAGCTGTGGAAGTCCTGCACCGGTGCGGTGAACCCGCCGGCGACGACAAAGGCGTACTTGTTCGAGCCGTCAGGGTTGTGCGAGCTGTCGTTGTAGCGCGGGCGACCATAGCGGCGGCGGGGCGGCGGCTGCAGCTCGTCGGCTGGGATGCCGCTCAGATCGAGCTCGCTGGCTGCCTTCGCATCCACGTTCGCATCGGTGTCCGTAGTGGAAGAGCTATAGTTGATGCCGGCAACAGAGGCCAAATCGATCGGCTTGTTCAGGTACGCCGTCAGGCTGGCCGGAGCCTGCGGGCCCTGAACGGTGGTAGCTTGCTGGGCGTTCGCAGCAAGGGTGGAGGCACCGGCAACGAGCGCAAGGGTTGCGGTACGGCGCGCGAAAACGAGACGTCGAGCGGTATTCGATTGATTCATCAGCATCTTTGTTGAACTCCCTGAGTGCAGCCTGGTTCTTGCTCTAACCCCAGTGCAGGCCTCTTGTTGTGGTAAGACGCGGAAAACGGGCGAAGCGTTTCAAGGAGGGTGAGAGTTGGCGTGGAGAGTTGGGCGCTTTACTACAGAATGACATCAAAGAAGGGCCTTTGTATTTTGTTGTCATTCCGTAGGGATCTGCGTTCGACCAGCGAGGTACTACGTCTGAGGGGACGTGCCTTCCTGGTGCGGGCCTGTGCAACGAGAAACCCCACTCATCACGGTGAAGCCGTGATGAATGGGGCACCCAGTTGGTTGCAGGCAAAGTGCTTGGAATCATCCCGTAGGGATCTGCGGTTCACCTGGTGAGGAAACCCGGTTTAGTGGATGTCGAACTGCTCGGGATGCAAGCTGGGGTCGGACTTGACGAGGATCGTCTTGCCGACCATCTCTTCCATCTCCTGGAGCCAGCGGCTGGTGGTCGATTTGAGCTGCTTGACCACCTCCGGGTTGACGCGCAGCATAACATCGCCGCGGTCGAGATGCTTGTGCATCTTGCGCATCTCGATGTAGATATCGTTGCAGACCGTGACCGGCGACTTGACCATGCCGGTGCCTGCGCAGACCCCGCAGGTGGTCGAAAGCGTACGCTCGAGCGATTGCTTGACGCGCTTGCGGGTAATGGCAATCAGGCCGAAGTCGTTGAACGGCAACACCTTCGATGGAGCGCGGTCGGTCTTGAGCTCCTCTTCGAGCGCGGCCATCACCTTATTGCGGTTTTTGCGCTCGTCCATATCTATGAAGTCGATAATGATGATGCCGCCCAGGTCGCGCAGCCGGATCTGCCGGACGATCTCGGGGATGGCATCGAGGTTGGTTTTGACAATCGTGTCCTCGAGCCGCGCCGTCTTGCCGACGAACTTGCCGGTGTTGATGTCGATGGCAACGAGCGCTTCCGTCTGGTTGATCACGATGCTGCCGCCGGACTTGAGCCAGACCTTCGACCGCAGCGCCTTGTTGATCTCTTCCGTGATGCCGAACTGCTCGAACAGCGGCGTTTCCTTGGTGTAGAGCTTGACGCGGCGGATGAGCGAGGGCTGGAAGCGCTGCAGGAAGCGCAGGACGCGCTCGTACTCGGTTTCGGTGTCGACCCAGATAGCGGAGAAGGTGTCGGTGACCTGGTCGCGGAGCACGCGCTCAACGAGGTTGAGGTCGTGGTAGATGAGCGCGGGCGACTTCGAGCTCTCGCTGCGCGTCTTGATGTCGGCCCAGAGATTGAGGAGGAAGCGGAGATCGCTGCGGAGCTCTTCTTCGGTCGCTCCGGCCGCAGCCGTGCGGACGATGAAGCCGCCGGCAGCCTCGCCCTTTTCGGACAGCAGAATCTCCTTCAAGCGGCGGCGTTCCCCGTCGGACTCGATCTTGCGCGAGACGCCGGTGTGATTGACGGTCGGCATGAAGACCAGGAAGCGGCCGGGCAGGGCGATGTGCGATGTGATGCGCGCGCCCTTCTTGGCAATCGGCTCCTTGGCGATCTGGCAGAGGATCTCCTGGCCCGGCTTGAGCAGCTCCGAGATGGCCGGCAGGTTGGTCGTCTGCATGGAGTTGCGTCCGCCGCGATGGTCGCGGCGACCGCCGTTGTTGCGTTCGGAGGACGGGCGGTCGGACTGGATGCGGTCGGCGCCGGGAGAGGAGAAGCCGCGGTCGGAACGGTCAGACCGGTCTCCTGAAGCGCGGCGGTTGCGGTCCCCGCCTCGGTCGTTGCGGCGGCCTTCGCGGCGGGGACGGTCCTCACGGCGTGGCTCGCGGCGGGGTTCCTGCCCGTCCGTCGCGGCAGGAGCAGCGGGGCGTTCGCCTTCGAAGCCGCCGCCGTACTCGGAGTTTTCAGCCTCAGCCTGCTCGTCGTGTTCATCGGACTCTTCGGAACCCGGCTGCTCTTCGTCGGAGTCGGAGTCGGCGTCGTCGAAGTCCTGATCCTCTTCGAGGAAGTCTTCCTCTTCATCGTCCTCGTCGAGCAACGGCTCGGTGCGGGTGATCTGGTCGATGGACAGCTCGCGGAGCATGGTGCCGAGATCTGCGGCACCTTCAAGCGTCTCCTGCTCGTGGTGGTCGTCGGCCTGGTCGTGGCTCTGGCTCGACCCGGCGGCATGAAGGGCAACGGGGGCGGAGTCATCCTCGTCGTCGAAGAACTCCTCCTCTTCAAGCAGGCCGGTGCCGGGCGCGAAGGAGGGCGCGAGCTCGGAGGCGGGCAGGACGATGGCGAACTCGTGCTCGACGGGTGAGGTGGGTTCGAGCTCTTCCATCGGGGGCAGTTCCTGGGCGGCGGAAGACTCGGAGTGCATGTTGCCGGTGTCCGAGATGGAGGTCATCTGGTGGTCTTCGGCGGGCTCGGTGTGGGCCTCGAAGGCGTGACGGAGTTCGGGCGAGACGGTGTGGAGGTCGGCGGGATCGGTCTCCTGCGCGGTTGCCGTTTCGGCCGACGGAGCCCACTCATCGCGAGGAGACTGCGATGAATGGGGCACGGTGAGAGCTTCGGGTTCGGCGAAGGCGGCGGTTTCGAGGATGGGCTCGGCCGCCGGCGGGGCTTGCTGGCGATACTCGCTGGGCGGTGCCGGGTCGATCCGGTAGGAGGCCGAAGCCTCGGTTGGCTCGAACTCGGGCTCGGCGACTGGCTCGGGAGCGGCGGCGATCGGCTCCGGCACGGGCGGTGGCGGGACAAACGTGCTGTTGATCGGGGTGATCAGGTGGCTGGCCGGGACGGTGTCCGGAGAGGAAAGATAGGTGGGCTCGGGCGGGCTGAGATGGTCGTCATCGGTAGGATGCGACTCTTCGGCGGGGGTCTCTGCCTGGTGCGACAGCTCGGAGGGAGTGTCCGCCGGATGGGTCTCGACGGGCTCGCTCGCGACGGTTTGGGGCTCGAATTGGTGCGTCTCGATCTCAAAGGGCTCGAAGGACTCGGGCGCTGCCGAGGCCTGGAGATATGAAGCTATCTCGGGGCGCACCTGCTCGGAGGCCTGGTTGCGCGGCGTACTCTGGGTCTCGCTGCGGTCGGGACGGGCGTTGCGATCGGGCCGGGGACCGCGTTCCGGGCGTCCGCCGCGGCTACGGTCATTGCGTCCGCCACGCTCTTCACGGGAGCGGCCGCCACGGTCCTCGCGGCCAACGCTACGATCCCCGCGCGGGCTGGAGTCGGCGGCGGGGCCGCGCGGGCGGATGGTCTCGCCGGGGAGCACGCTGCCTCCATCCCAGCCGGCAACGACGAACTCAGCCTGGACGGGTGCGGGTGCGGCCTCGGCCGGCGGGTTGCCGCCCGGGCGGTACTTCGAAAGCGACTCGCCGGGCAGAATGATGGGCTCGGCCGGCGCTTCTTCCAGGACCTCTGTGCCGTAGGGGGTAGACTCTTCGGCGGAGCCCTCTACCTGGTAAAGGCTGGTGGAAGGGGCAAACCCACGGGGCGCGCGCGGCTGCTGGGAACCACGCTCGTTGCGGTCGCGACGGCCGCGGCCGGCACGCTCACTGCGCGGCGTGCGGGGCTGGCTGTCGTCCCAAGGGATGACGGCATCGGCGTCCGCCGGGGTGGCAGCTTCAAAGTCCGGCATGGGGTCCGTCCCGTACGCGTCGTAGACGGGGCCGGTGTTCGGCGAAGGGGTCGAATCGGGGGCGATGTCGGCCGCGGACTGGGTTGCGCCGGACTCGGTCACCTGGCCGGCGTCCTCACGGGGTCCGCGATTGCCGCGGCGTCCACGGCGTCCGCGCCAGCGGCGGCTGCCGTCGGCTCCGGGGGCGCCCTCGCCTACCTCTTCACTATCCGGGTGCGGCACGATGACGGGGGGTGCGGCGATCTCGGGTGGGGGGACCTCGGCGCGCGCGGATTCCGGGCGCGGCGCGCGCGGGGCACCGTCTGCGTTGGCGTTGCGGTCGCGCCGATTGCGGCCCCCTCGGCGTCCGCCGCGCTCGGTCCGCTCGGAGTCGACGACAGGCCGCGCGGGGTCGAGGCCGGAGACAGCCTGGGCAAAGAGGTCGGCGTCGGTGGGCTCGGCCGGAGTGCGGGGTTGGGAATCACGCTGGTCGCGGTCCCCGCGATTGCGCCCGCCGCGCTCGTTCCGGTCGCCGCGGTCGTTCCGGTCACTTCGACCTTCGCGGCTGCTATCCGCGCGGCTGCCTTCGATCTGCTTTGGCGCGCGGGCGTGGTCGCCCAGGTTGGCGCTAGCTTCGAAGTCGGCCGAGTCGCCGGC
>CAXUDC010000104.1:0-11865 GCA_964249685.1 uncultured Acidobacteriaceae bacterium
TCGAGCAGGGTGGCGATGTCGCCCATGCCCATGATGCGGGAGACGATGCGGTCGGGGTGGAAGGGCTCGAAGGCGTCGGGTTTTTCGCCGGTGCCGAGGAACTTGATGGGGGCGCCGGTGACCTGGCGGATGGAGAGGGCGGCGCCGCCGCGGGCGTCGCCGTCCATCTTGGTGAGGATGACGCCGGTGATGCCAAGTCGGTCGTTGAAGGCCTTGGCGGAGTTGACGGCGTCCTGGCCGGTCATGGCGTCGGCGACGAAGAGGATCTCGGACGGGTTGAGCTCGCGTTTGAGCTGGGCCATCTCGTCCATGAGGGCCTGGTCGATGCCGAGGCGGCCGGCGGTGTCGACGATGAGGATGTCGCAGCCGAAGTTGGCGGCTTCGCGCTTGGCTTCCTTGGCGAGGCGGAGGACTTCGGGGGTACCGTTGCTAGCGGACTCGTCGAGCTTGCCCTCGTAGAGCTGGACGCCGGTGGATTTGGCGACGACGGCGAGCTGCTGGCGCGCGGCGGGGCGGTAGACGTCGACCGAGACGAGCATGGGGCGGTGGCCGCCCTTTTTCAGCCACTGGGCGAGCTTGGCGCTGGTGGTCGTCTTGCCGGAGCCTTGCAGTCCGGCCATCAGGACGACGCTCGGGGGCTGCGAGGCGGTCTTGAACTTGGAGATGTCCTTGCCGAGGAGGTCGACGAGCTCGTCGTGGACGATTTTTACGATGGCTTCGGACGGGCTGAGGGCGGTGGCGACCTGGGTGCCCATGGCCTTGGCGCGGATGTGCTCGACGAGGGTGGTGACGACGGCGAGGTTGACGTCGGACTCGAGGAGGGCGAGGCGGATCTCGCGCATGGCGTCGGAGATGTTTTCTTCCGTGATGGTGCCCTGGCCGCGGAGGTGCTTGAAGGAACGCTGGAGTTTGTCGGAGAGGTTTTCAAACATGGCTTAGACAGTATAGAACGGCAAAACTGAACACAGAGGACACGGAGAAAGACCACGGAGTTCACGGAGGAGGTATTGGCTGGAGTGGTTCTGGGGATGCCGCGTGGGGGCCGGCGGCGGGATAATTGGGTTCTATGAGTGCGACAGCAGCGACGGTGGGGGCGAGCAATGTGCGGGTGCTGCGGGAGTATGAGGATTATCTGAAGGTGGAAAAGGGGCTTCGGCCGAATTCGATTGAGGCTTACCTGCGGGATCTGGAGCAGTTTTCGGCGTACGTGGAGGTGCGGGGCGCGGGGTTCCTGGTGGGGGCTTCGCAGGAGGACCTGATCGGGTTTATGCGGGAGCGGAGCGCGGATACGGACCGGCGGTCGATTGCGCGGGCGGTGAGCGGGATGCGGGGGTTCTACCGGTGGCTGCTGATGGATAAGCGGATTGCGGTGGACCCGACGGTGAATGTGGAGTCGCCGGCGAGTTGGAAGGTGCTGCCGAAGTCGCTCGGCGAAGGCGCGATGCGCGAGATGCTGGCGACGGCGGAGGCTTCGGCGACGGTGGACGATGCGGCCAATGCGCGGCTGCGGGACTATGCGATTCTGGAGGTGCTGTATGCCGGCGGGCTGCGGGTGGGAGAGATCTGCGCACTCCGGGTGGAGGATTTTCGAGCCGACGTGCAGCGGCTGACCGTGCGCGGAAAGGGCGACAAGGAGCGCGTGGTGCCGCTGGCGGACAAGGCGGTGCGGGCGCTCGAACGGTACCTGGAGCTGGCGCGGCCGGGTCTGCTGCGCAAGGCGGGTGGGGTCCAGCGGGTGATGTTTTTAAGCGTGCGGGGCAATGCGCTGACTCGGCAGAAGGTGTGGGACATGGTCCGGGGGGCATCGCCCGAGAAGGCGAGCCCGCACAAGCTGCGGCATAGCTTTGCGACCCATATGGTGGAGCACGGGGCGGATCTGCGGTCGGTGCAGACGCTGCTGGGGCATGCGGATATCGCGACCACGCAGGTGTACACGCATGTGGCGCTGGGGAGGCTGAAGGAGGTGCATCGGTTGCACCATCCGCGGGGCAAGGGGCGGGTCTCCGTATGAGCGAGTATGCGGAGTTGGGGGAGGCGTTTTTGCGGACGCTGGGGGCGGAGCGTGGGGCGAGCGAGCATACGGTGAGGGCGTACTCGCGGGAGGTGCGGGGGTTTTGCGCTTACCTTTCGGAGTCGATGCCGGACGAGGGGATCGAGGCGATCGAGCATCTGCATATTCGGGCGTACCTGGGGGTGCTGTATGAGAAGGGGCTAGCCAAGACCAGTGCGGCACGGGCGCTCGCGAGCGTACGGAGCTGGTTCAAGTGGCTGGCGAAGGAAGGCAAGGTGGGGTCGAACCCGGCGCTGCTGGTTTCGACGCCGAAGCGGCCTTTGCGTCTGCCGCGGGTGCCGAGTGTCGAGGAGGTGAACCGGGTGCTCGATACGCGGGATGAGGAAGGCGCGTGGCCGGAGCGGGACCGGGTGATCTTCGAGCTGCTGTATGGGTGCGGGATTCGCAACAGTGAGTTGTGTGGGTTGAACCTGGGGTCGGTGCGGTGGGATGCGGTTCTGGTCCGCGGCAAGGGCAAGAAGGAGCGGCTGGTGCCGCTGGGGGAGGAGGCGGCGCGGGCGCTGCGGGAGTATCTGCCGGGGCGGGAGGCTCGGCTGGCCAGGGCGGGGAAGCTGGGGGTGGAGGCGCTGCTGATGAATGCCAGCGCGCGCGGTGAGTGCCGGCTGACGACGCGGAGTGTGGGACGCATCGTGAAGGCGATCGCGCTGAGCCGGGGGCTCGCGGCGGATGTGCATCCGCATACGCTGCGGCACGCGTTTGGGACGCATATGCTGGAAGAGGGAGCCGACCTAAGGGCGATCCAGGAGATGCTGGGGCATGAGCGGCTTTCGACGACGCAGCGGTATACGCAGTTGACGGTGACGCAGGTGCAGCAGGTGTATGAGAGGACGCATCCTCGGGCTTTGTGAGGGGGGCTTGGCTGTCCTAGATAGAGAGGCGTGTTCGACGCCGATCAAAACGCAGATTCCTACGGGATGACAACCAAAATACGAGGGCCTATCTTGGCGAAGAAGGGAGAAACCCCACTCATGACGGTGAAGCCGTCGTGAGTGGGGCACCCGGTCAGGATTTGGGTTTCCAGGTTTTGCGTGCGGGTGGGGGCGGGATGAGTGGCTCGGGCTCGGGGGCGGGAACTGGAGTTGTGGCTTGTGGTGGTGTGCTTTGCTTTGGGGTCCACTTGGGTCTGGATTTCAGGTCGGGCGTGGGGTCTGGCATCGGAGCGGACGGTAGGGGTTCGGGGCCTGGGAGCGCGACGGGGATGGCTTGGGCCAGAGGTGGTGCTTCCAGATCACCAAGGTGGGGCTCTGGTGAAGGGACCAAGGTTTTGTTCGGGATGCCGGAGTGGCGATGGACGGCTTCGAGGAGCAGCTCGGCTACGTCGCGGACGGCCAGGGGAGTCGTGTCTTTCGCGGGCGTGCTGTCCAGCATGGACTTGCAGAAGGGGCAGCCTACGGCCAGGACTTTTTCTTCGGCTGCGGCGAGGGTTTGCTGCGCTTCGCGGTAGCGGTTGTCGGAGATGCGCTCGTCGCCGGGCTCTTCTTCTTTCCAGAACTGGGCTCCGCCGGCGCCGCAGCAGAAGGCATTCTCGCGGTTGCGCGGCAGCTCCACAACCTGCTGGCCGAGGATGTTGAGGAGGTTGCGCGGCGCGTCGTAGATGCCGTTGTGGCGGCCGAGATAGCAGGGGTCGTGGTAGGTGATGGTGGCCGCGGAGGCCTGGCTGGGGAGCTTGCCGGCAGCGACCAGCTGCTCGAGGTACTGGGTGTGGTGCAGGACCTGGTAATCGCCGCCGAGCTGCTTGTACTCGTTGCCGACGGAGTTGAGGCAGTGGGGGCAGGTGGCTACGATGAGCTTGGGGCGAACTTCGTTCAGGGTGGTGACGTTGGTGTCGGCGAGCTGGCGGTAGAGGTACTCGTTGCCGGCGCGGCGGGCGGGGTCGCCGGTGCAGCACTCGCGCTTGCCGAGCACGGCAAAGTCCACGCCGGCGTGGTCGAGCAGCTGCACGAAGGCTCGGGCGGTCTTTTGCGACTGCGGGTCGTAGGCGGCCGCGCAGCCTACCCAGTAGAGGACGTCGGGGGTGGGGTTCTCCTCGGTCGTGGGGACGCGCAGGCCCTGGGTCCAGTCGAGGCGTTTGTCGGCCGAAATGCCCCACGGGTTTTGCGTGCGCTCCATGCCCCGGAAGGAGGACTGGAGCTGCTGGGGGAAGTCGCCGGCGACCATGACCTGCTGGCGGCGGATGTCGATGAGGTCGAGCATGGGCTCGTCGCCGACCGGGCAGATGTCGATGCAGGCGCCGCAAGTGGTGCAGGCCCAGGCGGCCTCGGGCGAGAGGGCGAAGGTGAGCAGCGGCGTGGGGCTGGGCGCGCCGCGCTCGAAGGCCGGGGTGCGCGCGAGCTGGTTGAGCTCCATGCGCTTGTTGATCTCGAGCGCGGACGGGCTGAGCGCCTTGCCGGTCGCGGTGGCGGGGCAGACATCCTGGCAGCGGTTGCACTGGATACAGGCATAGGCGTCGAGCAGGCGGGGCCAGCCCAGGTCTTCCAGCCTTGCCGCGCCGAGTTGCGGCTCGTCCGCTTCCAGGTTGAGGTCGAGCGCCGGGAGCACGCCGGTGGGTTCGCTGCGGACGACGGTGTACTTAAGCGGCGCGAGGAAGATGTGGATGTGCTTGGAGTAAGGGAAGTAGACGAGGAAGGCGAGGACGCTGCCGAGTGCTCCCCAGTAGCCGAACTGCTGCCAGGCCTGAGCATTTTGCGGGGTAAAGAGGTGCGAGAGGAGCGTCGCAAAGGGAGCGTACGGGGCCGGGCCCTCCGCCGCCAGCCTGGCACCGCTGCCCAGGGCGCGGCTGCCTACGTGGAAGAGGATGAAGGCGGAGACGATGAGCGAGTCGCGGGTGATGGTGCCGACGGCGGAGTGCAGCAGCGTGCGCGGGTTGAAGGTAAAGTCGCGGCGCGCGGGCAGGAGGAAGCGGCGGGCTACGAGGGCGACGACACCTATGAGGACGAGGGCGCTCAGGACGTCGGCAACGAGGGTGTATGCGTGTGGAAGCGAGGGGAGACGGTAGAAGCCTTCGACTGCGTCTACCAGGTTGACGAGGAGGTAGACGACGAAGCCATAGAAGATGAAGGAGTGGAAGGTGCTGACGACGACGCGCTTGCGGAAGGTTCTGCTCTGGGTGAGGGTGGTTTTTGTGGCTTTGAAGATGCGGAGGAGGAGGTGGTCGGTGCGGTGGTCGGGGTCGGGACGGCCTCGGCGGATGCGTTGGTAGAGGCGTTGGAAGGCTCTTGCGCCGGCGCTGAGGCAGACGAGGGCGAAGAGGAGGAAGGCGAGTTTTTGTGCGGTGGGGAGCATGGTTTGTGGTTCGGTTGGAGAGGGACTTAGCCCGCGGTGCCTGGTTGGTTAGACGCCCACTCATTGCGGTGAAGCTGCGATGAATGGGGCACCCGGCATATTTGGATACCCTGACTTCGGGGGTACCCGACTTCGTTGCTAGGGTTTCAGGGCGGCGATCAGGGCTGGGATGATTTGCTGGACGTCGCCTACGATGCCGTAGTCGGCGTCCTTGAAGATAGGGGCTTCGGGGTCCTTGTTAATGGCTACGATGGTCTTGCTCTTGCCCATGCCGGACAGATGCTGGACGGCACCGGAGATGCCGATGGCAAAGTAGACCTGCGGCTGGACGGTCTTGCCGGTCTGGCCCACCTGCTCGGCGTAGGGGCGCCAGCCCGCGTCGACCACGGCGCGGGTGGCCCCAACGGCCGCGTGCAAGGTGTCGGCGAGGCCTTCTACCAGCTGCGTGAAGCCTTCCTGGCTGCCCACGCCGCGGCCGCCGGCGACGACGATATCGGCCTCCGACAGCGACACGCGCTCGGACTTTTCAGTCGTGCGGGCGGTGACGGTGACACGCGGGGCAGGGAGCTCGACCTCGGCGTCGTACTGCTCGGCGGCGGTCGCGTTGGGGGTGGCGGGGGCAAAGCCTCCGGGCTTGATGGTGACGACGACGACCGAGCCGGTAGCCGCGACTTTTTCAGTCACGCGGGCCAGGTAGGTGTAGCGCTCGGCGAGGAGTGCGCCTGCATGATCGCCCAGCGAGATCGCGTCTTCGATCAGCGGTGCATCGAGCTTTACAGCGACGCGCGGGCTGTACTCGCGGCCGCTGCGGCTGCCGCCGATGAGGATGGTGTGAGCCTCGCCTTCGCGTGCGATCTGGGTGACGGCGGCGGCATAGAGCTCGGGGTCGTAGTGGGCAAGCGCGGGCGTGTCGACGACCAGGACCTGGTCGGCGACCAGAGCGGCTTCGCTGGCCGCGGCGGTCACTCCGCTGCCAAGGACCAGGATCGTGACGGGGCCTTCGCGACTGAGGCCGTGCGCCGCCTGTACCATCTCGTACGTGCTCTTGCTCAGCTTGCCCGCGGCGTGTTCCGCGACGATGAGAATCATGCAATTACCCTGGCTTCCGTGCGGAGCAGATCCGCGAGTTGTTGCGCCGCGCCGGCGGCGTCCTTGCCGTCGAGGATGGTGCGGCGGCGCTCCTTGATCTGGATCTCGGACGCAACGGGCGTCAGCTTCGGCTGCACGTTGTAGGTGCTGAGAGCGTCGCGGCGGAGCTCCTTCTTGCGCGCCTTCATAATGTTGGGCAGGGTGGGATAACGGGGGTCGTTGAGGCCCTGCTGGGTCGTGACGACGGCGGGGAGCGGGAGCGAAAAACTCTCGCTGCCGGAGTCTACGTCGTGGGTTCCGGTAAGGTTTGCGCCGTCGACGGCAAGGGCGCTGGTCCACGTTGCCTGTGGCCAGCTCAGGCGCTCGGCGGTGGCGGCGCCCAGCGCGTGCGAGTCCCAATCGGCCTGTTGGCCGCCGCAGAGGATGAGTTCCACGGCCTCGGCCTTCGCCACCTGGGCGACCACGCTGCTCGTGGCGATCACGTCGAGCGGCTCGGCGGTCTCGACAAGGATCGCGCGGTCGGCACCCATTGCGAGCGCCGCGCGCAACGCTTCCTCGTTGCGCGCCGGGCCTACCGCGAGAACGATGACCTCGGTGGCGGCGCCGCGTTCGCGCAGGCGTAAGGCTTCTTCTACACCGTACTCGTCCATGGTGTCGACGACAAGTTTGCCGCCGGTGAGGTCTACCGTACTACTGGCGATACGGATCTTTTCTTCGGCGTCAGGTACCTGACGGATTACGGCGAGAATCTTCATGGTGGCCCTTGGTGCGGTTTACTGGAAAGTGTTGCGGGTGGACCCACGCATCACGAGGATGCCGTGAGGCGCGAAATTTTAGGCGTTGATCCGCGCCTCTATCGTATATCGCCCGGCCTGTGCCATGGCGTCCGAGATCTGGCGGCCGAGGCAAATGAGGTCGACCGGGTCATGCTGGGTGAGGCTGCGGTAGAGGTTCATGTGGCCGCGGAGGTCGTCGCCCTGAGCCACGTTGGGCAGAATCCGCTGGGCGCCGGACTGGATCGTCGCGAAGGCCTGCACGGCGTAGTACTGGGTGCAGGCGATGGCGAGAGCGTTGCTGCCGCGCATCTTTTCGGTGCGGACGAGCGTGGACTCGAGCAGGAGCACCTCGGCCATCATCTCGGCCAGCGCACCCAGGACCTCCTGCTGATCGACCAGCTGCTTGCCGAAGTGCTGCCAGGCCGCACCCGTACATAGCAGGGTAAGCTGCTTGGCCTGCGCGAGGAGCGCCTGCTGCGGGGCGAGCGGGCCGCGGCCGTCTGGCTGCGGCAGCCGGCCGGCGTTGAGGTCTTCCGTGTTCCTGCGGATCACGTCGAGCAGCGGGATCGCGCCGGCCTGCGCGCGTTTCAGCATCCAGCTCGCGGTGATCAGCCGGTTGATCTCGTTGGTGCCTTCGAAGATCCGGTTGATGCGCGAGTCGCGATAGTGGCGCTCGGCGGGAAAGTCTTCCACGTAGCCGTAGCCGCCGTGCAGCTGCAGGACGTGATCGACGATGCGGTCAAGGATCTCCGAGCCCGCGAACTTGAGAATGCTGCACTCGGAGGCAAACTCCTCGATGCACTTCTGCACCTGCGCGGTGTAGGTTGGGGAGGATTTGTCGAGCGGCGTCAGCGCTTCGTCGATGGCGCCGACGACTCGGTAGAGCGTGGACTCGAGCGCGTAGAGGTTAGCGGCGCACGCGGCGATCTTCTGCTGCACCAGCCCGAACTGCGTGATCGGCTTGCCGAACGCGACGCGGTCACTGGCATAGCGGACGCCGTCGCGGAAGGCCTGTTTGGCGGAGCCGATGGCGTTGGCGGCGAGCTTGTAGCGGCCCACGTTAAGGATGTTGAACGCGATCTGGTGGCCCTTGCCGGCGGTGCCGAGCAGGTTGTCGACCGGGATTGCGCAGTCGGTCAGCGTAAGCGCGCAGGTGGACGAGCCGCGGATGCCGAGCTTGTGCTCCTCCGCGCCGATCGACAACCCGGGCGTGCCGGCCGGGATCAGGAAGGCAGAGAAGAGCTCCGCGTCCGGAGTCACGATCTTGGCAAAGACGGTGAAGAGGTCGGCGAATCCTGCGTTCGAGATCCACATCTTTTCGCCGTTCAGGATGTACTGCGTGCCGTCGGGGCTGAGCGTGGCCTTGGTGCGGATGTTCATGGCGTCGGAGCCGGCGGAGGACTCGGACAGCGCATAGGCGGCGATCATCTCTCCGGACACCAGGCTGGGCAGGTATGCCGCCTTCTGGGCCGGCGTGCCGTACCACGCCAGCGGCAGCGTGCCGATGCCGTTATGCGCGCTGAAGGTGACGGCGAAGCTGCCGAGCACGCTCACACTCTGCGCGATGAGGGCGGAGGTGACCTTATCCAGCTCCAGGCCTCCATACAGCTCTGCTACGTCCACGCCGAGCAGACCCAGCTCGCCGAGCTCGCGCATCAGGCGGCGCGTGAGGGCAAAGTCCTTGGCCTCGATCGCGGGAATCTGGGTGAGGATGTTTTCCTCGGCAAAGTCGGTCGCGAGCTGCGCGATCTGGCGCTGCTCGAAGGTGAAATCTTCCGGGGTGAAGATCTGGTCGGGCGTCAGGTCTTCGATAAGGAAGCTGCCGCCGGCCAACCTGGTCAGTGCTGTCTGCATTTCGATCTCCCTGGAACTGTTGCCTGTTGATGAACGCTGCCTGCTGATCGGGTAGGATGCAACTCTTTTGACTCAGGCACTCGTGAGACGTGGGCGTCTCGCTCAGGACGAGCTTTCCGGTCCTTGAGAACGCGGCATCACCTCGCGAAAGCTTACACCGAACAAGATTGTAACGTCACTTCCTTCCACGGGCGGGTTGACAGGCATACGGGCTTCGGAGAAGGATGATTATATGGTGATGGAAGAAGTGCGCAGCGTGCAGCCGGTGTCGGAGTTGAGCGAGGACGAGACGCTGCTGCAGGAATCGGTGCGGCGGTTCGCCCGGGCAGAGATCGCGCCGCTCGTACGCGAGATGGACGAGGCGCAGAAGCTCGACCCGCGCCTGATCCGGAAGCTGTTCGACCAGGGCCTGATGGGAATCGAAGTGCCGGAGCAATATGGCGGCGGCGGCGCGTCGTTTTTCAGCTCCATCCTGGCCATCGAGGAGTTGTCCGCGGTCGACCCCGCAGTCGGGGTCGTGGTCGATATTCAGAACACCCTGACCGTGAACGCGCTGCTGAACTGGGGCTCCGCGGAGCAGAAGGAGCGCTACCTGCCCCGCATGGTGACGGACCTGATCTGCTCCTACGCGTTGAGCGAGGCGAGCTCCGGGTCGGACGCCTTTGCGCTCAAGACGAGCGCAACCGCCGAAGGCGAGAGCTATGTGTTGAACGGGAGCAAGCTGTGGATCTCAAACGCGGCGGAGGCCGGCTTGTTCCTCGTGTTTGCGACTGTCGACGCGGCGCTCGGCTATAAGGGGATCACGGCGTTCCTGGTGGAGCGCGACACGCCCGGCTTCACGGTCGGGCGAAAGGAAGACAAGCTGGGCATTCGCGCATCGTCCACGTGCGAGCTGTCGTTTCAGGACTGCCGCGTGCCGGCATCGGCCGTGCTGGGCGAGGTGGGCAAGGGCTACCGGATCGCGATCGAGACGCTGAACGAGGGGCGGATCGGAATCGCGGCGCAGATGCTCGGGCTCGCGACCGGCGCGTGGCAGCATGCGCTCAAGTACACGCAGGGCAGGCGGCAGTTCGGAAAGGCGGTGTCGGAGTTCCAGGCGGTGCAGTTCTCGCTCGCGCGGATGGCGACCGACATCGAGGCGTGCCGGCTGATGGTCTACGACGCGGCCCGGCGCAAGACGGCCGGGCTACCCTATGTGAAGCAGGCGGCGATGGCGAAGTACTTCGTCTCGCAGGTGGCGGAGCACGTGGCGAGCGAGGCGGTCGAGCTGTTTGGCGGGTATGGATTTTCCAAGGATTACCCTGTGGAAAAGCTGTACCGCGACGCCAAGATCGGGCGGATCTACGAGGGCACGTCCAATATGCAACTAGCTACGATTGCGAAGCATATTCTGGGCTGACCCGTTGAGTTCAGTGCAGCCTCGGACGATGACATATCAAGGAAGCTGGATGACTGACACAAGATGCTGCTAACTAATTTTCTAGTTGCCAGTCATACCCACCAGCCATGCCGCCGAAACGCTCCATTACGTTGACCGAAGCCGAACTCCGCATCATGCGCATCCTGTGGGCGCGCGGGGAGTCGCTGGTAAGCGACCTGGTGGCGGCGCTGCCCGGCGACGCACCGCTCGCCTACACCTCCATCCTGACTACCGTGCGCGTGCTCGAGCAGAAGGGCTATGTGGATCACCGGCAGGAAGGTCGAGCGTTTCTCTACAGCCCATGCCTGGCCGAAGAGGATGCCGGGCGCAGCGAGGTCCGGCATGTGCTGGGACGCTTTTTCGGCAACTCACGCGAGTCCCTGATGCTCTCGCTGCTGGGCGACGGCGACATCACCCCTGAGGAGCTACAGCGGCTCAAGCAGGCTATCGCCAGGGCGCAGGCCGGCGCGGAGGAGACGCGATGAACTGGCTCTCGCTCTCCCAACATGCGGCGCAGGTGGTGGTCGATGGGCTCTGGCAGGGTTTGCTGGTGGCGCTGCTGGTGGCGCTCGGCCTGGGGGTTCTGCCGCGAATCTCTGCCGCGCAACGCTTCGCGGTCTGGGCGGCTGCGTTCCTGATCGCCATCGCGCTGCCGCTGCTGCCTTCAGCCCAGGCGCCCACGGAGCCTACCGGCGTGCTCCATCTTGGCGCGGATTGGGGTCTTGGGCTGGCACTGCTCTGGGCGGCGACGTCCGCGGTGCGCTTGTGGCGCCTCCTCCTGCAGGCCTGGCGAGTCCGCCGGATCTGGCGAGCCGCGCGGCCGCTCCAGACCGCACCGGCGCTGACCGCATTGCTGCAATCCTGCCCACGCGCGCCGCTGCTCTGCGTCTCGGACGAGGTCGACGCACCCAGCGTCATCGGCTTCCTTTCGCCGCGGCTGCTCATTCCCGCAGCCATGCTGGGCGAGCTCAGCGAAGACGAGCTGCGGCAGATCGTCCTGCATGAGTGTGAGCACCTGCGCCGCCATGACGACTGGCTGAACCTGCTGCAAAAGGTGGCGCTGGCGGTCTTCCCGCTCAACCCCGCGCTGCTTTGGGTCGACGAGCGGCTGGGGCTCGAGAGGGAACTGGCCTGCGATGCCGGGGTCGTGGCCGCGACCGGCGCCGCGCTCGACTATGCCGGCTGCCTGACGCGGCTGGCGGAGCATCGCCTGGGCCGCGCGCGGCTGGGGCTGGCGCTCTCCGCCTGGGCGCGCCGGTCGGAGCTGGCGCGCCGCGTGTTGACGCTGCTGCAGCCGGGCCGCCGGGTCTCCCGGGTGGCCACGCTGGGCGTGTCGGCCGGCATGACCTTAGCGCTGCTGGGCGCGGTGGACG
>CAXUDC010000104.1:11875-12151 GCA_964249685.1 uncultured Acidobacteriaceae bacterium
GGACGGGATCCTCCACGTGCCGGCCCTGGTCTCGTTCTCGCCCAGTCGCGCAGTTTTGGCGCAGGCAAGCATACCGGCCCTCGGTCCCGCCGCGATTTCGGTTGCGGATCATGCCGCTGACCCGCAAGCGCACGAGACGTTTGTCTCCGCTGCCAGTACCGCCACGCCCGGCAGGTTCGAGCGGTCTTCTTCAAGCAGTTGCGGGAACCATGCGGAGATCGTGCGCTGTGCGCAGGAGGACGGCGGCAATGCAGATGGCCGGAAGCCAAAGGCCGT
>CAXUDC010000105.1:0-3019 GCA_964249685.1 uncultured Acidobacteriaceae bacterium
CAAGTTGCCTTGGGAAGCGTAGGACTTTAGTCCCACGAACAGGCCCAATGGCATAAGGGGCTTTAGCCCCGGCGCTCTAAAGTGAGCGGATGGATAGACTTAATCAGAGCCTTCCTAGGTCTCACGACAGCTGAGTTACATGTATAAAGGAACTTCCACCCACCCCAAAATAGAAGGGCCGAGGCAAAAGCCCCGGCCCAATCACTATCCGCCTTACCGCCGCGGATGTTCCCCCCCATGCTCCCCGCCACCCCCGCGCGGAGCCTCCTGCCGCGCCGCCGGTGCCGGCCGCGCAGCTGGCGCCGCCTGCGGACGAGCCGCCGGTCCCGGGGCCGGAGCATGGTTTTGCTCCGCACGCTGCGCATTCTGCTGCACCTGCTGGGTCGACCGGCCCTGCCGCGCCGCCGCGGCTGCATCGTTGTTCGCATTGTGGTTGTCGTTGTTGATCGACTGCGACACATTATTCTGCCGCTGGTTGATCTGCTGGCGCTGGTTGTTCGTCAGGTTCCCGCCGTTCGCCGCGCGGTCCCGCGCCGCCTGGTTCGAAATGCTCGTATCGCGATTCTCCACGTTCCGAGCCTCCCCCGGCGTCATCTGCCCGGACTGCACGCCATTGTTGATCCGCGTCTGCTGGTTGCCCTGCCGCGTGTTCACCTCGTTTGCATGGCCGAAGCCGTCCCGCGTCGAAGGCGTGCCGAGCACTGCCGGCTTTCCACCATTCGCGCTGAAGCGCTGCCCAGGGTTGTTCGCCGCCTGCTGCCGGAACTGGGTCTGGCTCGCCGTCACACCGACATGCTGCTCACGGTTCGCCTGCATCTCCTGCGGGTTCGCATGGTACGGCACCCCGTTAGGACCGCCGTTGAAGCTCGTATGATTGTAGTTATTGTTCACCACCGTCACGTTGCGCTCATACACGTTGCCTGGCCGGAAACCACCGCCAAAGTTGTTCACGCGCGAATTGTAGAATAGATGCCCGCCGTTCCAGTAACCGCCTTCGAATCCTACGCCGCCATAGCCGAAGCCATAGTTGATACCGCCATAGAAGCCCACATGCGGCCCCCAGTAGCCATCGTGGAACCCATACACGCCCCCTTCAAATCCCCAATATGGAGGCGTCCAGAGCACGCCGATCGAAGGCGGCTGCACCCACACGCCAGGAACCCAGTAGTAGCCCGCCCCACCGTAGCCCCAGTAGCCCGGCGTCCAAAGATAGCCATCGCCCGGGCACGCCGGCTGCACGTACACCGGCAGCGCGGGAGGCGCGATCCCGACAGAAATAAACACGCCGGCGTGCGATGCCACGGGTGCGGCCACCAGCGCCACCCCCATCAAAACTTTGCGAACGATCGCGGATGAAAACATCATCATTCCTCTTTCTGGAAGAGCCATCAAAGGCTCATTCTCTCTGCTCAATAAGAACCCATTCACTCCCTCAAAGTTTCCCTGCCATAAAGTTTTTGTCTACAACTAACCGTTACCAAGCCTCTTCTATCCGTTCTTTATCCGGCCTGTCCGTGCACGTACTTCGCCCCACCCCGGCACAAAGCTAAGGAGCAAAATCCCGCAGTCCATCCACCGTCTTCCGGTCCAGCTTCATCAGCATCGCCACCACCAGGTCCACCATCTGGTCGAAATCCCCGCGGTTCACGATCCCGTTGTGACTATGCGTATACCGCACCGGCACCACCAGGTTGATCGTCGGCGTCCCCCCATTCGTCATCTGCATCTCCGCCGAGTCGTCCCCATACCCCTGCACCAGGTCCGCCTGCACCGGCAACCCCCTCTCCGCCGCCGTCGCCCTGGTAAACGCCACCATCTTCCGGTTCGCAATCGTACTCGAGTCATATAGAAAGAACCCCGGCCCGCCGCCCAGCTTCACCTGTGTCTCATCCGGCCGGCTCCCCGGCTGATCCCCCGTAATCCCACCTTCGAGCGCAATCCCGATCTCCGGCTTCACCGTCTGCGCCGCCGTCCGCCCGCCGCGCAGCCCAACCTCTTCCTGCACCGTCGCGACATACATCAGCTGGTTCGGGTGCGGCATCTTCGCCGTCCGCCGCATCGCCTCCAGCAGCACCGCGCAGCCGATCCGGTCGTCCCAAGCCTTGCCTAAGTAGTTTTTCGTCCCGTTCATGACCGCAAATGGTGCATCCGGCACCACGGGGTCCCCGGCCTCGACCCCCATTGCGGCCACCTCCGCCGCCGACTTTGCCCCCACATCCAGGTAGATTCCCTCGCGTGGAAACACCGCCGTCCGCTCGCCCGGCGTGACGACATGGATATCGCGAATCCCCGTCACCGCCCGCACCGGCCCTTTGCTGCCGATAATGATCCAACGCTGATCCACCAGCGCCTGGTCCAGCCATCCGCCCAGCATCTGCATGGTCAGAAATCCGTTCGGCGTCACCCGCCGCACCATCCCGCCCAGCTCATCCATATGCGCGTCGATCATGATGACCGGCCCGCTACTCCCCTGCTGCCCGATCACCGATCCGAGCCCGTCATACCGGATCGGTGCCGTTGCAAACTGCTTCATCTCCGGCACCATCAGCGCCCGCACCGGCTCCTCCGCGCCTGGCGGCCCAGGCGCATCCGCCAGCCGCTGCAACAGCACCTCGGTCCGATCTGTCGAGCCTTGCGCGCGCGCAACCCCACCCACCACCAGCAAACCAACCAGCAAGAGACATTTCATCCAAAAACCATACCACTCAATCCTCCCCCACCAGAAAACAAAATACAAAGCCGGATGCCCCATTCATCCCGGCCTCATCGGGATGAGTGGGGAGTCTACCTCCCACCTCCCACCTCCCACCTCCTGACCCTTCTTCTGCTTCATCACCGCATCTGGTTCAGTTCACAGCTCAAAGCTCACAGCTGATAGCTCACAGCTCAAAGCCTCACAACCACCTATCTCCCGCCCATCGCCCTTCCGCTGATCCACGACCCTAAACCCCTCCGGCGTCCGAGACCACTTCGCCTCCGGCTCCGTCGTCGTAATCTCAGCCACCGTAAACACCTGTTT
>CAXUDC010000105.1:3119-12099 GCA_964249685.1 uncultured Acidobacteriaceae bacterium
ACCACTTCGCCTCCGGCTCCGTCGTCGTAATCTCAGCCACCGTAAACACCTGTTTCCCCAGCCGCAGCGTATCCAGCTCCGAGCTCAGATTGGACACGCCGCCATCGTCCTGCGCCGCCGCCGCGGCCAACGCCACCACCAACCCCACCGCCGCAAGAGCTTTCATAGGAGCAAGATACATCCACTGCTTCCTGACTCGTTCAGCAATCTGCCGTGTCAACCCCCCCAGCCCCGCTCTCCCAAGCGTAACTCCCGTCACTGCTACCACTTACGCGCACAAAACAGTTTGCGTACTCACCCCTGCCCACCCGGTATACTTGTATTAGAGATAGAAAAGGTCGCGACCCCATACCCAAAGCCCTCGCGGACTGTATCGCTTGCACTCAAAGTTGAAGCCAAGCCTCCTGCAATGAATATCTTAGGATCAAGATCCGGGGGGGCCTTGATAAAATTCAGGAACGGAGGTCGAACCATGACCAGCGTCACCATCCAGAGCTTCCACGAGGACGTCCAGGCAGCGGAGCAAGCCTCCGCCGCAGGACCCGTCTTCATCACCGAAGACGGCCAGCCCAAACGCGTCCTCATCGACATCGCCGAGTACCGCCGTCTGAACCCCACAAGCATACCTCCGTCGGACGATAAAAGGAACCTAGCCGAAATGCTCGCGATGCCCGACGAAGATTACTTCGAGTGGGAGCCGGAGCGTCTCTACATGAACCTGACACCGGTAGAGCCTGAATAGTGTTCCTGCTTGACACCATGATCCCATCCGACCTGCGCAAGGGGCGCCTCGGCAACCTGGGAGTTCGATCCTGGGTCGCTTCCACCCCGCGCGAATCTCAGTTCATCTCGGTCATCACTGTCCTCGAACTGCGCAGAGGCGCTCTACTGCAGGACCGCCTCGACCCCCCACAAGGCAGAGTGCTACATTCCTGGCTCGAAGGTCTCATCCTGAACAGCTTCTCTGGACGCATCCTGCCCATCGACCAAGCCGTCGCCGAACGCTGCGCCATCCTGCAAGTTCCCGCGGCACGGGCTACGCTCGACGTCTTCATCGCCGCCACCGCTCTCGTCTACGACTTCACCGTCGTCACCCGCAACGTCCGCCACTTCGACCGCACCGGCGTCCGCCTCCTCAACCCGTTCACCTGACCATGGCCGACAACTTCGCACAAACCGTCAAGGACCAGGCAGACATCGTCAAGATCGTCGGCGATTATGTCAAGCTGCGCAAGACCGGCGCCCAGAACTACACCGGCCTCTGCCCCTTCCACAAGGAAAAAACCGGGTCCTTCTCGGTCAACGCCGTGCATCGCTACTTCTACTGCTTCGGCTGCCATGAAAAAGGCGACGTCTTCACCTTCGTTATGAAGATGGACGTGCTCAGCTTCCCCGAAGCCGTCCGCGTCGTCGCCGCCAAGGCCGGCATCCCGCTGCCCAAACGCGAGTTCTCCTCCCCCGAAGAAGCACGCGACGCCGGCATCCGCAGGCAGCTCATCGACCTGCACGAAGGCGCAACGCAGTACTTCGAAGCTGCCCTGAAATCAGCCCCCGCCGCCCGCGCGCGCGAGTACCTCACCGGCCGCGGCGTCTCGCCCGAGACCATCGCAAAGTTCCGTATTGGCTACGCGCCGGACGACTTCAACGACATGCGCGACCGCCTGCTCCCGCATTTTTCGGACGAAGTCCTGCGCCAGTCCGGGCTCTTCACCTCGTCCGAAAAAAGCGACGAAGGCGCGCCAACGGGACCGCTCTACGCCCGCTTCCGCAAGCGCATCACCTTCCCCATTGCCAACGAGGCCGGCAAGACCATCGCCTTCACCGCCCGTGCTCTGGACGAGGTAGACGACAAAGGCCGGAATATCGCCAAGTACATGAACTCGCCCGAGACCGCGCTCTACACCAAGGGCAGCGTCCTCTTCAATCTCGACAAGGCCAAGGCCGACATGCGCTCGCACGACTTCGCGCTGCTGGTCGAGGGACAAATGGACTGCATCTCGGTCTACATGGCCGGCATCAAGAACGTCGTCGCCACCTCCGGAACCGCGTTTACCGAGGCGCAGGTCCGCATGATCAGCCGCTTCACCAAGCGCGTCGTCGTCAACTTCGACCCCGACCTGGCCGGCGCAGCAGCCGCCGAAAAATCTATCTCCCTGCTCACCGAAGAGGGCTTCGAGGTCAAGGTCATCACGCTCGAAGGCGGCCTCGACCCTGACCGCTTCGTTCGGGAAAACGGCATCCAGGCCTACATGGCCGCGCTGCGCACCGCAAAACGCCACTCGGAACACCTCATCGACCGCGCCCGCATCCTCTTCCCCGGCCGCACCGCAGACGCGAAGAACAAGGCCATGAACTTCCTGCTGCCGCACATCCGTCGCAGTCCCAACGCCATCGCGCGCGCCGAGTTCATCGACGACGCCGTGCAAAAGCTGCAAATCGACTCGGCCATCTTCAAGCAAGAGCTTAAGCAGGCCGCAGCGCAACGCCTGCAATCTATCCCAACAAGCCGCGGCGAGAAGGCCTCTGAGCGCGAGCGTATCCTGATCCGCGCGCTTGTGCTGCCCGAAGACGACCTCGCGCGCCAGAACGCCGCAATCGAGCTCCAGCAGCATCCCGAGTGGATCGAAGGTCTGCCCGCGGGTCCGCTGCTCGAGTCGCTTGCCAACGCGCCCGTCCCGCAGAACCCGCTCGACGCCGCGCCCGACGACGCCAGCCGCACCATGCTCGCCGAGGTGCTCGCTCAGCAGGTCGATCCGGACTCGTGCAGCCAGCAGCAGTCCCGCACCGAGACCCAGCCCATGACCGAGCAGGTCGCCAACGCGCTGCTCTCGTTGCACGAGCGCCAGCTGAAGAACCGCCAAAGCGAGCTCCGCACCGGCATCGCCGAAGCCGAACGCCGCGGCGACACCGCCCTCGTCGACCGCCTGACCGCGGAAAACATGGCCGTCAACAAGATGCTCCGCGAACTCTAATCGGGGTGCCCCATGTTGTCCGAGCGAAGCAAGGCAATGTGGGCGGTATCATAAGCCCTCAAAGGATTACACCCACGATGATCGCGATACAACCGCGATACATCACGGGGCAGCCCAAACCTATGCGCACCTATCTGTACAAACTGACCTCCGACCGTGGCGGTGCGCCGTGCGCGATCGCTGCGCCGGAGCCGTTCCTCACCCTCGCCATCTGCAAGCCCGCGATCCGCCGCACCGCGCAGCCGGGCGACCGCATCCTCGGCATCACAAGCCACTCGCTCGCCAACCGCGAAAGCTATCCGCTGAACTCCGTCATCTACGCGGCGATCGTGAAGGACGGCGTCGAGGCGCGCGACTACTTTGCGGCGGGCGAGTTCGCGCATCGCCCGGACTGCATCTACGAGTTCCACCAGCAAAACGGCCGCGCGGCACACACGGGTCTGTCCAACCTGCACAGCGACGAAAAACACATCCTGAAAGACCTGGGAACGTATCCGTTTTACCGTAACGGCCGCATCCTGATGTGCCAGGATTTTCGCTACTTCGGCGCGGGCGCGGTGCGGATTCCAGAGCGTCTGCACCTGCTCTGTGTCGCTTCGGAGACTTTGGGTCAAGGCCATCGCGTCTACACCGAGGCCGACCCGGAATCGAAGGAAGCGGACGCTTTGTTTCGGTTTCTATGGAAGCGGCCGACGAGCTACACGCCTGCGACGGTTGATTCGGATGCTTACGATCATGCTCCGCGAGCGAAGAAGAAGCGCTGCTGAACGGCAAAGCAGAAAGGCAGATCCCTACGGGGATGAAAAGCAAAAGTGCGATAGATTCTCTTCGTTTTCATCCTGTAGGGATCTGCTGTTTAGCCTGAATCAACGCTACTTCCCAAGCTCACCCAACCGCTTGGCCAGCAGCTGCTCCAACTCTTCAAGCGCCTTCGAGAAGCCTTCAATCCCTTCCTTCAGCTTGTCATGCGCCATCCGGTCTTCGGCATGCATCTTCTCGAAGGTCGCCTTGTCCATCGGGATCTTCTGGATGTCCATGTCCTTGGACGCGGCGGGGTCAAGCTTGCGCGGCAGGTCGCCTTCCTTCGTGTCGAGCTCTTCGAGCAGCTTCGGCGCGATCGTCAGCAGGTCGCAGCCGGCCAGCTCCGTAATCTCGCCGATGTTGCGGAAGCTCGCGCCCATAACGACCGTCTTGTAGTCGAACTTCTTGTAGTAGTTATAGATCTTCGTTACCGACTGCACGCCGGGATCGTCCGCGCCCTGGTAGTCCTTGCCCGTGTCCTTCTTGTACCAGTCCAGGATGCGCCCGACGAACGGCGAGACGAGCGTCACCTTGGCCTCCGCGCACGCGATCGCCTGGTGCAGGCCGAACAGCAGCGTCAGGTTGCAGTGGATGCCTTCAGTCTCGAGCTGCTCGGCGGCCTTGATGCCTTCCCACGTGCTCGCGATCTTGATCAGAATGCGGTCGCGGCTGATGCCCGCCTTGTCGTACTGCGCGATGATGTCGTGCGCCTGCTCCATCGTCTTGGCGGAGTCATAGGACATCCGCGCGTCGACCTCGGTCGAGACACGGCCGGGAACGATGTCCAGGATCTGCCGGCCAAACGCCACGGCGAGCGTCTTGAACGCGTACGCCGCGACCGCCTTGTCGTCTGCGTCTTCGCCCGCTTCCTTCTTGGCCGTCTTCAGCACGTCGTCCACGATCGACTGGTACTCGGGCATCTGGGCCGCGGCCGCGATCAGGCTCGGGTTGGTGGTCGAGTCCTGCGGCTTGAACTTCTTGATCGAGTGCAGGTCGCCCGAGTCCGCCACGACCGTCGTCATTCCACGCAACTGCTCCAACAGGGTTGCCATCATGTCTCCTTGAAAACTCTTGTCGATTCTACGCCGCTGCCATCACGTTCCGTAAGATGCCGATTCCAGCCATGCCATCGAGCGCGATCTCGACCACATCGCCCGCCTGCATCGCGGCGACGCCGGCCGGGGTTCCGGTCGGGATCAGGTCGCCCGGACACAGCGTCATGCAGGCAGTGATGTATTGCAGCAGCTCCGGGATGGGGAAGATGAAGTCCTGCGTGGAGCCGGTCTGCCGCAGCTCGCCGTTCAGGTGCGTGGTGATGGTCACGGGCGCGGTGAGCGGATCGAGCTCGTCCGAGACGATCGGCCCGACGGGACAGAACGTGTCGTAGCCCTTGCCGCGCGTCCACTGCGGGTCGCTTTTCTGCACGTCGCGCGCGGTCACGTCGTTGACCAGCGTGTAGCCGCGGATGTAGTCGCGCGGGTCCTGGTCCGGGCGCAGCTTCGAGCATTTGCGCCCGATCACGATCGCGAGCTCGCCTTCAAAATCGATGCGCTTCGATAGCGCCGGCATCCGCACGGTGCCGCCCGAGCCCAGCAGCGACGAGGGCGGCTTGAGAAATAGCAGCGGCTCGGCCGGCAGGTCATTGCCGAGCTCGGCCGCATGGTCGCGGTAGTTGCGGCCGACGCAGACGATCTTGGTGGGCCGGACCGGCGCGAGCAGGGTCAGGCTGGCGAGCTCGGCGGGGCGAAACTTGACCGCGGCCCGCGCCCACTCGAGCGGATCCTCGACCGGGGGGGAGATGGCGCCGGTCGCCCAGAGCGCGTCGTTGCTCGCCTCGCCGCGCGTCTCTACCTCGACGTACAATGGCCCTTCGGCCGTCAGAATTTTCGCATAACGCATGGTGCAACCTTCCTTGCTTCCGCTACGGGACCCACACAGAAAGGTACTCCACTCTGGCGGCCAGGCAAAGCTCAAAGTGTGAATGCACTATAAACAGTGCGCCGATTCAGCGCGGGGTCTCGTGCGCCTCTGGACCCTGGGCGCTCTCGTTTCCGTGCACGTCGACCGCCGTAATGCGATATGCGTAGGTGTGGCCGGGGGCTACCTGAAGGTCGCGGTACGCGGGTCCGGGGACCGCGGTGCGCGTGAGCAGGAGCGCCTTGCCGCCATCGACGGAGCGGTAGACGTTGTAGCCCAGCAGGTCTTGCTCGCCGTTCGGCTCCCACGACAGGTCGACAGACAGCGCGGCGCCGAAGCCGCCACCTGGGATGGTCGAAAGCCCGCGCGGGACCTGCGGCGGGAAAGTGTCGTGGACGGTGAGGGAGACGGGGGCGGAGAGGGCGCTGCGCAGCTCGAGCGGCCGGCCTTCCAGCTTGACCGCCCGCACGCGCTGCACGACGTAGGTGTACATCTGCCCGTCCTGGGCGGACCGGTCCACCATGCCGCTGGCGTCCGCCTGGGCGGCGGCGACCAGCACGATGTCGCTCCTGGGTGACTTTTTGCCAGCGGCTGACTGCGCTGCCGGGAGAGCGCCGGTGGTCCTGTGCAGCTCCATGACAACGCCCGGCGCGCCGCCTGATTCGGGCTGCCAGGTCAGCAGCACGCCCTCGCGGCGGGCAGTCGCTGCAAGACTTGCGGGCGTCTCGGGCGCGCGGCCCGCGGGTGCGAACGCCGGGTCGGATAGCCCGGCGGACCGGCCGCGATCGTTCCTCAGCTCTACCCTGTACTCCAGCAGCGAGTCTGCGCCGACGCGCGACGGCCCGGGCAGCACGTCCTCCGCCTCGGCCGGGCCCGGCGTGACCGCGATCTGCCTGACCGGCGCGCAGGCTGCGGTCTTGCCGCTGACCACGGGGGCGCGGCAGATCACGGCCGTGAGGACGCCGGTGATGGCGTCGCCGGCGGTCGTGCGCGCGGGCGTGGTCCAATGCAGGCGCACCTCGCTGCCGATGCGTTCGGCGGAGAGGCTGGAGGCCTTCTCCGGCAGACGCAGCGACGGCGGCCGGGGCACGCCGGGGCTTGCGCAACTGCACAGCAGGGCGGCCGCTGCCAGGGTGCAAGGCAAGCGGCGCCGACTGCTTTGTGAGAGCGAGATCATCGAAATCAGCGTAGCATCCGCGCGCCGCGGACCGAACAACTGGTCTATTTTGAATGGTTGACGTGCTGGGTTTAGCGCGAGGAAAAACTTGTTTGCCCCATGAATCTTTTGACGTCACACCTGCATCTATTGACGGTATGAAGCTCACATCGTCAAAATCCGGTGCAATGCAGGAAATCGAACCGTCTTCCCATCCCCTTCCCGAGCCCCCGCAGGAGCTCGCCAACGTACAGATCGACGGTGAAGCTGCCGAGAGCTTTATCGCGGAGAAACGCATCGGCGAGCGTATCAAGTATCTTCGGCTGAAGAAGTCGATGGGCCTGGTGGAGCTTGGACGCCACACCGGCCTGTCGGCCTCGTTCCTTTCGCAGCTGGAGACCGGCCGCGTAGTGCCTACGCTGCGCAACCTGGCGCGGATCGCGATGGTCTTCTCGAAAGACCTGAGCTACTTCTTCGAGCCCGAGCCGATGACGCTCTTCCGCACGCATCGCGCGAAGGATCGCGTTCGTCTGCCGCAGTCCGGGGTAGACGATCCGGCGTACTATTTCGAAAGCCTGGGGTACCTGGTTCCGGATCGGCAACTCGACCCCTACTTTGCGGAGTTTCTGCCCAAGAAGGACGGGCGCGAGCCGCGCGCGCATCAGCACGCCGGTGCCGAGTTCCTCTACCTGCTGACCGGCAACCTGGACGTGCAGCACGGCGAAGTGACCCACCACGTGGAGACCGGCGACGCGATCTACTTCGACGCCACCACGATTCACAGCTACGTCTGCGCGGGTGATGTGCCGGCGACGGCGCTGATTGTCACGCTGCAGAATGCGGTGCCGGCGCAGAGCACGCGCAACGGCGGGTTTGTGCCTTCACGGGCACGGGTTGCCGCGCTTTCGGCGAGCATGCAGGGGATGAAGCGTTCGATGCAGCAGTAGAACAAGAGCAACGACGGAATGGGGCAAGTGGGAAAGGCTGGATAAGGAGGGAGCAATCCTTTCTTTCTAGCCTCTTCCTTTGGTTGTTGTTGTTTGCCCTAAAGGCGGCTCTGATCAAGTCTGGAGGGGGCCGATCATAGATCAGCTCCGGGGGATAAAGCCCAGTTTCTGTTGGAGATTCAGAGGTCGAGGCTAAAGCCTCGACCTCTCCCAGAAGCAACGGCGGACTTGACCAGAGTCTTCCCATGGCGGTCAGGCGACGCGGGGGCGTCAACCGACATCCATGTACGTGTCTGTTTCGGAATGCACGCCGGAACCGCAAAGGAGTCCAACCATGGCTGAAGTTGCAGAGCCCATCAACACCGCACGCAAGAGCTTTACTCCGCTGCCGGATGCAAAGCAGCCAGGGGACCACTACGTTGCGCTTCCTACCGGGCACGAGGATGGCTGGGCGCATGCGCATGCGCGGCAATCCATCCTGGTCGAGCCCAAGGCGCTCTATGACTTGTGGCGCGACGAGGCGAAGTTTCCGATATGGCAGGAGCATGTGGTCTCCGTCATGCCGCTGGGCGCGGGCAAGAGCCACTGGGTGATGGGGAACCCGGAGGATGAGGACGGCAAGCGGATCGAGTTCGACAGCGAGATTACAGAAGACCTCCCGGGTCGCAAGATTGCGTGGAAGTCGATTGCGGGCGAGGTTGAGCAGAGCGGCGAGGTGAGCTTTGCGGCGCGGCGCGATGGGCGCGGCACAGTTGTGACGTTGATTCAGCATTTTAAGGTGAATGCGGTGGCGAATGCGGCGGCGACGGTTGCGAAACGCAGCCCGAAGCAGACGGTGATCGAGGACCTGCGCCACTTCAAGGCACTTGCCGAGACGGGCGAAATCCCTACGGTGAAGAACAATTCGCATGGGCCGCGCGGGCTGTCGGGTGGCATCAAGGAGTGGATGTACGGCGAGACCAACCCGACGCCGCCGGGGACAAGCGAAGTTTAGGACCCGTTTCCCTGTAGGTGTAGTCGCAGCGACAATGCGGGGGTCTTCGCTACGCTCAGGATGACGGCGAAAAGACGAGCTGCCATTTGACCTGCAAATAAACGAGCATAGCCGCTCGCCACACGGAACCTTTTGCAGCACCCAAGATCAGGAGAATGTTATGAAGGCTGTTTGCTGGATGGGCAAGTCCAAT
>CAXUDC010000106.1:0-12064 GCA_964249685.1 uncultured Acidobacteriaceae bacterium
AGCTATGAGCTTTAGGGATTGCGCCCACGATGATCGCGATGGAACCGCGATACATCATGGGGCACCCCGGTGGGTGCAGATGGTGGCTTGGCTTTACTCGGTTTTGTCCAGGGCGGTTTGGAAGGCGGAGCGGAATTGGCTGGAGTCGAAGGGGGTGTGGCTTAGCTTTGGCTCTTCTTCCGGCGTCGTGGCTGTTGGGTCGGGCTCGAAGGCGATCTCGGTCTGTTGCGCGGGCTCGGCGATGACGACGGTTTTGGCGTTAAGGAACTCGTGCATGCCGGCGGCGGAGAGCTCGCGTCCGTATCCGGAGCGCTTGCTGCCGCCGAAGGGCAGCCGCGGGTCGCTTGCGACCATGGTGTTGACGAAGACCTGGCCGCACTCGAGCTCGGCGATGAGGCGTTTCTGCTCTTCGGGGTCGGTCGTCCAGATGGAGGCCCCGAGGCCGAAGGGGGTGTCGTTGGCGATTACGAGGGCTTCTTCGAGCGAGATGGCTTTGAAGAGCAGGGCGACCGGCCCGAAGATCTCGTCCTGGTAGACGGAGGCGGTGCGGGGCAGGCCGGTCAGGACGGTGGGCTCGAAGAAGTTTCCGGCGCCGATCATGCGCTCGCCGCCGGTAAGGATGCGGGCGCCGGCCGCGGTGCAGGCCTGGACCTGCTGCTCGAGGTCGTCGAGGAGCTGGACGGTGGCGAGCGGGCCGATGTCGGTGGAGTCCTTCATGGGGTCGCCGACCTGCAAGGCTTCGATGGCGGCGACAAACTTCTGCTCGAAGTCGTCGTAGATCTCTTCATGGAGGATGAAGCGCTTCGCGGCGATGCAGGATTGCCCGTTGTTGAGGGTGCGGGAGGTGACGGCAGCCTTGACGGCGCTGTCCAGGTCGGCCGACGGCAGGACGACAAAGGGGTCGGAGCCGCCGAGCTCGAGGACGGACTTCTTGATGAGCCAGCCGGCCTGCGCGGCGACGGCTCGTCCGGCGGCTTCGGAGCCGGTGACGGTGACGGCGGCGACGCGCTCGTCGGAGAGGACGGATTCGACCTGGCGGGATTCGATGAGCAGGGTCTGGAGCGAGCCGCGCGGGAAGCCGGAGCGGCGGACGAGGGCCTCGATAGCGAGCGCACACTGCGGGACGTTCGACGAGTGCTTGAGCAGGGTGACGTTGCCGGCCATGAGCGCGGGCGCGACGAAGCGGAAGACCTGCCAGAAAGGGAAGTTCCAGGGCATGACGGCGAGGATGACGCCGAGCGGCTCCCAGCGGACGTAGCTGTTCTGATTTTCGGTCGGGATGTGCTCTTCAGAGAGGATGCGGGCGGCGTTTTCGGCGTAGTAGCGGCAGGCGGAGGCGCATTTGAGGACCTCGGCGCGGGCGCTTGCGAGGGTCTTGCCCATCTCCTGGGTGAGGAGCGTGGCGAGCTCATCGACCTCGTGCTCGAGGATGCCGGCGAGCTTGCGCATGCAGAGCGCGCGGTGCTCGAGCGGGATCTCGAAGCCGGCGCGGAAGGCGGCCTGGGCGATGGCGATCTTGGCTTTGATGGCTTCGTCGCCGAGCGGCTCGAACGTGCGGAGGAGTTGGCCGGTGGCGGGATTGAGAGATTGAATGGGCATGGTTTTGGCGGCTGCAGCCAGTTTAGCAGCAGGGAACGGGCAAGAGGAGCGGGCCGGATCGTTTGTGTCTGCCATAATTAGGTTGGCGGCGAGGACAGGCATGCAGGGTGACGAACGATTCATGCGGATGGCGATCGAGCTGGCGATTGAGAACGTCCGCACAGGGCGCGGGGGACCGTTCGGCGCGGTGATCGCGCGGGAGGGCGAGGTGATCGCCACGGGCGCGAACCAGGTGACCGCGACCAACGATCCGACCGCGCATGCAGAGATTACAGCGATTCGCAATGCGTGCCGGAAGCTGGGGACGTTTGAGCTGAGCGGAGCGACGATCTACTCGAGCTGCGAGCCCTGCCCGATGTGCCTGACGGCGATCCTGTGGGCGCGGTGCAGGGCTTTGTACTATGGCAGTACGGCGGCGGACGCGGCGGATGCGGGGTTCGACGACAGCTATTTCTATGAGCAGGTGCGGTGCCCGGTCGGCGAGCGCAAGCTGCCTGCGGCAAACCTGCTGCGGGGGGAAGCGCTGGCGAGTTTTGCGGCCTGGAAGGCTGCTGCGGAGAGGATCGATTACTAAATGATCAAGATCGCGTTGGTGGGGTTTGGGACGGTGGGTAGGTCGGTGGCCAAGGCGCTGGCGTTGCTGGCGCTGCCGGGGATCGAGCTGACGCATGTTTATAACCGGGACGTGGCGCGGAAGAAGGTGTCGGCCGAGGCGGCGCGGGTGGGCGCGGGGGTGGTGTGGACGGAGCGGTTTGAGGATGTGCTGGGCGCGGATGTGATCGTGGAGCTGATGGGAGGGCTCGAGCCGGCGGGGGAGTGGATTGCGCGGGCGCTGGGGGCGGGCAAGTCGGTGGTGACGGCGAACAAGCAGCTGATCGCGTATCGCGGGGCGGAGCTGCTGGCGCTGGCCGGCCGGCATGGCGGGCAGCTACTGTACGGGGCCGCGGTGGCCGGGGGCGTGCCGGTGATTCCGGGGATGGCGCAGGGGCTTTCGGGCGACCGGATTACGCGGATCAGTGGGATTCTGAACGGGACGTGTAACTATATTCTTTCGCGGATGGAGGCGGGGGACCGGTACGTGGATGTGCTGCGGGATGCGCAGGCGCTGGGGTATGCGGAGTCTGACCCGACGGCGGATGTGGGTGGGTTCGACGCGCGGGCGAAGCTGTGTATTCTGGCGCGGATTGTGATGCACGCGGAGCTCGACCCGGAGGCGGTGGTGACGCAGTCGATCAAGGATGTCGACGCGGTGGACTTTGCGTATGCGAAGGAGCTTGGGTGCACGATCCGGCAGGTATCGCGCGCGCAGGTGGAAGGTGTGGGGATGTATGCGCGGGTGGCGCCGATGGTGGTGCCGCGGGAGTCGCCGCTGGCGTGGTCACACGGTACGCAGAATATGGTGGTGACGACCGGGGTGCTGGGCGGGGATGTGGTGTTCAGCGGGCATGGCGCGGGGGGTGATGCGACGGCGGTGGCGGTGGTGAGCGACCTGGTGGCGGTGGCGCAGGGGGCGAAATTGGTTTCATTGCCGGTGGCGCGGCGAGAGGTGACGGGGGACTCGGTCGCGCCGCACTACCTGCGGTTTGTGGTGGATGACAAGCCAGGAATTGTGGCGGCGATTGCGGGGGCGCTGTCGGGCGTGGGCGCGAATATCGATTCGCTGCTGCAGCGGCGCGGGTACCCGAAGGATCGGCTGGCGTTCGTGGTGACGACGGAGCCTTGCTTGAACTCGGTAATGCAGGTTGCGGTGGATGCAATTGCGAAGATGGATTGCATGATTGCGGCACCGCTGGCGCTGGAGGTGCTGGTGATGGATGATAAGGATGAGCCTACGGCATGACCAGCCGGCTCACGCTCAAACTGGACTGGTGTAGCTCCGAGGAAGCACCTGGTGTCGACTGTTTGCTACCTGGCATTTATCGCTGGACGATTGAGGGCGGCGGCGTCTACATCGGTAAGTACAAAAACATCAGTCGGCCTCGCAAGGAGTACCAGAGGAATGTTGAGAGGCTCTTGAACGGCGAACCCTACAGGAAGAGCAAGCCTGATCAGTACAGGAAGGTTCATCGGGCTCTCGCGGACGCAGTAAGAGAGGGACGGAAGATTACCCTAACGATTCTCGAGAACCCACCATCCAGAGAGCTGAATCGACGGGAACATGAATTGATTACGCTCTTCGGATCGCTCCATGGCGAGCGATCTTCAACGGGAACTTTCATCACGCAGTGAAGTCCACGTGCGTCTATATTCGCCCCCGACCTGCTCATCGAGTTCAAAGTCATAGGACAATCCATTCGATTTGATGAGCTCGACCACATCTGAGAAGTCGCGCGCCCGGGTCACGGGTGAGCCAAGATAGCTGGAAAGCTTCAACTCGAGAAGGGTTCGAAGATCGGCAAACCTCGGCGTAGATGAGATTGCCAGAGGGTTCGGCAGGCTAAGGGGTCCCGGCCCGATGTACCCCCCACCCGGAAGCAGGTCTACTTCTACTTTACTCGCCCGATCGGTCAAGGTCATGGTCGATCCGGGGTTCTCCCGGAAGCCGTTGATCGAGAGGACTGCGCGGGCCGCTGCAACGTCGGGCACGACTATGTCTACATCCGAAGTAAAGCGGGCATAGCCGTGCTCTTGAACGGCATAGCCGCCTACGACGAGAGACGGGATGCCTGCCTCTGCGAGAACGCGGACGGCCTTGCGCAGGGTGCGGGTGAGGGGCGTCGAGTCCGAGACCTTGCGCAGGAGCTGGGCGCGGATACGATGCTGGGCCTGTAGCTTTTCTTCGGGTTGTAGTGCGGAGTCCATCGCTACTGCAGATGATACCCCACCGTTTCGATCAAGCTGAGAACGGTGGGGTATCATGGAAAACTGCGACGATTTCGGTCACATTTAGTACTTTGGCATGCTGGGGTCGATCTTTTCGGCCCAGGCGAGGATGCCGCCGGCGAGGTTTTCTACGTTGGTGAAGCCGTGCTGTTTCAGGATTAGTGCGGCTTTTTGCGAGCGCGCGCCGGAGCGGCAGTGGACGATGATCTCGGCGTCCTTCGCGACGGGGATTTCGGCGATGCGGCTTTCTAGGGAGCCGACAGGGATGAGCGGTGCCCCGAGCGTGGCGATGGGGACCTCGTGTGGCTCGCGGACATCGAGCAGGAAGAAGTTCTCGCCGGCGTCCTGCTTGCGCTTCAGGTCCTCGACGGTGATCTGCGGGGTGCCGTCCACGAGCGCGCCGGCGACCGCGGCGTTCTGCGCGACTTCGAGCGGGCCGGTCGCGTCCTTGGGCTTCTCGATCCCGCAGAACTGGTCGTAGTCGATCAACTCCTTGATCTCATGCGTGCCGCAGGCGGGGCAGTCGGGGTTCTTGCGCAGCTTGAGCTGACGGAAGTTCATGCCGAGCGCGTCGACGAGGAGCAGGCGGCCGGCGAGCGTCTCGCCGATGCCGAGGATGAGCTTGATAACCTCGGTGGCCTGGATGATGCCGACGAGGCCGGGCAGGATGCCGAGCACGCCGCCCTCGGCGCAGGAGGGAACCAGGCCCGGCGGTGGCGGCTCCGGGTACAGGCAGCGGTAGCAGGGGCCGGTCTCGGTGGCGAAGACGCTGGCCTGGCCTTCGAAGCGGAAGATCGAGCCGTAGGCGTTGGGCTTGCCGGTCAGCACGCAGGCGTCGTTGACGAGATAGCGCGTCTGGAAGTTGTCGGTGCCGTCCGCGATCACGTCGAAGTCCTTGAAGATCTCGAGCGCGTTGGCGCTCGTCAGCATGGTGTTGTACTTGACGACGTTGAGGTTCGGGTTGAGCCCCTTGAGCATGATCTCGGCGGAGTCGACTTTGAGCATGCCGACGGTGGCGGTCGAGTGGATGACCTGCCGCTGCAGGTTGCTGGCGTCGACGGTGTCGAAATCCACCAGGCCGAGCGTGCCCACGCCGGCCGCGGCCAGGTAGAGCGAGAGCGGCGCACCCAGCCCGCCGGTGCCGACGCAAAGGACGCGCGCGGCCTTCAGCTTCTGCTGGCCCTCATAGCCGACCTCGGGCAGGATCAGGTGGCGCGAGTAGCGGGCGACTTCCTCGTTGGTTAGCTTTGGCAGGGTCGCGACGGGGTCGAGTGTGGCGGTGGACATGGTTTGCCTTTCTTACGCGCTATGTAGCTGGCTGCCGGGTGGTGTAGTGGCACCACAAACGCAGATCCCTGCGAGATGACAACAAAATACGTGTGCGTCGCTAGGTGGAGGAACCCTTTCAGTGTCCGCCGGCGATCGATGGGATGATCGTAATTTCGTCCTGTGGCGACGTGGGCGCGTCTTCCTTGCTGCCGAGGTAGCGGATGTCGTCGTCGTTCAGGTAGACGTTGACGAACGAGCGCAGCTTGCCGTCCGCGCTGAACAGGTTGGTCTTGAGTGCGGGGTACTTTGCCGTCAGTTCGTTGAGCGCGGTGGTTACGGTGCCGGCGTCGACCGTGACCGATTCGTGGCCGTCGGTATAGGTGCGCAGCGGAGTGGGGATGTGAATCGTAGGCATCGTTTTGAAGCTCCTTGGTGCTGTTTAGGCGTTGGCCGGTTCGACGATCAGGATCTCGATTGGCTCATCCTGGAACTGCTTGTCTTCTTCGCTCGTGCCGGTCAGCAGGAACGAGTTCGAGTCTTCCGAGCGGCCTTTGGCTACGCGCGTAATAACGTACGAGCAGCCCAGCCAGTGGGCTTCGGCATGGTCAGTTGGGGACCACCGCGCCGGGTGGTCCGGGTGAGAGTGGTAGAAGCCCACGATGTCGAGCCCCGCGCCGCGCGCCTGGCGCTGGATCCGGATCAGTTCTACCGGCGAGATGTTGTAGCGGTTGTGCGCGGAGTCCGTGCGCGTGTTGCCCGCGGCCACTACTTGATGCACGACGTTTGTGCTGGCTTCCGCGCGGCCCAGCAGCACGCCGCAGCACTCATGCGGATACGTCTCTTCGCCGTGCGCGCGAAGGGTCTGGTAGTCAGAAAATTGCAAATGGAGCATGGATTCCTCAGGGGTGCGTCAGGGGTAGCTGTCACGCGCGGGTGCGCCGGGGGCAGACTAGCAAAGACAACAACAGCGTTGCGGGCAGTTAACCATTGGATTGGCCCTCCTGCAGTGCGGCGTCGGTCCAGAACCGTTCCGACATGTACTTCTCTGCGGAGTCGCAGAGGATGGTGACGATCATGGCCTCGCGCCCGGCTTTAAACTCGCGCTCGCCGATCTCGAGCGATGCCGCAACCGCGCCGGCTGCGGAGACGCCCACGAGCAGGCCCGATTTGCGCGCGAGCCGCAGGCACATCGCGTAGGCGCGCTCGGTCTCGAGGTCGATGTTTTCATCCGCCAGGTGCGCGTCGTAGATCTTCGGCACGATGGCGGTCGCCATGTGCTTCAGGCCTTCAAGCCCGTTGAACGGCGAGTCCGGTTGCATCGAGATGCAGCGGACGTTCGGGTTCAGTTCACGCAGCCGACGGGTCGTCCCCATGAACGTGCCCGAAGTCCCAAGGCCCGCGACAAAGTGCGTCACCTGCCCGTCGGTCTGGCGCCAGATCTCGTTGGCCGTGGTGTGGTAGTGACTGAGCCAGTTATTCTCGTTCGAGTACTGGTCGGCGTAGAAGTAGCGGCCAGGTTCCGCCGCAACCAGCTCACGCGCCTTGCGGATGGCGCCGTCGGAGCCGTCGGCGGGGTTGGTCCAGACGATCTTGGCGCCGTACGCGGCCAGGTAGCGCTTGCGTTCCGGGCTCACGTTCGACGGCATGCAAAGCGTGACCTCGAAGCCCATCGCCGCGCCCAGCATGGCGTACGCGATGCCGGTGTTGCCGGAGGTCGCATCAAGCAGGCCCTGCGTGGGGCCGAGCAGGTTGCGGTCCATGGCGGCCTTGACGATCGCCGACGCGGCGCGGTCCTTGACCGAACCACCGGGGTTGGCCCACTCGGCCTTGCCCAGGATTTGGATGCCGGGCAGATGTGTGGTGAGCTCGTCCAGCCGCACAAGCGGCGTGTTGCCGATGCGCTCGAGAAGCGTCGTGCCGGCGAGTTGGGTGGCGGTCAACATGAGGTGGGTTGCAACTGCTCCTGATTGAGTCTAGCGTACTGTCTATGGCAAAAAAAGTGGTAAAGCGTAGCTTTGATGAGGTGCTGGCGCTGCTCGGCACTCAGCGATTTGATGTCGCCGGGGCGCAGGAGGGTGCACAGCGTCGCACGGGGGCGGTGCGGGTGAGTAAATATGGCTGCGCGGCGGAGATCCTGGGCGACAAGGATGGCGCGACGATGCTGCAGAAACCGGGCTGGCTGCTCGGCGGGGAGATCTGCCGGCTGGTCGATAAGGGCTACCAGAAGTTCCTGCGCAACTCGCGCATCGAGATTCCCGCAACGGCCGATATCCTCCGCGCGCTGCACAAGTTTGAGACCGAACTGGATGCCGCGACCGGGCAGATCGACCTGTACAACGAGGCGCTGGGGACGACGAGCGATGTCTACCAGTATGACCGGGTGGCTGGGCGGCCGGACGCTCGTTAGGGGAGTACGTGCACGGATAAAACCGGATAAGGCACGGGTAAAGAGGCGAAGGCGGTGGGTGTGTGTGTCAGCTTTCTTGTGTTTGCTGAATGCATTTCTTCACGTCGAACCGCAGATCCCTACGGGATGACAACAAAATATATATGCGGTTTGTTGTCATTTTTGCGGGAGAGGAAAGTGGCGCTGTCTCTCGCTTAGACCCGTTTACCTTGAGTGTAGCCGCAGCGACGATGCGGGGGCTTTCGCTTCGCTCAGGATGACGGCGAAAAGAAGAACAGCAGCTACACTTTGAAACAATGGGTTTAGAAGTTATTAAGCGGTTCGCTTCTTTTATCCATCTTGTCCGTGCACGTACTTGCCTTCACTTTACCCCGCAAGCCTTCTTCGCTTCGGCTGAAATGGCCTGGGAGATCGTCAGCATCTTCTCCCATGGGTCCTTCTTCAGCCGCGCCTGCCAGTCGGCGAAGTTGCCGATGCGGAAGTCGGGGCTCTCTGCCAGCTTCAACTCCGGCCAGGTCAGCGGTACGGCCACGCCCACGTTCGCGCGGGCGCGCGGGCTATAGGGTGCCACGGCGGTTGCGCCGCGCTCGTTGCGCAGGTAGTCGAGGTAGATCTTGCCCGGCCGTGCCGCCTTGCTCATGTTGGTCAGGTAGAGCTTCGGGTTCGCGCGCTCCATGGCGAGCACGAAGCCGTGACACCACTGCTTGATCTCCGGGTACGCCATCTCGGGTGTGATGGGCACGACGACATGCAGGCCCTTGCCGCCGGTGGTCTTCAGGAACGACTCGAGCCCCAAGGTTTTCAGCCGCTTGCGCACGTCGTCCGCCGCGCCCGTGAGCACATCCCAGCCGAGCGACTCATCCGGGTCGAGATCGATGACGAGCCGGTCCGGGTGCTCCAGGTTGGCCGCGAGCGAGCCCCAGGGATGCACCTCGAGGACCGACATCTGCGCCATCGCGGCGACTGCTTCCGGGGTGGAAAGCGCGACGTACTGATGCATCTCGCCGGTCTTTTTGTCGGGTACCGGGACGGATTCGAAGCCCGGTGGCAGGGTTGTCGTGACGTTTTTCTGGTAGAAGCTCGCCTGGCCGATGCCGTTCGGCAGACGCACGAGCGAGAGAGCGCGGCCGGCGATGTGCGGCAGCATGCGGGGCGCGACGGCCCAATAGAAGTCCGCGAGCTGCTGCTTGGTGAGCTTGCTGGCCTGGTCCAGGATCTTGTCCGGATGGGTGAGCCGCACGGGCGCTTTCTGCAGGACGGTCTTCTTACCCTTCGGCAGCGAAGCGGCGCTTGGCCCCGCGGCTTCGGGAGGCGGCGAACGCTGCTTGCCCTCGTTCGACTTCGGCGCGGGCGCGGCACTTTCGCGACGGACCTCGCTCGCGGGCTTGTCTTCGCGCAGCCCGAGGAACGCCGCCTGCCTGACCTGCTCGTCCGCCGTCCAGGTGGCAAACCGCACCTGCGCAACAGTCGAAGGCCGCACCCAGATGGCTCCCTTGCGCGCCTCGGCCGAGGGATTCAGAAACGGCGAGGTGTTCGTCTCCGCCGTCTCCAGCCGTTTGCGCAGCGTGGCAGCAAACTTCTGCGTGAAGCCTGTGCCAGTACGTCCCGCGTAGATCAGCCGCTTCTGGTCGTCGTAGTAGCCGAGCAGCAGCGCGCCCAGCCCGGGGCCACCGGCCTTCCCTTTGCCCGGCAGGGTGTAGCCGCCGATGACGAACTCCTGCTCATGCAGGCACTTCGATTTCTGCCACGCCGAACTGCGCCCCGCGGTGTAGGGGGCCGCGGCCCGCTTGCTGACGATGCCCTCCGCATGCAGCTCGCACGCCTTGTGGAACATCTCCTCGCCGTTGCCGACCAGGTGCTCGGAGACCTGGAGCGTATCCGCGTTCGCGCCGGCCAGCAGCTCCGCGAGCAGCTTTTTGCGGTCGAACAGCGGCAGCTCCCGCGTGCTGTGCCCGTTCACATGCAGCAGGTCGAAGCAGAAGAACGTCAGCGGATTCTTCGCGCCTTCCTGGAACGAGGCCTGCAGATCGGCGAAGTTGGTCGTGCCGTTTTCAGACACCACGACGACCTCGCCATCGAGCGTCACCTGCTCGACCGCGAGCCGCGCGACCTCGGCCGCGACGTGCTTGACGCGGTCGGTCCAGTCGAGCCCGGACCGCGTCAGCATCTGCACTTTCGCGCCTTCCTTGCGCGCCTGCATGCGGTAGCCGTCCAGCTTCAGCTCATGGAGCCAGGTGTCGCCGGCCGGCGGGGCCTCGGTCTCCTGCGCGAGCTGCGGCTTCAGAAAGGTCGGCTGCAGCTCCTCGGGCAGACCGCCTGGCAGGGCTATCGCCGCGGGCTTGGCGTCCTGCCGGTACCAGGCCTGCGGGCCCGTGTTGGTTTCCTTGAAGTTCCAGACATGGTCCTCGCTCTTTGCGATCTCCTCGAGCGAGCGGCCCGTTACCACCGAGGTCGATTCGGCGTCCGTCACCGCTGGGTCGCCCTCGTGCCGTTCGAACTCGTCGTGCTCCTTAATGAGCAGCCAGTTGGGCTTGCTGCCGCGGGCAAATTTCCCGCCCATGCGGATCAGCGCCCACTTGCCATGCATCTTGGTGCCGTCCATGGTGAACTTGAGCTGGCCGTCGCGCAGGCCTGCGTCGACATCCTCATGGCCGGGCTGCGGCGCCCAGGTGCCCTGGTCCCACAGCATGACCGTGCCGCCGCCGTACTGCCCGGCCGGGATGATGCCTTCAAAGCCGCCGTACTCGATCGGGTGATCCTCCACCTCGACGGCCAAGCGCTTGTCGCCGACTACGTAGCTCGGCCCCTTGGCGCAGGCCCAGCTCTTCAGCACGCCGTTCCAGCCCAGGCGAAAGTCATAGTGCAGGTGCGAGGCGGCATGCTTCTGGATGCAGAAGGGAAGTCGCTCCAGGTCGGTAGCCTTCGCCTTGCCGGCAGGCTCCGCGGTTACGGCGAAGTCGCGCATGGAGCGGTAGCGCGCAAGCTGCGTGTCGACCGCGTCGGCGGCGGCTACCTGCTTTTTCGCGGGTGTTTTCTTTGCAGGGGTCTTCTTCGCGGCTGTCTTCTTCATGGCCATCAGGCAGATTTACGCTTCGGCGTCTTGGCCGCGGTCTTTGCCGGAGCCTTGGCGGCGGCGTTTTCGGATTTCACCAACGCGATGCCTTTGCCTGCCGCCTTCGCCGCGACTTTCTTCGCGGGAGCGCGCCGCTCTTCGTGCTCCTCGGCGTCCTCGGGCGTGGCCGACCCGACCGACTTGCGCAGCGCGTCCATCAGCGAGACCACATTGCCCCGCTTCGGCGCGGGCACCTCGTCCTGCGGGATCGGCGCGTGCTCGATCTTGGCCTGGACCAGCTCCTTCAGGGCGACCTCGTACCCGTCCACAAACTGCGTTGGATCGAACTTCGCCGCCTTGCGCTTGATCAACTGCTTGGCCAAGTCGAGCGAATCCTCATCCACCTCGGCCTTCTTGATGTCGCGAAAGTAGTCTCTGCCCTCGCGCAGTTCGGCGGCGTAGCGCATCGTGTAGGCCATCATGCCGTTGTCGTCCGCCGGCTTGATCGCCACCACATGCTCGCGCCCGCCGAAGGCGATCTTTGAGAGAGCCACTTTTTTCGTATCGAGCAGGGCCTGCCGGACCACGGCGAAGGCGGGCGTTTGCGAGTCGTTGTCAGGCACCACGAAGTAGGGCTTTTCGTAGTACTCCGGGTCGATATCGGCCTCGTCCACAAACTGCGTGACCTCCATGGTGTGCTTGGAAGGCACGCGCAGGTCGGCGAGTTCCTTGGGCTCGATCGTCACGTACTGGCCCTTCTGGTACTCATAGCCCTTTACGATCTCGTCTTTTTCGACGACCGGGGCAGCCGGTGCCGGATCTTCGTCGGGAGCGGCCTGCGCGGCCTCCTGCTGGGCGGCCTGCGCACTCGCTGTCACCTTCTGGTACTTTACCCGCTCCCCCGTTTTGCGTGA
>CAXUDC010000107.1:0-11996 GCA_964249685.1 uncultured Acidobacteriaceae bacterium
TCCCTGAAGCCGATGGGAGTTACAACCGCAACGCCCGCGACAATCTACCCTGAGTCAGTTGGCCTAGCTGAATCTCTGCTTCCTTGTTTGTCATTCCCGCAGGAAATCTGCGTTTAGAGCGCCACGACACCCATAGGCAATCGGCCAAAAGCACTACCCCTCCGACGCCCCCGCCTGCAGCACCTTTGCCTCCGTCCCTTCCATCAACCCCATCACCGCCTCATACAGCTTCCGCCGCATCTCGAACCGGTCGTTCGCGCGCGTCACGAAGCGGATCAGCACATCCACGCCCGCCGCCGCCGGCCGCAGGTCCACCGTGGCCTGCGCGCTGAAGTTCGAAAGCGCATTCTGCCGCGTCGCCGATCGCCACTGCTGCTCGGCCTCCGCCGTGTCGTCGGTCGTCACCTCTTCCACCTTCGCCTGCATCCGCTTCACGAGCTCGTACACGTCCGGCGTGGCCGGGATATTCATCTTGATCTCGTCCCACATCCACTGCCCGTGCGTGGTGTAGTTGAAGTAGCGCCCGCGGATCGCGTAGCTGTTGGTAAACGCCACGCGCCGCCCCGTCGGATGTCCGCGGCTGGTCCAGTTGCCCGTCTCGAGCAGCGTCGTCCGGAACAATCCGATCTCCATCACCTCGCCCCCCACCGTGTCGATCTCGACCCAATCGCATACGCGAATGCCGTTCTTTCCCATCAGCAGAAACCACCCGAAGAACGCCAGGATATAGTCCTGAAAGACCACCGTCAGCCCCGCGCCTGCCAGCCCCAGGATCGTCGGCGTATGCTCCGGCACGCCGAACACGACCAGCAGCACCGCAATCGCCGCCAGCGCCTCCACCGCCACCAGCAGCAGCGTCTCGAGCGTCCGTGCCTTGCGCCTGTCGGTCTCACGCATCCGCGCCAGCAGCGCCCGCCCGATCGTCACCAGCACGGCCGCAATCAGCAGGATAAACGCGATCCACGCCAGCGACTGCAACACCAGGTGCGCCACAATCCGGTGCTGCAGCCACACCTGCGTCTCCCACTGCCCGTACACCGCGGCCAGCTGCTGCGAGGTGCTCACGCGGTCGTCCAGGATGCTCATCACCACGCGCCGGCCGGCCATGGACTTCAACACCGCCACCCGCGCGCTACCGTTCGCAACCCCGCCAGGCAAGCTCGCCGTCTGCTGCGCCAGCGCCCTCTTCTCCATCGCATCGTGCTGCGCGGCCAGTTCCTTCGCGTCCGCAAGCGCGGCCACCCTCGCCTGCTCGATCAGCTTCACCCGCGACCGCTGGTCGAACCACGCGCTCGCCCGTCCCTCCAGCGTTCCGTAGCGCTTCACCGCCGCGACCGCCGGCTCCTTCTTGCCGGCATCGCCCGCCTTCTTCTGCGCCGCCTCCCGTGCTGTCAGCTCCTGCTGGATCTCGCCGCGCCGGTCGCCGGATTCACGCGCCAGGTCTCCGGTTGCATCCGTCAGCTCATCCTGGTCCAGCCCCAGCTGCGCCCTGGCCACGTCCAGGTCGTCGCCCTCGGCCGACGCCACGCCCGAGGTCTTCGCTGACTCGGTCAGCGCATCCACGCGCGCTTGGTCGTCCTTGACCAGCTCTTTCAACTCGTCGACCCGCCTTGCCACCGCTGCCGCATCGCCCGTCAGCACCCGCTGCTGCATGCTCGCCAGGCGCAGCGCCTGCGCAAACGCCTGGTCGACCTCGTGGTCCGCCAGCCGCTCCGCCTGCTGGGCAAACGCCACCTCCTCCGCGCTCACGGCCAGCCCGGTCAGCGTCTGCGTCGTCTGGTACGGGCGCTGGTCCACCAACCCGGTCTGCCCACCGCCGGAGTTCCTGTGCAGAAACGCCAGCTGCTCCATCGTGCCACGCGTCCAGAACAGCCAGGCCAGCAGCACCGCCAGCGTCACCGCCGGCACCATCACCATCCAACGCCGCATTTCCTTCATCCCCTTACTCTAGCGGCTTTCCTCCGCGCCCTCCGCGAAACCTCCGCGCCCTTAGCGTTTAATCCTTTGCCCTTGCATGTTCACCCCACACACCTCTCGCCGTTCCCGCATCTACACTCAGACCATGCAGATTGCGTCCGTAGGCACCGCTTTTCCCCCGTACCGCTACACCCAGGCCGAGGTCTCCGCCGCCCTCGTCGAACGTTGGGGCAGCAAACTTCCCGAGCCCCGCCTCCTCACCCGGCTGCACGCCAACTGCGGTGTCGACACCCGCTCTTTCGTCCACCCCCTCGAGCACTACCCCACCCTCGTCGGCTTCAAGCAGACCAACGACGAGTGGATCACCGCCGCCGTCGCGCTCGGCGAGCAGGCTATCACGCGCGCCCTCGAGCCGCTCGGCCTCTCCCCCGCCGATGTCTCCGCCATCTTCTTCGCCTCCGTCACCGGCATCGCGTCGCCCACCATCGACGCCCGCCTCATCAACCGCATGCCATTCCCCACCCACATCAAACGCACACCCATCTTCGGCCTGGGCTGCGTCGCCGGGGCGGCCGGCATCGCGCGCGCCAGCGACTATCTCCGCGCCTTCCCCGACCAGATCGCACTCCTCCTCAGCGTCGAGCTCTGCTCGCTCACCTGGCAGGACGACGACCAGTCCATCGCCAACATCATCTCCACCGGCCTCTTCGGCGATGGCTGCGCCGCCGTCGTTCTGGCCGGCAGCGACGTTAAGCTCCCCGTCAAAGGCCCCGAGATCCTCGCCACCCGCAGCACCTTCTACCGCCACACCGAGCACGTCATGGGCTGGGACATCCGCGACACCGGCTTCCGCATCGTCCTCTCACCCGACGTCCCCAAGGTCGTGCTCGAAAACCTGCGCGGCGACGTCGACTCCTTCCTCGCCTCGCAGAACCTGACCTTGCCCGACATCCAGAGCTGGATCTTCCACTCCGGCGGCCCCAAGGTCCTCGAAGCCACCGAAAAGGCGCTCGAACTGCCCAAGGAAGCCCTCGCGCTGAGCTGGAAGTCGCTCGCCGAGGTAGGAAACCTGAGCGCCGCCAGCGTCCTCTGCGTGCTCGAAGACACACTCAAAAACCACCCCGGCAAGCCCGGCACCTACTCCATCCTGGCCGCGATGGGCCCAGCCTTCTGCCTTGAACTAGTCCTACTAAAGTGGTAAAAACCGTGCCCCATTCATCGCGGCAATATCGCGATGAGTGGGTCCACCAGCCACCCACGTCCCGGAGTAAACTAGCACCATGCCCAACCATGATGACCTCCAGTCTCAGATCATCGCCCTCATCGCGAAATCGAAACAGCTCGACCCCGCCACCATCGCCCCGGCCACCAGCTTCGACGAGCTCCAGATCGACTCGCTCGACAAGATCAACCTCACCTTCGAGGTCGAAGAGCTTTACGACATCGCCATCCCGGACAACTCGCTCAACTCGCTGCGTACCGTCGGCGACGTCATCGTCGGAGTGCAGCAACTCCTCGCCGCCAAAGCATGATCCGCGACCGCGAGCTCTTCTTCTTCACCGCCTTTGCTGCCGCCGTCTTCGCAGCCATCGCGCTCTTCTTCGGCAAGCTGCTCCGCCGCATCGAGCGCGCCCGCCCCAGCTTCCGCCCACCGCACCGCAAGCTCGAGCTCGTCTTCCGCCTCTGGTTCGCCGCCCTTGCCCTCGCCTCGCTCTACGTCACGCTCCGCAGCCTCCGCCCCTAGTCAATCTAAATCAGTCTCCAGGTGGAAGCATGCGACTTTAGTCCCACGAACAAGCCCAACGGGATCAGGGGCTTTAGCCCCGGCGCTCTAAATCGAGAGCCAATGGATAAACTGAACCAGACCGCCGTTAGAACCCCAACCCAGGACCCCAAGTGCAAAGAGTCGTCATCACCGGCCTCGGCTGCCTCACCCCCATCGGCAACACGCCCGGCGAGCTCTGGCACTCGATCCTCGCTGGCCACACCGGCATCCGCGAACTGCCCACGCACGACCCCAGCCTCAAGTTCCGCAAGGCCGCCCAGCTCCCCGAGCTCGATCTCAGCACACTATCGAACACCCAGGTCCAGACCACCGAGCGCTGCGCTCAACTCGCCCTGCTTGCCGCCCGCCAGGCCGCCCAGGCATCCGGCATTACGCAGCACCACGCGCCTGAAAAGACGGCTATCATCCTAGGCTGCAGCACAAACGGACGCCAGGCGGAAGAGCCCGAAACCGCCGCCGTCTACACCCGCAACGCCCGCGTCCATCCCCTCACCGTCCCGCGCTCCATGGCCTCCTCCGGGGCCTCGCAGGTCGCCATCGATCTCGGCATCACCGGCCCCACGTTGACGATCTCGACCGCCTGCGCCTCGGGCGCTCACGCCATCGGCCTCGCCTTCCACATGGTCCGCGGCGGCATGGTCACGGCCGCGCTCGCCGGCGCCCATGAGGCCCCGCTGACCCACGGCTTCCTGCGCGCCTGGGACTCCATGCGCGTCGTCTCCCCCACATCCTGCCGGCCGTTCTCAGCCGACCGCGACGGCATGACGCTCGCCGAGGGCGCCGCCATCCTCACTCTCGAAACCCTGGAATCCGCACAGGCCCGCAACGCGACGATCTACGCGGAAATCCTCGGCTTCGGCATGTCCACCGACGCCCACCACATCACGCAGCCGCGCCCCGAAGGCCCCGCCCAGGCCATCCGCGCCGCCCTCGCCGACGCCCGGCTCACGCCTGCCGACATCGGCTACATCAACGCGCACGGCACCGGCACCCAGGCCAACGACTCCACCGAAACCGCCGCCCTGGCGCAGGTCTTCGGCGCGCGCCTGCCGCACATCCCGCTCTCCGGCACCAAGGGCTTCCACGGCCACTCCCTCGGCGCCAGCTCCGCCATCGAGACCCTCATCACCGCGCTCGCCCTGCACCATCGCGCCCTGCCCCCCACCCTCGGCACCCCCACCCTCGACCCCACCCTGCCCCTAGACCTCATCCTCCAAGCCCCTCGCCCAACTCCCGCCCACACCATCGCCATCACGAACGCGCTCGCCTTCGGAGGCCTGAACGCCATCCTCGTCCTAAGCAGCTTCCCAGATCAGGGCACCCCACCCTCGCACAGCTAAAGATTTTCTGATCAAGTACTTGGGTGGAAGCGTGGGACTTCAGTCCCACGAACAAGGCCACAGGACTGAGGGGGCTTTAGCCCCGGCGCTCTAAAAGGGACGCCAGCGGATAGCCTCAATCAAACTAACCAACTATCTAGACCTTTCGCCCTTGTTTGTCATTCCCGCAGGGACTCTGCGTTTCGAGCGCCACGACCCCATCCCCTTCGAAACAAAGCTGCTCTTCTGCTCTTCGCCGTTATCCTGAGCGAAGCGAAGGACCCCCGCATTGTCGCTGCGACTACACCTCAAGGTCCAACCAAGACGCCATAGCCTACAGCGCAGGTCTCAACACCACCCCCAACCAACCGGTAAGATACCCCCAATGCTCTCCATCCTCATCCTCACAAAAAACGAGGCCGCCGACCTCCCCGCCTGCCTCGCCTCCGTCGCCTGGTCCAACGACATCCACCTCGTCGATTCCCAATCCACCGACGCCACCGTCGCCATCGCCGAAGCCGCCGGCGCGCACGTCCACCAGCGCGTCTTCGATAACTACGCCGCCCAGCGCAACTTCGGCCTCGCCCTGCCGTTCGCTCACCCCTGGCTGCTCATCCTCGACGCCGACGAGCGCCCCACCCCCGAGCTCGCCGCCGAGATGCAGCGCGTCGTCCTCACCGCTCCCGCCGAGCTCTCCGGCTACAAGCTCCGCCGCCGCGACTTCCTCTTCGGCACCTGGCTCCAGCACGCGCAGCTCAGTCCCTTTTACATCCGTCTCGTCCGCCCCGCGCGTGCACGCTACACCCGTAGCATCAACGAGGTGCTCGAAGTCGACGGCCCGATCGCCGACCTCACCGAGCCGCTCGATCACTACCCCTTCTCGAAGGGCATCGCCCACTGGGTCGCCAAGCACAACCTGTACAGCACCATGGAGGCGCAGCTGATCGTCGCGCAGTCCGGCCTGCGCAACCCCTCGCTCCATACGGCGTTGCGCGACCCCGACTTCCACACCCGCCGCCTCCACCAGAAGGCGCTCTTCTACAAGCTACCCGCCCGCCCCCTCATCAAGTGGGCCTACATGATGTTCATCCGCCGCGCCCTCCTCGACGGCCCCGCCGGCTGGGCCTACGCCACCCTCGCCAGCTTCTACGAGTACCTCATCGTCCTGAAAACCAAAGAGCTCCAAACCCCGGCACCCCCCCTACCACGCAGCTAGACCCGTTTACTTCAAGTGGAGCTGCCAATTTCTTTTCGCCGTCATCCTGAGCGAAGCGAAGGACCCCCGCATTGTCGCTGCGACTATACCTCAAGGTGAACTCGTCAAACCCTCACAACCACCCGTGCCCCATTCATCCCGGCCCCATCGGGATGAGTGGGTCCCTCCAACCCTCTGCTAACCCCGCCCCAAAACCAGGTTAAACTCCACCCATGCCCCGCACGCCGCCCTCCCCCAACCAGATCCACCTCGGCGACAACCTCCCCCTGCTCCGCCAGATTCCCTCCGCCTCTATCCCCCTCATCTACATCGACCCACCCTTCAACACCCAGCGCACGCAGTCGCGCCGGCGCATCACCGTCGCGTCCGACCCCGCCGGCACCCGGCTCGGCTTTAGCGGCGCGCGCATCACCACCACACCGCGCACGTCGCCCACCTACGAGGACAGGCACGACGACCTTCCCGCCTTCCTCGCCCCGCGCCTCGCCGAGGCCCACCGCATCCTCACTCCGCACGGCTCGCTTTTCCTTCACATCGACTGTCGCGAGTCCCACTACCTCAAGGTCCTGCTCGACCAGATCTTCGGCCGCGCCAGCTTCCTCAACGAGATCATCTGGGCCTACGACTACGGCGGCAAGCCCCGCACCCGCTGGCCCGCCAAGCACGATTCCATCCTCTTGTACGCCAAACACCCCACCCGCTACACCTTCAACTACGCCGCCATCGACCGCGTGCCCTACCTGGCACCGCGGCTGGTGGGCCCCGCCAAGGCAGCCCTCGGCAAGATCCCCACCGACGTCTGGTGGATGACCATCGTGCCCACCAACGGCAAGGAAAAGACCAACTACCCCACGCAAAAGCCCTTGAGACTCCTGAACCGCATCATTCAGGTCCACTCCAACCCGGGCGACACGGTCCTCGACTTCTTCGCCGGCTCCGGCACCACGGGCGAAGCCGCCGCCCGCCACAAACGTCACTTCCACCTCATCGACTCCAGCCCCGAAGCCTTCGCCATCATGCAGCGCCGCCTGGCCTTCGCCACCCCCGACCTACACCCGCACTCGTAAGATGCTCCCGCTTCTGAAAGGTCCAGGTGCTGGTGCGGCCTGCCATCCTTACACATCGCCCGAAACCAATAACCAGACAAGCACTATCATTTTGTTGTCATCCCGTGGGGATCTGCGGTTCAACCGGCCCAGACTACTCAAGGGTACGCCTCCTTGTTTGTCATTCCCGCAGGGAATCTGCGTTTGATCGCCGCGACACCAACAGGCAATCGGCCAGCATAATCCCGTGCGCAGTCTTTGTTTCAGGGCTGAAGGCCCGACTTATACCAGCCTGGGGCGCAAGCCCAGGTAAGAAGCAAAAGATAACCTAAGCCCTGAAGGGCGACTCATAGGGGAGGGCAATGCTCTAATCCTGCACACCCCCATCAAAAATGAAAGTAAGTCTCCAAGTTCACCGTCCGGTTAGCCGCCCCCCCATAAAGCGTCCCAGTCGACTTACCAAACAAAGTACTACTATCCGACACCTGCGTACCCTGCGCCGGCAACACCCCCACCGGCAAAGCATAGTTCACATGATTAAACACATTCGACCCACTCACCGTAAACTCCAGCAAAAACCGATGTTCCACCTTCGGCTTCTCCCCAGCCTTTAACTTCGGCGCCGGCTCCCCCGCCGCAGGCTTGACCACCGGGCCAAAGCTGAAATGCTTCCCCACCTCAAAATTAAGCGCCGCATACCCCGGCCCTTTCCCATAATTGATCGGAATAATCGTCTGACCTGCCACAGGAGACATATCGAAGTTCCCATAAGCCGTCTGCACCACGGAAGGCCGCGTCAGATCCGTAGCAAACGCAGGCCGATCGTTAAACTGCGTATCCCCATTCAGATCCTGACCTACCGTGATGTTGAAGGGCGCCCCACTGGTAAGCCGCAGATACCCGCCTGCAGTAAAGCCAAACGGCAGCTGCGCATAGCCACCCATGCTCAGCACGTTGCGGATATCGTTATTCGCTCGTCCATAGTCCTGCCCCAGGTTGTACTGGTTGGAAGGGAAGCCTCCGCTGGTATCCGCCCTGACATATTGAAACGCATAGTTCTGCCAAAGAAAGAACTTGTCCGCAAACTGTAACCTAGAGTTGATATTCAGCCGATGGTTCCTGTCCACCCCGCCTGACTCATACTGGTAGATATTCTGCGTGCCACCCATAGGCCGCACCCCGACGCCGGACGTCAGATCGTAAGTCCCCGGCAGCGGCGCGTTGATATTGCGAGTAAGTTGATCGTGCATCCCGCGCGTCTCCAGGTAAGTCGCCGTCACCGACCCATGCGTGCCAAGCTGCCGCTGCAGGCTGGCCGTAGCACTCAGAAGATAAGGCGCCCGGAACGAAGGCGAAATCTGGTACACGGTAGAGCTCGTCTGCACGCCAAGCCCACTCAGCGGCGGAATCGCAGGGTAAGTATCGGGGGAGTTCACCACATACTGCTGCTGCGTCACGCCGTTCTGGCGCGCCGCCTGCAGCACGTTGCCGCTCGTAAACCGCCGGTAGAACACCCCCAGCCCCCCACGCAGCACGTACGCCGGCGGCTTGTCCTTCGCCTGGTCGAAGCTGTACGCCACCCCCAGCCGCGGCGCAAAGTCCGCATGGTCGCTGATCTGGTTCTGCGTCTCGAACCGCAGCCCCGGGCTCAGCGTCACGTTCTTCCGCACCTTCCAGTCGTCCTGAAAATACAGCGCCCCATCCACCACCGAGACCGCCACCCCGGGATTCCCCGCCGTCTGGCTGAACTGGCTCGCGCCCCCGCCACTGGCCCGAATCTGCGCCGGCGTCAGCCCCGCCTTCTGCCCGGCAAGCGTCAACTGGTAGCTCGTCAACGTCGCAAACGTGTACTGCCCGTTGTAGTTTGCGCTCGATTCATTCGCATCCCGCGTAGCCCGCAGCCGCCCGCCAAAATTGAAGTAGTGCGTCTTCAGCGCCGCCGAGACATAATTCTGCAGTTCATACCGGTCCTGGTTGTCGTTATACTTGCCGGCATTGCTGCCCCCGCCGTTGAACGACCCCTGCACCACCAGCGCCGGCGAGACGCTGTCCGGCAACTGGTGCATCCGGCTCCGCACATACTGAAACCGCGTATCGTTCACCACCTTCGCCGACAAAATCTGCGAGTTGCTCACTTGCAGCGTCTGTGCCGTCGTCGCGCTGTCATACCCCTGCTCCGCCAGCGTCAACTGGCCCACGCCCCCGTTCGTTGCCGCCGTCCTGTACAGCGAATACTGCACCATCACCGTGCTCTTCGTCCCCACGCTCAAGTCCACCCGACCCGAAAGAAACGTCGTCGTCGTCGGCTGCGGAACCGCCTCCGTCAACGTCACCGGATTCAGGTTCGCATCCAGCACCTGCGCGTCCACCGCCGTGTTGGTCTGGTTGTCGTTCACGTTCGCGTTCGCCTGGAACCCCGCATGCTTGCTGATCGGCCCGTTCACCCCCGCATACAACGCATCCGAGTAATACGAAGGCTGCGAGCGAAAGAACGGGTTCGGCGCATTCAGCCCCGCCGTATTCCCGTTCACATCGAAGTCCCCATGAAACTGCCCGCCACCCGGCTTCGTCAGGATCTCGATTCGCCCATTCACCGGGTTCGTATCGTTCTGCGCCGAGTACGGATTCTGGTTGATCCGGATCTCACGAATCGTGTCCCGCGGCGGCAGCTGCCCACCCGAAAACCCATTCAGATAAATCTCCGGCGAGTTCCCCCCAGCCAGTCCCTGCAGCTCCTGCAACAGCTGGTCGCTCTGCAGCGGAAGACTCGCAATATCGCTTCCCTTCAGCACAAGTTGGTCCCCGTTCTGGCTCGGGTCCGTATCCATCCCGCTCTCGGACGCAACGTCCACCTGCTGCATCTGCTCTTCGATCCGCAGGCGCACATCCACGCTGCTCGGCGCGCCGGCCGCCACCGTAAACGGCTCGCTGGTCGACTCCGCAAACCCCGTCGCCTTCACCACCAGCACATACTCACCCGGCCCGCTCGTGAAGGTGTATCGCCCCTCCCGGTCGGTGGTCGCGCTCTGCACCTTCCCACCGCCCGGATCCAATGGCTGCAGCGTCACCTGCGCCTGCGCGACCGTCGCCCCGGACGGGTCCGTCACCGCTCCCGCCACCGTGCCCAACGTCTGTGCCTGCCCGGCCCCACACACCAGGACCACGGCGACTCCCCACCCAGCCCGCACCACCATAGCAATCTCTTCCTTCAATTCATCCCGATGACAAGACAGACGCGACCCGGCCCGATTGGTGACGAAAAAACTCCAAACTCCCACTGCCAGACTCAAGACTGACAAGGACCGCACTGCATGCGGCAACCCTCCAGGCCAACGCAGCCAAGTCATCGCATACACTAATCCCATGTGCGGAATCGTAGGCTACATCGGTCCAAAGTCAGTCGTCCCCGTCATCATCGAAGGTCTCCGCCGGCTCGAGTACCGCGGCTACGACTCCGCTGGCATCGCCGTCGGCGGCCACAACGGAGCCCAGCTCGAGCTCCGCCGCGCCCCCGGCAAGCTGCGTAATCTCGAGGCCGTCATCGCCCAGAGCCCCATCGCAGGCACCTACGGCATCGGCCACACCCGCTGGGCCACCCACGGCCGCCCCACCGAAGAAAACGCACACCCCCACCGCGACGGCACCGGCACCCTCGTCGTCGTGCACAACGGCATCGTCGAAAACTACCTGCAGCTCAAGCAGGCGCTCATCTCAAAAGGCCACACGTTCCAGTCCGAAACCGACACCGAGATCATAGCCCACCTCATCCAGGACGAACTGGAAATGGCCACAGGTCTCGCTTCTGAGACCTGGGTTTCGGAAGACCAATCTACCCTCGACCTCGCCGACTCGAACTCCGACCAGGCCGTCCTCTCCAGCCCCGCCAAGCCGAAAATCCCCCTGGACGAAGCCGTCCGCCGCGCCGTCAAACGTCTTACCGGCGCATTCGCCATCGGCGTCCTCAGCGCCCACGCCCCCGACACCCTCGTCGCCGCCCGCATGGGCCCACCCGCCGTTATCGGCCTCGGCGAGGGAGAGTTCTTCCTCGCCTCCGACGTCCCCGGCATCCTCCACCACACCCGCAACATCCACTTCCTCCAGGACGGCGAGCTCGCCATCCTCACCCAGTCCGGCGTCACGCTCACCGATTTCGACGGCAATCCGGTCGCCCTCAAGCCCCAGCGCATCACCTGGGACCCCATCCAGGCCGAAAAAGCCGGCTACAAGCACTTCATGCTCAAGGAAATCAACGAGCAGCCCCGCGCCGTCCGCGACACCACCCTCGGCCGCGTCTCGCTCGATACCGGCCGCGTCTTCCTCCCCGACATGGCCGTCTCCGAGGCCGACCTCCGCAACGCCACCGGCATCACCATCGCCGCCTGCGGCACCTCCTGGCACGCCGGCCTCGCCGGCAAGTTCATGATCGAGCGCCTCGCCCGACTCCCCGTCGACGTCGATTACGCCTCCGAGTACCGTTACCGCGACCCCATCCCGAACCCCACGGATCTGGGCCTGCTCATCACCCAATCCGGTGAAACCGCCGACACTATCGCCGCCCAACAGGAACTCATCCGCAACGGCTCCAAGACCCTCGCCATCTGCAACGTCGTTGGCGCCGCCGTCACCCGCCTCGCGCAGGGCACCATCACCACCAACGCCGGCCCCGAGATCGGCGTCGCCTCCACCAAGGCCTTCACCGCCCAGCTCACCGC
>CAXUDC010000108.1:0-11957 GCA_964249685.1 uncultured Acidobacteriaceae bacterium
TGGTGCCGAACTGCAGCTCGAAGCCGTCCTGCGTAGTGCGGCGGCGTGGCGGGGCGAAGATGCCGGCGTTGTTGATGAGTCCATGCAGGGGGCGATGGCGCGCGAGTTCTGCCTCTGCGACGCCGCGGACGGAGGCGAGTGAGGCGAGATCGAGCGCGATCAGCTCGGCTTCGCTGCCGGCAGACTCGGGGCCTGCGGCCTCCTGGCGCAGGCGCGTGAGGGCGGCTTCGCCACGTGCCTTGTCGCGGCAGGCGAGCAGGACGACGGCGCCGCGACGGGCGAGCTCGACCGCGGTCCAGAAGCCGATGCCGCTGTTTGCTCCCGTGATCAGGTAACGTTGCCCCTCTTGCGGGGGCATCTGTGCGACGGTCCAGCGTTTGCTCATGGGATGATTCTAGCGCTTGGCTTTCATGTGCGAGGCGACGAGCATGCCCGGACAGGAAATGAAAACAAAGGTGAGGAGATTGTTCTTTGAGGGAAGGTGTTCAGGCTCGGACGAGCGCGGCTTCAATGCCGGAGTTGACCTCGGCGGCGGCGAACTCGGCGGCGACGCGGATGCCGTTCATGACCGCCTTTTCGTTGGAAGACCCGTGGCCGACGATGCAGACGCCGCGCACGCCGAGCAGCGGGGCGCCGCCGTACTCGCTGTAGTCCAGGCGCTTTTTGAAGTCGTTGAAGGCGGCGCGGCTGAGCAGCGCGCCGACCTGCGAGGTTACGGTCGATTTGAGCGCCTCGCGCAGGGAGACGCTGACGAGCTTGGCGACGCCTTCCATCGTCTTGAGCGCGACGTTGCCGACGAAGCCGTCGCAGACGACCACGTCCGCCGAGCCGTTGAACAGGTCGCGGCCTTCCACGTTGCCGATGAAGTGGATGCCGTGCAGCGCGCGCAGCATGGGCAGGGTGTCGCGGGTGAGCGAGTTGCCCTTGGAATCCTCTTCGCCGATCGACAGCAGGCCGACGCGCGGGTCGCGGACCTTGAGCACGCTGCGCGCATAAATGCTGCCCATGATGGCGAACTGCAGGAGGTTTTCGGGGTCGGAGTCGACATTCGCGCCGACGTCCAGCAGCAGCGTGGGCCGCAGTACGGAGGGCACGATGGTGGCGAGCGCAGGCCGGTCGACGCCGGCGAGGCCGCCGAGCACCATCTTGGCCGTGGCCATGGCGGCACCGGTGTTGCCGGCGGTAAAGAAGCCCTGGGCGGAGCCTTCGCGGACGCGCTTGAGCCCCACGCGCATGCTGGAGTCGCGCTTGGAGCGAACGGCCTGCGCTGCCTTGTCGTCCATGGTGATCCACTCGGTCGCGTTGACGACAGAGATGGGCGCGCCGGTGTGCGCACGGAAACGCGTGCCGCGCGCGACGCCTGCGTTCAGCGCGGCGTCGAGCGCGGGCTGGACGATCTCGGTGGGGCCGACCAGCGTAATGCGCACGTTGGGCAGGGTGCGGGAAGCAAGGATGGCCCCGCGAATCTCAGATTCGGGGGCTTTGTCCGAGCCCATGGCATCGACGACGATCTCGACTGGCATCCGCCTCAGTATCGCCTGCATTGCCGGCGGACTGCGTGAATTCTACGCAAACCCGAGCGGGTGCCGTGCGCGGGTTGGGGTTAGTTCGTGGCCTGAACGGTGACGACGGCGCGGCCCTTGTACTCGCCACACTTGGGGCAGGCACGGTGCGAGAGCTTGCGCTCGCCGCAGTTGGGGCAGGCACCGGAGTTGACCGGCGTGAGAAAATCGTGGCTGCGGCGCTTGGCGGTGCGCTGTTTGGAGTGGCGCCGTTTCGGATTAGGCATTGCTGTTCCCCTTCAAAATAGCCCACACGGCGTGCGTACCGCCGGGGGCGAAACTTGTTCTATTGCTTCAAACTTCCGGCCAGGCCTGCGAGCGCGTTCCACCTTGGATCGACCACGGTCTGGGCGCAGTTGCAGCTGCCTTCATTCAGGTTTTGCCCGCAATGCGCGCAAAGACCCTTGCAATCTTCCTGGCAGAGCGTCCGTCCGGGCAGGGTCAGCAGCACCTGCTCGCGCACGACGTCCTCCAGCAGTAAACCGCTCTTGTCATAGTACCCTATTTCGGTCTCATCCTCCGTGATGGCGCGCTCGCCGGCGGCGGCATCTGCCTTTTCCGGCCGAAAGAGCAGGTCGAAGTCGCCCGCGAGCGGCGTAAGGACGGGGTCGAGGCAGCGCGCGCACAGGATCTCGAAGCTGCCTTTGTAGCCGGCGCGGATGCGGATGTCTTCGACAATCTCCTGCGGGCTGCGATGTTCTTCGATGAGGTCGGCGCGGCCGGTGACGGGTAACGCGCCAAGCTGCCGGGTGTCCGGCGCGTAGTCGATGGTGCCGGCCGGGATCGACTGGGTGAAGTGGAGTGGTTCGTTCTGCAGGTCCAACGGGGTAATGAGCACGAGATTAAGCGTAGGACTGTCCGGGCCGCAGGTCAAATGCGCTGGAGGAGCCGGGAGCGGAAATGCAGGTCCTTCGACTCCGAAAGGCACAATGGGCCGCGCCTTCCTCCCGCTCAGGATGACAATTTTTGCATCCGCGAAGGGAAAACCTTGCGCCTACTTTGGGCAAAAGATGCTTGCCACGAGCGTTCGGGCTCGGTAGGCTTGCCTCATGCTTTTACACAGGGTTCTGGCTGGAGTGGTTCTTCTGGGTGCGTGCCTGGGCGCGCGGGCCGGGCTTGCGCAGAACGGCTCCGCTGAGCCCATGGTGGCCGGGTATGTGACCGCGGTGGAGCCGGGCGGGGCGTTTTCGGTGCAGGGCGTGCCCATCGCGCTGACGGCGAAGACGAAGCTGTACACGCTGGTCGCGAAGGTGAGCACGCCGATCGATCACCTCGAAGCGCCGTATGTGGGCGAGCCTATGCAGGTCTGGGGGCGCTTTGACAAGAAGACGCACACCATTACGGCGGAGTACGTCCACGTGGTGCCGCCTGCCGCGGCGAGCATTGCGGGCAAGGCCATGATCGACGCCGCGACCCCGGGCGGGGACGACGTGCGCATGGTGCGCGCCGATGGCTTTCGCCTGAAGCTGACGGCCGCGACGACGATGCACTACAACGAGCCAATCGCGTCGTTGAAGGACTTGGGAACGAACCAGTGGATTACCTACACGGGCGTGCACGAGGTGGACGGCGTCGTGACCGTGAAGGAGGCGGAGGTGTGGCAGAATCGCGTCGACCCGGACGAGGCCAAGCTGCGAAAGAGTAAGGAGTTCGACCCCGCTTTGGTGAACGAGGGCGACCGGCAGAACGGGGCGAGCCGGGTGTTGTTGGGGGTCGACGAGAAGAAGCTGCCGGCGCACCAGGATACGGAGCTGCAGGCGCGGGTGGAGCGGATTGGCGCGAGCCTGGTGCCGGCCTACCAGCGTGCGCTGCCGGCGACGGACGCGACGAAGATCGACTTTCGGTTCCAGGTGGTGGACTCCGAGCAGCTGCACGAGGGCTGGGGGCTTGCGAGCGGCGTGGTGCAGGTGCCGTACCCGGCGATTACGCGGCTGACGACGGATGCGGAGCTGGCGGCGCTGCTTTCGGACCACATCGCGACGGTCATCGAAAAGCAGGCGTTGATGAATGCGCCGGCCAAGTTCCGCCTGAAGACGGCGTACTGGGCGGCGGCGGTCGGCGGGCTTTTTGTTCCAGGGCTGGGGTTCGCGGGGTTGGCGACGGGCCCGATCGCGGCCCATATCGAAACGCTGGCCGAGCAGCAGAGCGGTCGCGTTAGCCTGTGCCTTCTGAGCGACGCAGGCTATGACCTGGAGAGCGCGCCCAAGACCTGGTGGCTGCTGGCACCAAAGAAGCCGAAGCCGATGACGGAAGTCGAGCTGCCAAGGCGGTCCTCGGACCTGTACGCGGTGCTGGGAACGACGTGGCGGAAGTGAGTTGAGCGTCGCCGGCGTGGCGTTCGCCCGCAAATGCCTCATAAGAACTTCTGCTTGGATGGGAGGGGCGCGTGGGTTGAAGCTTGGAGATGAGGAATCAAGCCGATGACCACTCTTATGATCGAGCCCGACGAACTGCAGACGCTCACCCCGCACACCGCGCAGGTGCGCCCGCCGAGCTGGCGAGACAAGATGCCGGAGGCGCGGACGTGGTTCTTTCTGGGCCTGCTGCTGGCTGCTTCCGGGCTCATCTCGGCGCCGATTGCGCTGGGGCTGGGGATCCTGTTCGGGTTCACCCATGAGCATCCGCTGCGCCGGGAATCGTCGCACCTGGCGAAGCTGCTGCTGATGCTTTCGGTCATCGGGCTGGGCTTTGGGATGAATCTGCAGATGGTGCTGCATGCGGGCAAATCAGGCTTTCTGTATACGGCGATTTCGATTACGACGGCCATCGCGCTCGGCCTGCTGCTGGGCCGGGTGTTGAACGTGGCGGGCAAGGCCTCGTTCCTGATTACGGCGGGCACGGCGATCTGCGGCGGCTCGGCGATTGCGGCGATTGCGCCGATTACGGAGGCCAACGAGGAAGAGATCAGCGTGTCGATGGGCACGGTTTTTCTGCTGAACTCGGCGGCGCTGTTGATCTTTCCGGCGGTGGGCGCGGCGCTGCATCTATCGCAGAACCAGTTCGGGCTTTGGGCGGCGTTGGCGATCCACGACACAAGCTCGGTGGTGGGCGCGGCGAGCAAGTATGGCGACCAGGCGCTGGCCGTAGGGACGACCGTGAAGCTGGCGCGCGCGCTTTGGATTGTGCCGCTGTCGCTGGTGACGGCGGCTTACATGCGGCGTACCCGTACCGCTTCGGCTACGGGTGACGTAACCCCGCAGGCGACGGTGAAGATTCCCTGGTTCATCGTGTTCTTCTGCCTGGCTTCGGTGGCTTCGACGTATCTGCCGCAGTTCAAGAGCGTGTTCGGCGACCTGAACCACCTGGGCAAGGTGGGGCTGACGGCGACGCTATTCTTGATCGGGACTAGCCTTTCGGCAAGGACGTTGAAGCAGGTGGGGGCGCGGCCGTTGATCCAGGGGGTGGTGCTCTGGATTGTGGTGGGAACGGCTTCGCTGGCGGCGATTTACTACAAGGTGATTGGAATTTAGCAAAGGATTGAACGCAGAGGGTCGCGGAGGTTTCGCGGAGGTCGCTGAGGAAAGCTCTGCGATACCCTCCGCTACCCTTGCGTTTAGTCTTTGGCTTTGCTCCGGCCGGTTGTACGAGGTACGTGGTGCTCGCTGCGTTCGACTACAAAGCGCGCGAAGGCACCCGTGACGCCACCTGGCTCCGGGCCTGCGGGGAGCGCGATCGAGAACATTCGCAACAGCTTGAGCCCGCGCACGCGTGCGAGCCGCAGCGTGTCCAGCGCAAGCTGATTGCGCACCGCCCAGCGCGAGCAGAATGCGATGCCCAGGCCTGCCTCCACGCCGCTCAGCAGGCCTTCGGTGGAGTCGAAGACCATGCCCAGGTGGAGCTCGCGCACCTTGACGCCGGCGGCCTCGAACGCCGCTTCGACGATGCGCCGCGAGCCTGAACCGACCTCGCGGCTGAGCAGCGTGGCATGCTTCAGCTCGTCGACGCCGATCTCGTGATCGGCCCATGGATGCCCGGGCGGGACGACCAGGACCATGTGGTCTTCCATGAACGGCGTGACGCGCAGGTCCGCGCCCAGGACGGGGCCTTCGATCAGCGCGAGATCGATGCGCCGGTTGCGCAGCTCGTCGAGCACCTGTTGGGTGTTGCCGCCGACGATGGTGACGGTGGTGGCGGGCGCGGTCTCGAGGAAGCCAGCGACCAGCCGCGGCAGCAAGTACTGCCCGATGGTCTGCGAGGCACCCAGCGCGAGCGCGCCGGTGCTGGTGCCCGCGGCCGCGGCGACGGCGTCACGCGCGTCGGCGGCCAGGCGCCGGAGCTGCTCGGCGAAGGGCACCAGTGCGTGGCCGGCTGGGGTGAGCGAGACGCGCCCGCCCGTGCGGCTGAAGAGCGCGGTGCCGAGTTCGGCTTCGAGCGCCTTCACCTGCTGGGTCACGGCGGGCTGGGTCAGCAGGAGCTCCTCCGCCGCGACGCGGAAGTTCAGGTGCGCGGCCACGGCGCGGAAGACGCGCAGGCGAAAGTTTTCCATGGCCTAATGCCTGGCGGGCGGAAAGTGGTACACGATCCCCGTCGCGATGAAGCCTGTTCCCGCGCTGCCGCCGGCCGTAGCGCCGTAGTCGAATACGCGGTAATCGACATGTTCAGTAAGGCGCACGTCCAGGCCAAGGTCGATCTGCAGGCCTCCGCTGGTATTGCGCGTGGAGGGGTTGAACAGATTGGTGGTGTGGGGGGTGGTGATGACGCCGCCGCCGAGACCGAAGAAGGGCCGGAGCCGGTTCTGATGGGGCACGAACGCGACGCGCAGGTCGGCCGAGACGAACTCGCCGCCCTTGGTGCCGGGGCTGTAATCGCCGCGGACGTCTATTCCTACGGTGACGCGGCTCTGGATGGGGAAGTTGTAGAAGGCGCCGGCCAGCAGACCGGCGGAGAGGCCTTTGAAGCCGATGTCGCCGCTGCTATAGGCGCTGTTCAGGGTGTAGCCGTAGTCGGTGGCGGCCACGGTGGCATAGGCCGAAAATTGCCCTTGAGCCTTAGCAATACAGAGCGAGAGGGCGAGCAGGCCACCAAGGGAGAGCAGACGGGAAGGAATCACAGGGCCTCGTACGCAAGTTATGGGATAGCAAGAGGATACATGGCGGAGACCTTCACCCGAAAAACATCCGGATGGCGGCAATGCCGGCGCTGGTGCATTGATTGGCGTTGGCCTCCGTGATGCCGCCGAGCGCGTAGACGGGCATTTCGCCGGCTGTCTCGACCGCTTCGGCGAGCCGGTCCAGGCCTACGCCGCGTACGACCAATGCCGAGCCCATCCACTTGCCGAAGACGGGGCCGAAGAGCACTGCGTGCAGCCGCTGCTCGCGTGCGTGGCGCACCTCGTCCAGCGTGTGGCAGCTGCGGGTGAGGCAGGCCGCCGGCATGACCGCGCGAACGTGTTCGGGCGTGTGCTCTCCGGCGTGCGAGGAGAGGTGGACGCCGGCGGCTCCGGCGGCGAGCGCGAGCCGCGGCGGCCCCGCGACCAGCACCCGCGCGCCTTGGGCGAGCGCGACGACGCGGCGGGCGAAGGCGACCTGCGCGGCGGGTTCGAGCTCGCGCTCGCGCACGATGATCAGGTCCACGCCTTCTGCAGCCAGCCGGGCGCAGCGCGCGACCAGCCAGCCTGGCCGGCTGCCGGCGGTCCCGTCCGTGATGGCGCAGCGTAGCATAGGGTGAACAGGGCCGCCGGGTCGCTCTTGTGTTCGCTGCTGCAAAGCGTTAGCCTCAAGCTGGTGGCAGTGTCGCCGATATTTGTATCATGGAAGAGCGCGTCCCGGCATGAGTAGTGTTTACGATCTGATGGTTATCGGCTCCGGCCCGGCCGGCCAGCGCGCTGCAATCTACGCCGCCAAGCTCGGCAAGAAGGTCGCGCTAATCGAGATGCGTGAGGTCGTGGGCGGTGCCTGCATCAACACCGGCACGATCCCGTCGAAGACCATGCGCGAGGCCGTGCTGCACCTTTCCGGCTACAACTACAAGTCCATCTACGGCATGAACTACCGGGTAAAGGAACGCATTAGCATGGCGGACCTCGCGTTCCGTGTGCAGCACGTCATCAAGACCGAGATCGATGTGACCGAGGCGCAGCTGCAGCGCAACAACATTGAGATGCTGATCGGCGTGGCGAGCTTTGTTTCGACCGACGGCAATACGACCATGCTGAAGGTGACGAACTCCAAGGGCTCGTCGATCTACGAGGCGAAGAACGTGCTGATCGCGACCGGGACGAAGCCGGCGGCGTCGGCGAAGGTGCCGATCAACGGCAAATCGATCATCAACTCCGACCTGATTCTCGAGATGGTCAACCTGCCCAAGACCATGATCGTCGTCGGCGGCGGCGTCATCGGCGTCGAGTACACGTGCATGTTTTCCGCGCTCGGCGTGCGCGTCACGCTGATCGAACGGCGCCCGCGCCTGCTCGAGTTCGCCGACCAGGAGATCGTCGAGGCGCTCAGCTACCACCTGCGCGACTCCCGCGTGACCATGCGGCTGAACGAGGAGGTCGAGTCCGTCACCGAAAACCCGGACGGCACGGTCGTCGCGAACCTGGAATCGAAGAAGAAGGTCCAGGGCGATGCGCTGCTATACGCGGTAGGACGGCAAGGAAATGTCGATGAGCTGAACCTCGCCAACGTCGGCATCGAGTCCGACTCGCGCGGGCGCATTCCGGTCGACAAGGACTTCACCACCAGGCAGCCCGGCATCTACGCGGTCGGCGACGTGATCGGCTTTCCCTCGCTCGCGTCGGTGTCGATGGAGCAGGGCCGTATCGCGTCCGCGCGCGCCTTCGGCGATGAGACCGTGCTCTCGAATCCGAGCTTCTACCCCTACGGCATCTGGACAATCCCCGAGATCAGCTTTCTGGGCAAAACCGAAGAGCAGCTTACCGAAGAGGATGTGCCCTACGAGGTCGGCGTCGCCTACTACCGCGAGATCGCGCGCGGTCAGATTCGCGGCGACACGACCGGACGGCTGAAACTGATCTTCCACCGGGTGACGCACGCCATCCTCGGCGTCCATATCATCGGCGAAGGTGCGAGCGAGCTCGTCCACATTGGCCAGGCGGTGATGGCGCTGGGCGGCAAACTGGACTACTTTGTGGAGACCGTCTTCAACTATCCCACGCTCGCCGAGTGTTACAAGGTGGCCGCCTTCAACGGGCTGAACCGCGTCAGCAAGTTCGACTGACCCGCGCTGACTGTACGCCGGGTTGGACTGGCGTTTGTCCGCTGGGGTATGCTCTCCTTCTCCGCCGGGATATTATCCGGCCAACCGGCAAGACACAGGCGGGAAAGAACATGGCAAAGACCATTGGCGTCGTCATCTCGGAACGGGTCGTTGCAGGGCTCGTCGTCGACCACCAGCTGGTGGGTCCGCTGCACAGCTATCCGAACATCGAGGATGACGACCACTCGCTGGTAGAGCTGCATACCGACGGCCTGGTCAAGGCGGTCTGCGAGCAGATCATGCTCGCCCGCGATGGCGACGTCGGCATTACCGCCGTGGGAATCGCGGTGCCCGGCGTGATCCGCTCGGGCGTGGTGGAGGACGCGCCCAACCTGCCGCAGCTCAAGGGCGCACGCATCGCGGAGCTGCTCTCGGCCGAGCTCAAGGAGCATGGCCTGGACTGCCCCGTCGCCGTCTTCAACGATGCCGATGGCGTAGCGTCCGGCCTGGCCGCCGCGCAGGGCAAGCTCGACCGCTTTCTGCGCGTCTGGACGCTCGGCGTCGGCATCGGGTATGGACGCTATCCGTTTGCGGAAGGCATCTGGGAGGGCGGTCACACGGTCGTCACGCTCGATGAAAAGGAAAACTACTGCGGCTGCGGCGGACGCGGGCACATGGAAGGCATCATGGGCCATCGCGCCATGCGCCTGCGTTTCCTGGACCTCGAGCCCGAGGAGGTCTTTGCCGAAGCGCGTAAGCAGGGCAGCCCCGACCAGGCGCGCTGCATGGACTTCGTCAAGCTGTGGCACCGTGCGCTCGCGGCCGCCACCGCCAGCTCCATCCACCTCGATGGCCCCGGCAAATTCTTCATCACGGGCTTCAACGCGCGCTTCGTCGACATGGTGATGCTGAAGGACTTCATCACCCAAATGGTCAAGCTGAGCCCGCTGCAAAGCTGGCAGCTGGAGATCGTGGGCGACAACGCGGAGATGCGCGTGATCGGGTCTGCGGTCGCCGCCGAACTCGCCGCCCAGGCCCGCTGCTGATGATGTGGTCCGCGTTTCGCCGTCATCCTGAGCGAAGCGAAGGACCCCCGCATTTTGCTTCGGATCTAATCTCGCAGGATTGTCATCGTTCGACTCCGTTCGGCGCAAAGGCGCTCCGAACTACGCTCAGGATGACAATGTTTGTGCTCCTGGTGCTTGTATGTCTGACCGGGAGTAGCCGTGCCCAGACCCCACCCCCCACCCCGATCGACCCAACCTGGGTCTACCTGACCCCCATCCACTGGGTCCACGCCATCCCCGCCGCCGGCATCGACGAGCGCACCACCTACGCGACCATCCTCGTCCTCTACCCGACGGGTCAATTCGCCGAGGTCTCGGCGGCGTTGCTCGAGCACGGCCGCGAAAAGTCCGTCACGCTCTCGAACTCGGACGGCCTCATCCTGCGCGCCGGCACCTGGTCCCGCACCGACGCCAAGGCGATCCGCATTCAGGCCCGCGAGCTCTTCCGCTCCACCCGCTCGCCGGAGCGCGTGCACTGCGACCCGGACGGCACCAACTGCACGCCCGTCAAGCACCCGCTGCCGGGCCCCCTGGATAGCGAGACCTGCGCCCTGCTCGGCACGTCGAAGACCCGCCTGGCGGGGGAGATCGAGTGCCGCCGCATCGCCGTCGCGCCGCTTCGGATCAATCTGAGCCTTGCGGATCTCGAAAATATCGTCTCGCCCCCGCCCGCGGCTCACCCGGAGGGGGAACGCCCTTAGCACCTTGGTGGGATATCGAAGGTAATCGCCTCCCGTTACCTTCAACCCATGGTGATTCGAACGCTGGCTTTCGCTCTGGCAACTTTCGCGGCTTTACCGCTCGCCGGTCAGGCTCTCCTTTCCGCCACTCCTGGCGTGCAGACGTACGCCAACCCGGCGCTTGGCCTGCGGCTCAGCTACCCGGCGACCCTGAACCGCGAAGATGTGGCGCAGGTTGGAAAGTTTCCCGGCGCGATCTTCTCGCTGCACCCGGAGACTGCCGCGGCCGACCCCTGCGCGCCCGTTCTGCTCACGCTTGGCTCCAGCCTGGATCGGGACCAGGAGATCCTGGAAAAGGGCAAGGCCGCGGTCCTGCAGCCCAAGGGAACGCTGGCGCTGAGCGAGATCAAGCGGTCCTGCTTCGACGCCGGGGCGCTCGACGATACGATTTTGAGCGAGGCGATTGCGGCCACAGGCAGGATCGAAGGCATGCGCCCGCTGGCGAAGATGAGCAACACCTTCGTGCAGGGCAGCACGGTCTGGTTCGCCGCAACGGCGGGCTACAACAAGGACGCGAAGGGCAAGCGCAACGCCGCCGCGGGCAGCACGATCGTGGGAACGGCGGGCGCGTCCGTCAATGGCCACCTGCTGGTGTGGACGGTCACGGCGAACGAACCGGCGCTGTTCAATCACCTGCTGACTTTGTCGGTGTGCTTCGATTCCACGTGCGACCAGGGCATCGGGGCGCTGACGCCGTTTCGGCTGAATGCTCCGGCAGCGAACCAGGTGGCGTCGCGCTAGTTGCGCTATAGGAACTGCGCGACCAGCCGCTCCAGCACGCCTTCCATCTCGTCGCAGACGCCCGTGTGTACCGGCGAGGGCTGCAGGATCGTACTGCGCGGCGCGGTCAGCCAGTGGAAGCGCTCGCGCTGCGAGAGTAACGCGATTGGCCCGGCGTGCGGGTCGCCTTCGCTGATCCGCTCCACGGCCCGCAGGTGCTCGGCGATCAGCGTGACGTCCGCGCCCGGCCAGAGCGCCAGCACGCGGGCTGCCTGCAGGCTGGTCCGCGCCGCCAGGTAGCGCCGCTCCGGACAGTACACGACGACGCCGGCGTTGAGGAACTCCTGCCGCTCCACGCGTGGAACCACGCGGATGACGGCGTAGTCAAAGGAGGCGCGCGTGAGCATCGGCAGCCTCCTGTTCGAAGATCGCCGAAGCCGCCAGACGGTGTAGAAAGAAGTCCACGTAGGCCGCGCGCTGGGCCTCTGGACCAAGCTCGTCGACGGTCAGCCAGGCGTCCGGCACCAGCTCCAGAATGTGGCGCAGAACGCCTTCCGTCAGGCGCTCGCGCGCGTGCTTGCCCGCCGCCGCGATCGTAGAGGCCCAGGGCAGCAGCACATGCTGCGCGCTCTGCGGAAACGGCGACGCGGCTTTTGCGCGCATCGTCTCCCAGTGGTGATGGAAGTACATCGCCGCGCCGTGATCGATGG
>CAXUDC010000109.1:0-11943 GCA_964249685.1 uncultured Acidobacteriaceae bacterium
CGAACCTGCGCCTGGTGATCTCCATCGCCAAGAAGTACACCAACCGCGGCCTGCAATTCCTCGACCTGATCCAGGAGGGCAACATCGGCCTGATGAAGGCGGTCGACAAGTTCGAGTACCGACGCGGTTACAAGTTTTCCACCTACGCGACGTGGTGGATCCGCCAGGCCATCACCCGCGCCATCGCCGACCAGGCCCGCACGATCCGCATCCCGGTCCACATGATCGAGACGATCAACAAGCTCATCCGCACCAGCCGCCAGCTGGTGCAGGAGCTCGGTCGCGAGGCGTCGAGCGAGGAGATCGCCCGCCGCATGGACATCCCGGTCGCCAAGGTCCGCAAGGTCCTCAAGATCGCCCAGGAGCCCATCTCGCTCGAAACCCCGATCGGCGAGGAGGAAGACTCGCACCTGGGAGACTTCATTGAGGACCGCATGGCCGTCTCGCCCGCCGACGCAGTCATCTCGGTCAACCTGAAGGAGTACACCTCTCAAGTATTGAGGACACTCACTCCGAGGGAAGAACGGGTGATCAAGATGCGTTTCGGCCTCGAAGACGGCTCCGAGCACACCCTTGAAGAGGTCGGCCAGTCCTTCCAGGTGACGCGCGAGCGCATTCGCCAGATCGAAGCCAAGGCCCTGCGCAAGCTCCGCCACCCCAGCCGCAGCCGCAAGCTGAAGGCGTTTGTAGACGGCGTAAAAGAAGCGTAGAACCTCAAGACAGAGAACACAGAGACAAGCCACACAGAGTCCACAGCCGTGCTCTCCGTGTGGCTTTTCTCCGTGCCCTCTATGTTGAGTTCTCGCCCATGCCGCCCACAAACGTACAATAGAACCACTGTGACTTTAGACTTCCTCGGCACCCTCCAACGAACCCACATGTGCGGAGACCTCCGCGCCACCAACGACGGCGAAGACGTCGTCGTCATGGGCTGGGTCAACCGCCGCCGCGACCACGGCAACCTCATCTTCCTCGACCTCCGCGACCGCTCCGGCATCACCCAGGTCGTGCTCGACCGCGAGCTCGGCGAGCAGGCCCACGCCCGCGCCGAATCCGCCCGGCCCGAGTTCGTCGTCGCCGCCGTAGGCAAGGTCCGCCGCCGCGGCGAGGGCCTCACCAATCCCAACCTCAGTACCGGTGATATTGAAGTCGTCGCAAGCCAGATCCTCCTCCTCAACGACGCCAGGACTCCCCCGTTCTCACCCGCCGAAGACGCCATCGCCAACGAGGAAGTCCGGCTGAAATACCGCTACCTCGACCTCCGCCGCGAGGGCATGCAGCGCAACTTCAAGCTCCGGCACGACGTCGCCCGCGCCATCCGCACCTACCTCTCGGACGCCGGCTTCCTCGAGATCGAAACCCCCTTCATGACGCGCAGCACTCCGGAGGGCGCCCGCGACTATCTCGTCCCAAGCCGCGTCCACGCCGGCGAGTTCTACGCGCTGCCCCAATCCCCGCAGATCTTCAAGCAGATCCTCATGGTCTCCGGCTTCGACAAGTACTTCCAGATCGCCCGCTGCTTCCGCGACGAGGACCTCCGCGCCGACCGCCAGCCCGAGTTCACCCAGATCGACCTCGAGATGACCTTCCCCCAACAGGGCCTCATCTTTAAAACCGTAGAAGGCTTCCTGACCGCCGCCTTCGCCACCGCCGGCATCGCCCTCGAAACACCCTTCGTGCAGATGACCTACGACGAAGCGATCCGCAACTACGGCATTGACAAGCCCGACATGCGCCTGCCCGCCATGGTCCAGCTCACCGAAACGTTGGTCCCCGAGCTACGAGACCAGCTCAAAATCGAGCGCGACCTCCCTGTTCTCGGCTTCCGCATCCCGTCGGTCGGCGAGCTCTCCGGGACCGCCCGCAAGTCGCTCCTGTCCGAAGTCCGCGCCTTCTTCGGCGACACTGGCCTGGACATCCTCGACGTAGCCCGCCTCCGCACCAACGAAATCTTCTCCCCCCTCGCCCACGCCATCGACCAGGCCCTCACCCCCGCGGAAGGCGACCTGAGCATCGTCATCACCCCCAAGCTCGGCACGCCGCCCAAGTGGAACCATGACCCCCAGTGGATCTACAAAAAGGTCGGTGCCCTCCGCCTTGAACTCGCCCGCAAATACGCCGACAAGCACAAGCTCTTCGATCAGCAGACTTACAAATTTTGCTGGGTCACCGACTTCCCCATGTACGAGTGGAACGAGGAAGCCCAGACTTGGGACGCCGCCCACCACCCCTTCACCTCGCCCCACGAGGACGACATCACTTCCGGCCGCCTCGTCACCGACAAAGGCTCCGTCCGCGCCCTCGCCTACGATATCGTCCTCAACGGGACCGAGCTCGGCTCCGGCTCCATCCGGATCCACCGCAAGGACGTCCAGGCGCAGATCTTCGCGAGCCTCGGCATGAGCGAAGAAGAACAGAAAGAACGCTTCGGCTTCTTCCTCGACGCGCTCGAGTACGGCACTCCCCCGCACGGCGGCATCGCGCTCGGTCTCGACCGCATCGTCATGATCCTCGCTGGCGCCTCCTCCCTGCGCGAAGTCATCGCCTTCCCCAAAACCGCCAAGGCCATCGACCTCATGGTCGACGCCCCTACCCCCGTCAGCGACACGCAACTGCGCGACCTCCACCTCCGCACCGTAACCCGATCCTGAGGCGTCTTACTAAAACTAAGAAGCTAACGACTCAAAACTCATGAATTCCGCCGTTAGCCCATAGCACCGACCAGTCCCAACCGGAGCCCCATGAAGATCGTCCTCGCCGAAAAAGTCTCCCCCGCCACCCTCTCCATCCTCAACGCCGAGCCTGGCTGGACCTGCATCACCGCCGACAAGATCACCGACCTCAACGCCGAGATCGTCGACGCCGACGCCCTCATCGTCCGCTCCGCCGTGCAAGCTAACGAAGAGCTCCTGTCGCACGCCAAAAAACTCCGCGTCATCGGCCGCGCCGGCGTTGGCGTCGACAACATCGACACCGCCGCCGCCACGAAATCAGGCATCGTCGTCATGAACACCCCCGGCGCCAACGCCGTCGCCGTCGCCGAGCTCACCCTCGGTCTTATGATCAGCATGTGCCGCCAGATCCCCCGCGCCAACGCGTCCATGCACGCCGGCACCTGGGACAAAAAGTCCCTCCAGGGCTCCGAGCTCCGCGGCAAAACCCTCGGCATTGTAGGCCTAGGCCGCATCGGGCTCGAGGTCGCCAAGCGCGCCGCTGCCTTCGGCATGGAGCTCATCGCGTATGACCCCTTCATTGCCCCGGTCATCGCGCGCGAGCACGGTGTCACCCTCACCTCGCTCGACCAGGTCTTCAACTCGTCGGACTTCCTCACCCTCCATGTCGGCCTGACGACCCAGACCGAGGGCATGATCAACGCCACTTCCATCGCGATCATGAAGCCCGGCGTCCGCATCATCAACTGCGCCCGCGGCGAGCTCATCGTCGACGCCGCCCTCGCCGACGCCCTCCAATCCGGCAAGGTAGCCGGTGCCGCGCTCGACGTCTTTACCAAAGAACCCCTCAAAGAGTCCCCCTACCACGGCCTCGCCAACGTCCTGTTGTCCCCGCACATCGCCGGCGCGACGGACGAAGCCCAGGAAGCCATCGGCATCCAGCTCGCCCGCCAGGTCCGCGACTACCTTAAGCTCGGCGTCGTGCAAAACGCCGTCAACCTCCCCTCTCTCACCCACGAGGAGTACCTCGAAGTCGGCCCCTACATCGACATGGCCGCGCGCCTCGGCGCCTTCCTCGCCCACTCTGCACCCGGCAACCTCGAGTCCGTCGCCATCACCTACACCGGCCGCATCGCCACCGGCAAGACCGATCTGATCCGCAACGCCGCTGTGGCCGGCATCTTCGCCGACACCGAAGGCGGCAACTCTGTCAACAGAATCAACGCGGCGGCAATAGCGGAGGAGCGCGGCATCCGCATCCAGGAAGACAAACGGGAGTTCGTAGCGGGCGGCTCCGGCTCCACGCTGAAGCTCGTCCTGCACTACGCCGTCCCGGGCGAGCGCGGCGCAGACACGAGCGCCTCCGCCACCGTCCTGCACGAGACCTCCCCGCGCCTGCTCTCCTACGACGGCATCGACATCGAGGCCCCGCTCACCGGCACCCTCATCGCCATCCGCAACCACGACGTCCCCGGCGTCGTCGGCAAGATTGGCACCATCCTCGGCGAGTACGGCATCAACATCGCCAACTTCGCGCTGGGCCGCAGCGCAGACTCGGGCCGCGCTTCATCAAAGTCGCAGCGCGTTCCCCAAGGCCAGGCCCTCGCCATCCTCCAGATCGACGTCCCTGACGCCGCCACCGCAGCGCCCGCCATCACCGCCCTCAAGCAGCTAGAAGCCATCGCCAGCGCCCGCCTCATCGAACTCCCCCGCTAGACCATTCCGCCGAAGGTGTAGTGCTGGTCAAAGCGTTCGGTGCGGTATCGCACCAGTCGAACCGCAGATCCCTTACTGCGGGCACAAGAGGGCCCTGACGATCACGCGTCCGGGATCCGTGTGCTGCTCTGGGCGGCGATCACTGCAAAATAGCGCTTGACACCATCAAGTAAAAGCAGCAATCTCTATCTACCTATCGCCTGAAACGACGTTGCTTTCGTCAATAAATTAGCAATATTAGATTAGAAAGACCTAATTAAATGACGATTGAAGAAGTTCAATCCAGCATACCCCTCTTGCTTGAAGCTCTGCGGGTCATCCAGCTTCCTCCTGAACTCATGGAGATCCGCGCGTTTCTGCTCCCCGAGGGATTTGTTCCTGTCATCCAGTTGGAGGAAGGCGGACGCAAGAAGCGGAGCAGCGCCGCCGCGTGGAATTGGAAGCCGGATACCGGCGACATTCACATCTACTACGAGCCCGCACCCACCGCGGTAACAGCAGTTAGCCAACCATCTCACCCGACGCCAGCCGTCGCGATGCAGCCGCCAGCAGAACCGGACGCATCGATACGAAGAAGATTGCGAACCCCAAACTTCCTGACCGGCTCACCACAACGGTCAGCTTGAACCGGGGTGTGCCGACAGCAGGCGTGCTTCCTCGGTTTCAGCCGATTACCGTCAAAGGTGAACCGATCTCGGTAACTCTGCTGCGCTATACAATTCATCGCGTCCGACGCACGTCTCCTGCAAGCCGCTGAAATGGAAGGTTTTACGGTACGGAACCCAGCCATGCCGGCCGGCCTACCATGAAACATGGAGTCAAGGCCGCTCAGGTACGCTCTAGAAGCAGGCGACAGTCCTACAGGCAGATCGCTCCGCACATCGATGCTACCCCGCACGTGTTCTTGCAAACAACAGGAGCTCTTCCTATCACCCCGGCACACCAGAGCAGGACCAGCCCATGGCAGAGATGATTCCCGAGTCGCTCAGCGCGGCCGCAGAGCCCACCGCGGGCGAGAAACGCGTCTTCCGCGTCCTGCGCGACGCGCTCGTACCGGACGAGGACTACCTCGTCTGGTACGAGCCCAAAGCCACCAGCAAACGCCCCGACTTCCTCGTCTGGTCCCCGGAGCTCGGCCTGCTCGTCATCGAGGTCAAGGACTGGCTCCTCGCCCAGGTTCCCCGCGCCACCAGGGATCGCTGGACCTTCCTGCGCGGAACCGTCGAAGAGCAGCACGACAACCCGCTCGAGCAGGCCCGCCGCTGCGCGCTCACCTACAAGGACCTCCTGCAACGGTCGCCCTCACTGCGTCTCGCCGAAGGCTTCTACCGCAACACCCTATCGTTCCCGGTAGGCTACTGTGCGGCGTTCACCCAGATCACCCGCCGCCAGGCGCAGGACTCCGACCTGCTCCGCACACTCGAGCCCAACTTCTGCTTCTTCGCCGACGACCTTACCGGCGACTGGGACAACGCCGAGACCCGGCGCGCTTTCAAAGCCAAGCTCAAGCGCTCGTTCCCCATCCAGTTCCCCTTCGAGCCGCTCGGCCCCCGGCAGCTGGAAACCATGCGCGGCCTCATCTTCCCGGAGGTCCGGGTCCTGGACGTGCGCCGCCACGCCGGACCGCTGCGATCGGAGTCCGAAGACCAGCTCTTCCGCGCGCTCGACCGCGATCAGGAGCGCGTCGCCAAGAGCATCCTCGAAGGCCATCGCATCCTGAAAGGCGTCGCCGGCAGCGGCAAAACGCTCGTCATCACCTGCCGCGCGCAGTACCTGAAGCGCATCCGCCCGGACTGGCGCGTGCTCATCGTCTGCTACGGCATTCCCATGAGCCGCTACCTGCGGCAGATCGTCGGCATCTCCGGCACAGGTCAGGCCGGCATCGAAGTCTGCCACTACTTCGAACTCGTCAAGCGCCTTACCGGCGAGCCCTGCGGCCGTTTCGACGGCGAGCTCGAGGCCGACTGGCATACCCGCATTGGCCGCAGGCTGCGCGACCGGCTTGCCTCAGGTCACATCACGCAGCGCTACGACGCCATCCTCATCGACGAGGGGCAGGACTTCGCGCTCGAGTGGATCCGCTCCCTCACCGACCTGCTCGAGCCCGCCAGCGACAGCCTGCTCTTCTGCCACGATCCCGCGCAGGATATCTTCGGGCGCAAGACGACCTACAAGAGCCTCGGCATTAAGGTCGCGGGCAAACGCGCCATCGCGCTCAAGCGTAGCTATCGCAACACGCTCGAGATTCTGGGGCTGGCACGGCGCTTTTCGCGCGTGCCCCACCGGCCTGCAAACGACGACCCTGACGGCACGCCCGAGGCCACGCTCTTTCCCGTCGCCGTCGAGCGCCACGGCCCGCCCCCGCAGGTGCTCGCCGGCCTCAACCAGGCCAGCCAGATCAAGGTCATTCTGGACAGCATCGCCGAGCACATCCACGCACGGAGCTGTGGATGGCAGGATATCGCGGTGCTGCACACCAGCAATCATTTCTTCAGAAATAACTTCGCCGCGGCCTTCGAGGAGCGTTTCGGGACCAGCCGCCTGTACGACGTGACCGCCCATCGTCGCAACAAGCGCGACTTCGAGCTCGCCTCCCCAAGTGTCAAACTCTGTACGATCGAGTCCGCCAAGGGCATGGAGTTTCGCGTCGTCTTCCTCGTCGGGCTCGACGCGCTGCCCCGAGCGGACCGCGACGAACCCAGCGAGCGCAGCCTGGCCTATGTCGGCCTCACCCGCGCCCAGGACCTGCTCTACATCCTCGGCGGCCAACCGCAAGGCTTCCTGGCCGAGCTCCTCAACCTGACCAGCAGCACCCCATGATCATGGAAACACTCTCTTTCCCTAAACACAATCCCCGGGTGCCCCATTCATCGCAGCTTCATCGCGATAAGTGGGGATACTCCCTAACCGTCGCAAATCATCTACTCCCCTTCCCCCCGGAAGCAGAGCCACTAACCGCTACCAGCTCTCAGCCCTCAGCTGAAAGCTCATAGCTCACAGCTCACAGCTCACAGCTCATAGCTCATAGCTGAAACCTCAAAGCTGAAAGCTCACACCCGCTCCAGCCCCGGCAAACCCGCACAAGCGTAAACTATCCCCATGCCGCTCTACGAATACGAATGCACCGCCTGCCATCGCCACACGGAAAAGATCCAGAAGTTCTCCGATCCCGAGATCACCACCTGCCCCCACTGCGGCGGCCCGCTGCAACGCGTCATCTCCGCACCAGCTTTCGCCATGAAAGGCGGCGGCTGGTACGCCGACGGCTACGCCTCTGCCAAGCCCTCCGCCGGCGGCGACTCCGCAGCCCCATCCGACTCCTCAACCCCGGCTACCCCAGCCGCCACTCCCGCGCCGGCAGCCGCCGCGCCCGCACCAGCCGCCGCGGAGAAGAAATAAGCCAAGCCTGTCACCCCGACTTGTACCAGCCTGGGGCGGAAGCCCCAGGTAAAGTGGCAAACAGGACCACAGCCCTGAAGGGCGACCCACAGGTATAGCTACACTGTTAGGTAAAATGCTCTAAGCCGTCCGCCGCACCAGCCCATCCCGCAGCCCCACGCTCCCCGGAACTGCCAGCCCCATCTTCCGCCGCGCCAACGACCGCTGCATCCCGCTCAGGCGCTCTGCATCCGAGCCCGCCTGGGGCCCGCGAAACACGCTCAAAACCCCATGATCCTGCCGTGCCGGCCTCTCGGAGGCCGGTTTTCCATCGCTGGGCACTCGCATCGCGAACCTCCACAGGAAACCGTTCGTAATGTCGCTTACATTACTCCTGCAAAGGTGAGACCCGCAAGTCTTCCCCGAGCGCGGCCCGTACCCGCTCCCAGGTCCGGTCCAGCGTCTCCGGCAGCACGCGCGTCTCGCCCAGCACGGAGATGAAGTTGTTATCGCCAAACCACCGCGGCAGCGCATGCATATGCAGGTGGTTCGCCACCCCCGCCCCCGCCGCCTGGCCCAGGTTCATCCCCAGGTTGATCCCGTCCGGGCTGTACACCGACCGCAGCGCCGTCTCGCAACGCTGCATCATCCGCATCAGCTCGGCGGCGGCATCCTCCGACAGCTTCGCCAGCGAATCCGTATGCAGACGAGGCACGATCAGCAGATGTCCGCTCGCATAAGGAAACGCGTTCAGGCAGACAAAGCAGTGGTCCAGCCGCGCGATCACATGCCCGGCCTTCTCCGCCGCCTCCACCCCCAGCATCCCCGCGCCCCACTCCACCGCGCCGATCAGATTGCAGAACACGCAGTCCGCATCCGCCCCCGGCCACCCCCCGAGCTCCTCGGGCACACCCTTGCGCGCCCGCGGGTCCACGCCAGCAATATAGTTGTAGCGCCACGGCGTCCACAGCCTGTCCATCGTTCCACTATATCCCGCCCCGCCGGCCGGCTCTCAATGCCTGCCAAGTGACAGTCCGCCAGCATCGGCAAAGCGCAAAATCGCGCCCCAGCCGTAATAGTTGATGGTCGTCTGCGTATCGTGCACGGCGCTGTTCAGCACCAGGGTAATCTCGTTCACTCCCTTGCGCAGCGGAACGCGGAAGCTGCCGTTCTCGACTGAAGCCGCCCATCCGGCTCGCGGCGCTCGTAGTCGGGGTCGTACAGGTTCTTGCCCTGCGTGATCAGCTCCCCGTTGACGAACACCCACACATGCCCCAGCAGCCTAGTTGAACCAGCTTGTCCTGCGCGGTGGCCGAGCTCACCGACGTCCGAAGCCAGGTCAGCGACGGCGGCCGGCGCACCAGCTCATACTCCCGATTCAGGTTCACCAAGACGAAGCGGCCAGCCTGAACCGGCTTCCAGGCCGCACCCGCAGGCGCGCCGCGGCCCGCAGCTCCGGGCCGGGCAGGTAGAGCAGAAGCGCGGCGAGGCAAAGCAGACGCATGGATCGACTCGATTCCTGGAAGCGGCGTCTCGCAATACGGCCAAAGCCACAGGCCCGCGTTCCTGCCCAAGTCTCTCACATCGCAACCCTTGACGCCGACCCTGGCCGGGCGTATGCTTTGGAGTGAGTCACTGCGTGTGGGATCCAAGTGCAGCCACTCCTGTTTTACCTTTGCACCCCGCTCTGCTTACCGTGCGACGCCTGTCCACGAGAAACCCGGCTCCAAAGTCTCCGTCCCACCCGAGAGACCCACCGCCGACTTCTCCCCATGGCGCCACCTACGGCAGACGAGCGCAGAAGTTTCTTGGAGCCCGGAGTCCGCATCCATCATGGTAACCGACCATAATCCTGACACAACCGAGAGTAAACCCCTGAACACCGAAATCGAAACCCTCGCGCCCGAAACCGCCGCGGAGAACACCTCCGCAACCTCCGACTTCACCTCCAACCAGACGCCTTCTGAGACCCCTGGCTCGCCGGAAATCGCCCCTTCCCTCTCCGCCTCCACCGAGACGACAGAAGAGCCGGCTGAATCCGACGAGACGGGCGGCGAGCACGATTACGACGACTCCGACTTCGCCGCCGCCCTCGCCAACTTCGACCGCGAGCAGGCCGTCGAATCCGCGCAGGCGCAAAACCTGACCCAGGAAGAAGTCGTCGTCACCGGCACTCTCGTCAAAGTCACCGACAAGCACGCCATCATCGACATCGGTCTCAAGAGCGAAGGCCTCCTCGCCCTCGACCAGATCACCAACCCCGACGGAACCTACAAGTTCCAGCCCGGCGAGTCGATCGAAATCGTCGTCGAGCGCGAAGAGACCCACGGCGGCGGCTACATCGTCTCGCACGACAAGGCCCTGCGCCACAAGGTCTGGGACAAGCTCGAAGAGGCAGCCAACACCAAGACCCCCGTCAAGGGCATGGTCGTCTCGCGCGTCAAAGGTGGCCTCACGGTCGATATCGGCATCAAGGCCTTCCTCCCCGGCTCCCAGATCGAAGTCCGCCCCGTCCGCAATCTAGACGGCTACGTCGGCACCGAGATCGAAGTCCGCGTCATCAAGCTCAACAAGAAGCGCGGCAACGTCGTCATCTCCCGCAAGGAGCTGCTCGAGGAAGACCAGAACGCCAAGAAGGCCGTCACCCTCTCCACTCTCGAAGAAGGCACGATCCTCACCGGCACCGTCAAGAACCTCACCGACTACGGCGCCTTCGTCGACCTCGGCGGCCTCGACGGCCTGCTGCATATCACCGACATGAGCTGGGGCCGCCTCACTCACCCCCGCGACCTCGTCAACGTAGGCGACGAGATCCAGGTCAAAGTCCTCAAGTTCGACAAGGACAAGCAGCGCGTCTCGCTCGGCTTCAAGCAGCTCACGCCTGACCCCTGGCTCGACGCCACCGAGCGCTACCCTATCGGCGCCCAGGTCCGCGGCCGCGTGCTCTCCGTCACCGATTACGGTGCCTTCGTCGAGCTCGAACAGGGCATCGAAGGCCTCGTCCACGTCTCCGAGATGACCTGGTCTAAGCGCATGAAGCACCCCTCCAAGATGGTCAAGCCCGGCGACGAGGTCGACACCATCATCCTCTCCGTCAACCCCAACGACCGCCGCATCTCGCTCGGCATGAAGCAGCTTCAGGACAACCCCTGGGAAGCCCTCGAGGACAAGTACCCCACCGGCGCCATCATCGAAGGCCGCGTCCGCAACCTCACCGACTTCGGCGCCTTCATCGAGATCGAAGATGGCATCGACGGCCTCGTCCACGTCTCGAACCTGTCCTGGACCAAGCGCATCAAGCACCCGTCCGAGGTCCTCAAAAAGGGTGAAAAGGTCCGCGCCATCGTCCTCGGCGTCGAACCCGAGAACCGCCGGCTCTCGCTCGGCGTCAAGCAGCTCCAGCCCGACGTCTGGGATACCTTCTTCGCCCAGCACCGCATCGGCGACGTCATCAAGGGCAAGGTTCTGCGCACCGCGCAGTTCGGCGCCTTTGTCGAAATCGCCGAAGGGGTCGAAGGCCTCTGCCACGTCTCCGAAGCAGTCGACGAGACCGGCAAGCAGGTCGAGCTCCAGGTCAACGACGAGCACGAGTTCAAGATCGTCAAAATGAACCAGGAAGAGAAAAAGGTAGGCCTCTCCATCCGCGCAGTAGGCGAAGAAGCCAGCCGCGCCGAAGTAGAGGAGTACAAAACCAGCACCGGCAACCGCGACTACTCCAACACCGGCGCCGGCTCCAACTCCGGCAGCGGCAACAAGGGTGGCGGCAAGAACAACAAACCCAACACCCCCGGCCAATCCAGCGGCGGCTCCTCTAGCAGCACCACCCTGGGCGACCTCCTAAACTGGAAGCGCGCCGAACGCGAAGACAACGAGAGCAACTAACCCTCTCGCCACTCAACGGTAATAAAGGGGCCACCCGCAAGGGTGGCCTTTATGTTGTTACTATATCGAGGGCAAAGCCTTAGCTGTTTTGAATTTTTGGAGACTTGCGTAGAGATTCCTTGCAGCTTGAAGCGAGCCAGCCTTATCGGGTTTCCTCCTGGCAGTCTCTTCCCATGGAGCAAGCTCTCCAGCTTTGTGCAGGAATGCGGCGGTCGCAGCTAGCTCAAGTTCAACGGGGTTTGCAGCAGCAGCGGCCCGTATAAACTGTGTTTTCTGCGAAGCCGTATCGCAAGGC
>CAXUDC010000110.1:0-2108 GCA_964249685.1 uncultured Acidobacteriaceae bacterium
GCCGATCTCGCCGGCGCGTTCGGCGGCCAGGGCTCGCAGACCGCATTCGGCCCCCGCGGTGCCGCCAACCTGCTGACCAAGCTGACCAGCTACGCTGCCGCGATCTTCATGATCCTCGCCATTACCCTGACCATCATCATCTCGCGCACGCACGCCGCGGACCACTCCGTACTGTCCGGCACCAAGACTACGCAGCCCGCGCCGGCCAAAAAATAGCCGTGTAGAACCCACAGCGCAGGCCCTCGGGTCTGCGCTTTTTGCTGTAAAAGGGGGATCGTATGATTCGTGAAACGCTGCCCGTCGGCCAGTTGCAATGCAACTGCACCATCCTCGGCGACGAGACCTCGCGCGAGGCCATCGTGGTAGACCCCGGCGCGGACCTGCCGAAGATCCTCGCGCTGCTCGCAAAACACGCGCTCACCGTCAAGCAGATCGTCGTCACGCACGCCCACATCGATCACATCGCGGGCGCCCAGCAGCTCAAGCAACTCACCGGCGCGCCTATCCTCTACAATCAGCGCGACCTCCCGCTCGTCGCCATGATGGACGTCCAGGCCACCTGGCTCGGCATCCCCGTCCCGCAGGTCAGCGCGCCAGACGCCGACCTGACCGACGGCCAGACCGTCACGATCAAAGGCCTGACGGCCAACGTGCTCCACACGCCCGGCCACACCCAGGGCAGCCTCTGCCTGCACCTGCCGCAGCATTCGCTGCTGCTGGCGGGCGACACGCTCTTCGCTGGAAGCGTCGGCCGCACCGACCTGCCCGGCGGCGACACCCGCATGCTGATCCGCTCCATCCAGTCGCAACTCCTGCCGCTCCCCGAGGAAACCCTCGTGATCCCAGGTCACGGACCCACCACAACCATTGGGGACGAGAAGAAATATAACCCGTTCCTGCAGTCGTAGCAGACCCCGCAAGTCGCAAAGATAACAGAGATGGCAGTTGTATTTTGTTGTCATCCCGTAGGGATCTGCGGTTCGACTGGTGCTGCACTCCACCTTATGAACCTACCCCTCCACGCAATCCCCTACCCACACCACCCCTTCAGCCGCGCAACGCCTTCCCGAAACAAACCCACAGGCCCAAGCAGGCTGACAACCAGCCGGTTCCGCTCCGCCATCGCGTAAAAGCTGCCGGGATGCGTGACGACCCCCAACTCACGCACCAGCCGTTCAGCCAGCGCATCCGAAGCCAGCCGCTGCGGCAGCCGCAGCACCACGCACCAGCCCGCCTCCACCGGCAGCGGATGCAGCTCCGCGCAGCCCGACAGCGCCTCCAGATTCTCCCGCACCCGCGCAAGAATCTGCCCCTGGATCGCCGCCCTGCCCCGCAGCCACGCCGGCGCCGCGAGCTGGATCGGCGCGTTCATCGACAAGAACGTATCCGCGATCACCTCCAGCCGGCTCAACCCCTCCCGCAAGGCCTCTGCCGGTCCGAACCCAGCCATCCAGCCCAGCTTCATCTGCGGCAGCGCCGCAACCTTGCTCAGCCCGCTCACGACAAAGGTCAGGCAGGGGTGCGGCCCCGTCGCAAAGCTCTCCACCGGCCCGCCCAGTCCGTAGTCCAGAAAGACCTCATCCACAATCAGCGCCAGTCCATGCCGCACGCACAGCTCCTCCAGCCGTTCGCGCTCCGCCTGGTGCGTTGCATGCCCGGTCGGGTTGTTGGGATGCACCAGCACCAGCGCACGCGTCCGCGGCGTGATGCGCCGCTCCAGCTCAGCTGTGTCGATCCACCAGCCAAAGTCGTAGAACAGCGGGTACGGGATCAGCACCACGTCCTCGAGCGCCGCCAGAAAATCGAACAGCGGATAACCCGGCTGCCCCACCAGCACCGCGTCCCCGGGATTGGCGAGCAGCCGGAACAGAAACGAGTACGCCTCACTCGTACTCGTCGTCAGCAGAACGTGGTCCGGATCGACTGCCGCGCCGTGGCTGGCGTAATACTCTGCAACCGCCTCCCGGGCCGACCGCAGCCCACGCGGGTCCGGGTCGTACCCCAGCGCTGCCGGGTGCGTCAGCTCGTCCAGCAGCCCCGCGTCATAGCTAAACCCGCAAAGCGTAGGATTGGAAACCGTCAGGTCGATGAGCCCCCGACCCTCGCGC
>CAXUDC010000110.1:2208-11756 GCA_964249685.1 uncultured Acidobacteriaceae bacterium
CGACGAAACCTCAAGGTCAAAAATTCTAGCCGCCGCGCAACCCGTAAACTAAAGACGTGACCGCCCCCGCTCCCACCCCCATCCAGGCCGTTCTGTTCGATTACGGCCTCGTCCTCACCGGTCCGCCCAATCCCGCGGCGTGGCTGCGCATGCGCCAGGTCACCGGGCTCGCCGAGCCGGAGTTCCACACCGCCTACTGGCAGCCCCGGCTGGACTACGATCGCGGCACCCACACCGGCCACGCCTACTGGCAGGCGGTCGGCGCGCATGCCGGCCTGGCCCTGTCGCCCGCCCAATTGCAGGTCCTCCTCGAAGCTGATACCGACCTGTGGACGCAGCCCAACCAGCCCATGATCGACTGGGCCCAGCGCCTTCAGACAGCCGGCACCCGCACCGGCATTCTGTCCAACCTGGGCGACGCGATGACCGCCGGAGCGCTCGCCCGCCTGCCCTGGCTGGCCGGCTTCAATCACTGCGTCTGGTCGCACACGCTGCTCACGGTCAAGCCGGACCCGCTCATCTACCAGGCCGCGGCTGCGGGGCTCGTGACCCCCGCGCAGGCCATCCTTTTCGTCGACGACCGCCAGGACAATATAGAGGGAGCACTCGCGGCGGGCATGCAGGCGATCCGCTACGGCGAGCACGACGCCTTTCTTGGCGAACTTGACCGGCGTGGCCTGGGCGAACTCTGGCGCACAGGTAACAGTACGCGTTCCCAAAACTGAACTATAGTGGTCAGATAGTTTCAACCCGGCGCAAATTGTCGGCCAAACTCACAGCAACAGCATGGATATTGAGGACAGGCTGCAAGCGGAGCTCCCACCGCAGCCACAGGACCCCATGATGAAGACTTGGAAGAGGTTGTTGTTGACGGCGCTCTGGTGCGCCGGTTGCTCCGCGCAGGCACAGGGCACGAACACGTCGCAGCAACTGGCCTTTGCCGGGCTCCGCTCCGTGGGCGCGCAGGGTCAAATCAACGGCGTCCAGACCGACCCCACCGGCAATCTCTATTTGCTGCTCGACCAGAAGGACGGCGTGCGCGTCCTTAAAACCGACAACTCCGCCACCACCCTCCTCGCCCAGGCGCTGTTCGGAGCCAAGGGCGATGTCGGTGTTGCGCTTGCGCTCGACCCGGCGGGCAACGTCTACGTCACCGGAACCAGCACCTCCACCAGCCTCAACGCCACCTTCGGCGCCGCGATCCCCAACCGCACCGACAACTCCACCCAGAGCTTCGTCGCCAAGTTCGACGCCTCGCTGAACCCGCTCTTCGTCAGCTTCACCGGCGGCAGCAAAATCGCCGCGACCGCGCTCGCCGCCACCGCCGACGCCGTCTTCGTCACCGGCCTCACCTACGCGGCCAACCTGCCCGTCACCGCGAACGGCATCCAGCAGGCACCCGCCTACGGCAGCTCGCAAAATGGCTTCGTCGAGCGCTTCTCCGCCTCCGGAACCACCCTTGTTTACGCGACCTATCTCACCGGCGCATCCGGCGACACCACCCCCGCCGCCCTCATCGCCGACGCCGCCGACAACGCCTACGTGGCCGGCTTCACCAGCGCCTCCGGCTTCCCCACGGTCGCCGCGCTCGTGCCGGCCATCCTCTCGAACCCCTCCGGCTTTCTGACCAAACTCACCCCCGCCGGCGACGCCCTCACCTTTTCCACCTTCATCCCCGGCGCGGGCCTCACCTCGCTCGCGCTCGATTCCACCGGCACGACGCTGCTCGCCGCGGGCTCGGTCGCACTCGGCCAGTTCCCCGTAGACACGGTCGCGATGCCGCTCGTCCCGCTCAACTACCAGGTCCTGCTGCGCCTGCCGCTCGACGGCAGCTCCGTCCAAAGCAGCGTGCTGATCGCGCCGGGCACGCAATCGCAGGTCGCGCCCGCGGCCGGCGGTGCGGTCTGGGTCGATGGAACCCTCGCCTACCCGCAACTCCCGCTGCAGGCGCTCGCCGGCGAGGGTTCCGGGTTCGCCGTCCGCGTCAACGCCCAGGGAGCGATCGACCAGACCGCCCGCTTCGGCGGCCTGCCCACCACTAACGCCACCTACGCCAGCCTCCCGGCAACCATCGCCGGCCTCGCAGTCGACCCCGCCGGCGAGCCCCTCATCGCCGGCGCCGTCCAGCCCACCGCCAGCTCCAGCCTCCTCGCCTCCGAGACCTACGACCTGCCCGTGCGCAGCACCGCCGTCTTCGCCTCCACCCTCAAAAATGCCGAGCTCACCGCCGCCACCTGCCAGGGCAGCCTCTGCGCCGGGTCCGCCGCCTACCTCGCCAAGCTCACCCCCACCAGCGCCGCCGCGCTCGTCCTCGCGGGTGACGACCTGCCCTTCGTCACCGTGCGCAACCTCGGCTCCGCCGCCGCAACCGGCGTTCAGCTCGCTTCCACAACCGGAAACGTCGCCACCGATTGCCCAGGCACCCTGGCCCCCGGCGCCGTCTGCAGCCTGCTGCTCAGCGGCGGCAGCGCCGGAACCCTCACCGCCAGCGCCGCCAACTCCGCACCCCAGACCCTCGCCTTTCCCGCCTACACCGCGCCCAAGAGCACAGTCGCCATCCACCCCAGGGAGCTCGATTTCGGCATCGTAAGCTCCGCCAGCCAGCCCGCCACCCAGACCGTCACCGTCACCAATCTCGGCACGGCCAGCCAGAGCTTCACCTCCACCGGCTTCACGCCATTTTCCGAGTTCTCCAGCGACTGCACCACCTCCGGCGCCATCACCAACAAGCTCCTCGCTCCCGGTGGAACCTGCCACATCACCCTCGCCTTTACCGCCTCCAACAACGCCGGCTCGGACGGCCCCCAGACCGGCGACTGGACCATTGCCTCCCGCTCGCTCGCGCTCACCGCCTACGGCCAGGCCGCCGCGCTCAGCCTCTCCGCGTCCGAGCTCGACTTCGGCACCCAGTTCGCCGGCGGCCTCAAGCTGCCGCGCTACCTCTATCTCTCCAATAATTCCACGCAGAGCTTCAGCCACGCCGCCGTCACGCTCCCGGCCAGCACCAACTTCACCATCGCGGACGGCTGCCCCGCCACGCTCCTTCCCGCCACCGTCTGCCGCATTCGCATCGACTACGCCAACCCCAAATCCCCCACCAGCGACTCCGCCACCATCGTCCTCGACCAGGGCCTCACCGTCCTGCTCACCGGCCAGACCCTGCCCGCCCGCACCGCCGCCGGCACCACCGTCAACCCCAACCTGACCGTCACCCCGGCCACGCTCGTCTTCTCGAACGCCGTCGCCGTTACCGCCGTCTCCGGCGTCACCCAGAACGTCGGCATCACCAACACCGGCACCACCCCGTTCCCACTCACGCTCGCCCTCACGGGTGACTTCGCCGAGACCACCAGCTGCCCCGCCAGCCTGCCCGCCGGCGCCACCTGCGCTGTCGCCATCAACTTCGTGCCGGGGCTGCCCGGCGCGCGCACCGGCCTGCTCGCCGTCACCGCCGGCGCCGGAACCAGCCCCGCGTACGTCAACCTGAGCGGCACGGGAACGGCCATCCTCCCCGCCAATAACGGCACGCTCGACGCCGGCAGCGCTCCGCTCGGCCAGCCCGCGACGAAGTTCTATCCCATCGCCGTTCCCTTCAGTTCGCTGACCGCCACGGTCACCGGCCCCTACACGGTCGCCCTGGTGCAGAACAACGGGACCGCCCCCACCTCCCCCGCGGCCGGCGCCTTTTCGCTCTCCGTCACCGGCCCCTGTCCCAACTGCTACCTCGCCATCCGCTTTCTGCCGACCGCCGTTGGCGCGCAACCCGGCACCCTGACCCTGTCTTCGGCCGCGGCGGGCACGCCCTACGTCCTCGCGCTCACCGGCACCGGGCTCCCGGTCAGCGGCCTGCTGCTCACGCCGGCCGCGCAGGACTTCGGCGCGGTCGCCGTCCACAGCACCAGCGGCAGCCTCCTGTTTACCTTGACCAACGCCTCCGCGACCGGCGCAGCCGTCACCCTGACCGGCCCCACCCTTACCGGGGACTTTGCCCCGTCCAACACCCCCACCGGCGCCCAGGCCTGCACCGGAACGCTCGCCTACGGGGCCTCCTGTGAGTTCGAGCTCACCTTCTCCCCCGCTACAACCGGCACTCGGACGGGCACCGTCACCTTCACCGCCGGAGCCCTCACGGCCACCTCCACCCTGTCCGGTACCGGAACCCCCGACCCCGGCCTCGCCCTGAACCCCGCCGCCCTCACCTTCGTCAATGTCCCCGGCGCGACCTCCACCACCCAGCAGGTCCGCCTCACCAACACCGGCAGCACGCCGCTCACGATCGGCACCCCCACCACCGCCACCTCCGCCTTCACCTCCACCAGCACCTGCGCCACCCTGCTCCCCGCCGCAAGCTGCACCCTCACCGTCACCTACACCCCCGGCCCAGCGCCCATGGTCGATACACTCTCGGTCCCAACTACCCTCGGCACCTTCCCCATCGCGCTCACCGGAAGCTACACCAGCGCCAACGCCGGCCTGCAGATCGTGCCCGCGCTCAACACCTTCGGTGCCGCAAGCGTCGGTAGCGAGGGCGTCTCGCGCAGCCTGACCGTCAACAATCTCACTGCAAAAACCCTCGCGCTCAACGTCGATCTACCGCGCCAGTACATGCTCCTGGGCGAGCCCTGCATGACGCTCGCGGCCGGCGGTTCCTGCACCTTCTCCGTCGCCTTCATGCCCCTCACCAACGGAGAAGCCGCCGGCACCGTCCTCGCCCAGGCCACCCCGACAGACGGCTCCGCCGCCCTCACCGGCATCGGCTACCTGGAGGCCTTCGGCACCGGAACCGCAACGCTCAGCCTCTCCGGCGCCCTTATCTCGAACGGCATCTACAACTTCGGCCAGGTCGCCTCCGGCCAGACCGCTGCCCAGACCTTTTCCGTCAGCAACCTCGGCACCGCGCCCCTGACCGTTCGCCGCGTCACCAGCGCCCCGCCTTTTCTCTCCACCACGACCTGCGGAACTGCTCTCGCCGCAGGCCAGTTCTGCACCGTCACCCTCACCTACACGCCCACCAACCAGGTCGGCACCGGCACTCCTTCGCCCGCCGTCATCACCGACGCCGGCACCCTCACCGTCGAAAGCGACGCACTTTCGAGCCCCGACGTCGTCTCGCTTACCGGCCAGGCCGCCCCCACAACCGTCTCCAGCCCCTCGAACGCGGTTCCGCTCGCCACCTACACGCTCTCGCAGAACTCGCTCGTGTTCCCCGCGGCCTCGGTCGGCAACGCCTCCCCCGCGCAGGCCGTTACGCTCACCAACACCGGCTCGGCCGCGCTGCACGTCAAAAAACTCTTCAGCACCGCAGACTTCACCGCCACCGGCAACTGCGCCACCGTCCTCGCCGGCGACCCCTGCACGCTCAATGTGCAGCAGACACCGCAGACCGCCGGCATCCACACCGCATCGCTCGAGATCCTGTCCGACTCCAGCACCTCGCTCGAGTTCGTCTCGCTCTTCGGCGTCGGCACCGCCTCGCCGCTCGTGTTCACGCCCTCCACACTCGATTTCGGCTCGGTCATCGTCGGCAGCAGCTCGCGCCTGCCCGTGCAGATCACCAACACCAGCGCCGCCCCCATCACCTTCGCCGGCATCTCGGCCACCGGAGACTACGCAGCCGCGGGTACCTGTCCCGCGGCCGGGGCGCAACTCGCCGCCGGCGCCAGCTGCACCGTGCAGGTCACCTTCTCGCCCATCGCCACCGGCACCCGCCCGGGCACGCTCCTGGTCGCGAGCTCCGCCTCCACCCTGCCCCTCACCGTTCCACTCACCGGCGTCGGCCTGCAATCCCGGCTGTCCGTCACGCCCGCCAGCCTCGCGTTCGGCAGCGTCGTCGTCGGCATCCCGTCCAGCCTCAGTCTTACCCTCGCCAACACCGGCACCGCGCCCATCACCAACCTCGCCCTCACCGCCTCGGGCGATTACTCCGTCTCCATCCCGTGCCCCAGCGCCACGCTTGCCCCCGGCGCGAGCTGCACCGCGCAAGTCACCTTCACGCCTGCAGTCACAGGCCCGCGCGCCGGCACCGTCACAGTCACCAGCTCCGACCCTGCCTCGCCCCTGGCCGTACCCCTCACCGGCACCGGCATCGCAAGCGGCTCCTTCACCCTCACCGTCAACGGCGCCAACTCCGCCCCGGCCTCGGTCGCCAGCGGCCGTCCCGCCTCCTACACCCTCACCGTTACGCCCGGCGGCGGGTTCAGCGGCAACGTCGCGCTCACCTGTACGGCGATCTCCGCCGGCCAGTACGCCAGCTGCTCGATCTCCCCCGCCTCGCTCACCTTGAACGGCGCGCCCCTTACGTCCGTCGCCACCATCAACACCATCACCTCAATCGCAGCGCTGCAGCCTGGCCCCTTCAACCACCGCGCGCTGCTCATCTGCGTCCTGCTGCCGGCGGCCTTTCTGCTCCGCCGCCGCCAGCTTCCGGCTCTCTTCCTAATGCTCTACGCCTTCACCACGCTCGGCTGCGGCGGCACCAGCGCCGACCCCAATGCGCGCTACACCCCCACTGGGACCTACCAGTACACGGTCACCGCAAGCTCCACCAGCGGCGTCCAGCTCACCCAAACCGTCACCCTGAACCTGACCGTGACCTCTCGTTAGACGGTAGGGTGGAAGCATGGGACTTTAGTCCCATGAACGACTTCCACGCAACAACGGGCTTTAGCCCAGGCGCTGTTGACGGAGTTCCGCGGGCAAAGCCGGCTCAGATTGGGAGCGCACTTGCATTTTGTCGTCATGCCGTAGGATCTGCGTTTCGCCCGGTGCTGCACGACACCCTAACCTACCGATCCCGTAGAAACTCATGCATCTTCTCATTCACAATCTTCGTGACCACATCCGCCCCCGCCGGACTCAGGTGATCCTCATCGATAAAAAATGCTGGATTGTCATGAATCCAGGCATACTCATCCGCGTCAAAGTTCATCACCGGCCCCGGCGGCAGCCGCGCCAGCAGATAGCGGTCGTACCCATCCAGAATCTCCCGGCAACGCGGCACCCCCAGCCCAAAGTGCGGTGGAATAAAGTAAACGATCCGCGTCCCACGCTTCAGCAGGTCGTTCGCCAGCTGAACATAGTCCTGCAGCGATTCCTGCTCGAGCGGGCTCACCGGAAAGATCTTCGAGTAATTCGGCGGCTCGGGCGTTGTCCCCGCGATCTGCCAGCAGCCATTCGCGCCATAGTCGGAGTGCGGATGCGCCACCCGGTCCAGCATCATCACATATTCGTAAAACGAGCCCAGCGCCTCCTTCGGCGAGGCCTCATCGAGCCCATCCTGCTTGTCGCGCCGGTCCGTCAAACCGCGCGAGATGCTCATCAGCGCAACCTTGAAGTGGCCCGTCTCGAGCGCCTTTTCGACGAACATATTCTCTTCCACGCCGTCGCCGCTCAGCAGCGACTCGTTATAGAAGTGGTACCCGGTCAGCCCGTCCAGCCGCCAGTTCAGCGACGACGAGTTCCCGATCACCAGCGCGTCGAAGTTCTCCGGAACGTAGTGAAAGTTCAACAGGTACTTGGCCTGCCGCTCATGGCGAGACGTATGGATCGACCGCCCCCGCGCATCGCGCAGCAGGCCGAACAGGTCCACCTTCCACGCCACCAGCAGGTTCAACCCCACCACCACGAGCAAAATTGCAAAGTTCATCACCACCCAGCTTCGGGCGCTCATCGTCCTGGGGGAGTCGGGCGTAGACGGTGCAACGGTCACGGTCATAGTTGAGCCTTAGCGTAAGTACTTGGGTGGAAGCATGGGACTTCAGTCCCACGAATAAGTCGATAGCGATGAAGGGGCTTTAGCCCTGGCGCTCTCTTTAGAACTTGAAGTAAATAAAGGGAACAGCCCCGGTAGAATTCGTAAACAGAAACCCGACCAGCGCCAGCCCGGCCGCGCAGGCGCAGTTCAAACGCGTAGGCCGGAAGTCGCGCGCCAGTTGTTCGGACGAGGGACCGAAGATCGAAAGCACCATCGCGACTCCCAACGGCACAGCCGCCTCCCACCAGGGAAAGTTATAGACCGTAAGAAATTCCAGGTGCTTCAACGACAGCGCATGCTGCGGGTTGAATAGCGCAAACGTCTCCGCCGCCCCCTTCCTCACCGACGTCGCGGAGAAGAAGATATCCGCAATATCGACCGCAACGAACGTCAGCAGCCACCCGACCAACGCGGGAATATGCGGCAGTTTCTTCTTGCGCCAGTAGTTGTTGATCCCCAGGTAAATCCCGTGCAGCATGCCATACACCACAAACGTCCACGCTGCGCCATGCCACAGCCCCGCAATGCCCATCGCAATAAACGTGCAGATCGACGAGGCTACCAGCGTCCGCTTCTTGAACGACTTGAACATCGGCGTGAACAGGTACGTCGTAATGAACTGGCTCAGCGAGATATGCCAGCGCGTCCAGAACTCCGTGATGCTCGTCGCGCGGAATGGTGCGTCGAAGTTCCGTGGAATTTCGATGCCCAGCATCATCGCCGACCCGATCGCCATATCCGAGTAGCCGCTGAAGTCGAAGTACAGCTCCATCATGTACGCGACCGAAAACAGCCACTGCTCGGCGGCCGAGGGGTTCGGCACCGCGGCCGGACCCCAGCTCGCAATCTGCGCAAACGCCGACGCCACCAGCGCCTTCTTGCACAGACCGATCGAAAAATGAAAGACGCCGCGCGAGATCATCTCCGCGCGCTCGCCATCCTTGCCGCCAAAGTCGTTGAACTGGTGCCGCATTCGCTTCGCGCGACCCAGCGGACCGGAGATCAGGTAGGGGAAAAACGCGATAAACGACGCATGATCGAACAGCGAGCCCGCATCCAGGATTCCCTCATAAGAGTCCACCAGGTACATGATCTGCGTGATCGTAAAAAAGCTCACGCCCAGCGGAAACGCCAGCGGCGGCAGGTGAAACGCGCTCGGCAGCACCGGCGCCGCGATCGTGGTGAAGAAGGCAAGGTACTTAAAGATACAAAGATAGACCACGTTCAACACGAGGCCGCTGACCAGAATGCGCTTGCGGTTCGGCATCTCCGCCTGGCCCATCGCGACTGCAATCAGCCAGTTAGCCACGATCGACAGTGCCAGGTAGATCAGGTCCGTCGGCTTGGTATACCCATAAAAGAGGATCGAGGCGCCAAGAATCCACACCCGGGCCGCCGTGGGCCCCATAAACTTCCGTAACGCAATACACACAAGAACAACAATCGGCAGGAACAGCCAAAGGTACTTGAACGAATTAAATGGCATCGGACCTGACCTGGTTCACTCGATTGAGGCGCACAGACCGTCGCACCTTTCCCCTCTTTTTGCTGTACTTTGAACGTATCACAAACCGCGGGGTGATCCAACCAACCTGCCACGCTAAGCCGACCGCACCGGAACCTGCTCCACAATCTCGATCCCAAATCCCTGCAGCGCCGGCACGTGCGTCGGCGTGTTCGTCAGCAGGCGAATCCTCCGGATCCCCAGGTCCGACAGGATCTGCCCCCCCAGCCCCACCTGCCGCAGCGTCCGATGGCTCTTCTCCTCGTGCGCCCGCTGATCGCGCTGAAACAG